>CASFXG010000047.1 GCA_949298635.1 uncultured Coriobacteriaceae bacterium | reverse complement strand
CCCTCGGGGCGCTTGTCGAGCACCGGTCCCACGACCTCGGGAATCACGTCGCCCGCCTTGTGCACCACGATCGTATCGCCCACGCGGACATCCTTGCGGTACACCTCATCCTCGTTGTGCAACGTCGCGCGCGCGATGGTGGAACCCGAAACCGTCACGGGGTCGAACTCCGCGACCGGCGTGAGCACGCCCGTGCGCCCCACCTGGATGCGAATCTCGCGCAGCACCGTCTGCTTCTCCTCCGGCGGGAACTTGAACGCGATCGCCCAGCGCGGGGCGCGCGCCGTGAAGCCCAGCTCGTCTTGCTGGGCGAAGCTATCGACCTTCACCACCACGCCGTCGATGTCATAATCTAAGTCTGCGCGGTGCGCGAGGGCGTCGGCGCAGAACGCGTGCACCTCGGCGGGCGTCGTGCAGCGCGCCACGTTGGGATTCACCGAGAACCCGGCGTCGCCGAGCCACTGGAGGAACTCGTGCTGCGACCCCACGTGCAGGGGCGCGGTATCCGCCACGGCGTAGAGGAACGTCGCGAGGTCGCGCTTCGCCGTGACCTTGGGATCCTTTTGTCGAAGGCTGCCGGCGGCGGCGTTGCGCGGATTAGCGAACGGGTCGCGGCCTTCCGCATCGGCCTCCTCGTTCAAGCGCACGAAGCTACCCTTGGGCATGTAGACCTCGCCGCGCACCTCGATGGGCACGCCTGCGTCGGCGCCCATGTGGGCGAGGGCGGCAGCGGAAAGGCGCATCGGCACGTCGCGGATGGTGCGCACGTTGAGCGAGACGTCCTCGCCCGTGGTGCCGTCGCCGCGCGTGGCGGCGCGCACGAAGGCACCATTCTCGTAGGTGAGCGCCACGCCGAGGCCGTCGATCTTAAGCTCGCAGGTATAGGCGACCTGTCCCGCGCCGAGCGCCGTCTCCGTGCGCTCGAGCCATTCATCGAGTTCCTCGAGGTTCATGGCGTCGTCCATGGAGTACATGCGTGCCGCGTGCGTCACCGGTTGGAACTGCTCCGTGTCCACGAAGCCGCCACCCACACGCTGCGTGTAGGACTGCGGGGTGACGAGCTCGGGGTAGCGCGCTTCGATGCCCTGCAGCTCGACGAGGAGCTGGTCGAAGGCGGCGTCTGTGATCTCGGGCGCGTCGAGGATGTAATAGCGGTAGGCGTGGTATTCGAGCAGGTGATTGAGCTCGGCAGCGCGCTCTGCAGCGACAGCGCGCTCCTCATCGAGCGCTACAGGATGAGCCCCCGCCGCATCCCCGACGGCCGCCCCGCTCGCCGCATCCTGCCCATTCGCATGCGCGATGGCGTCCATATCGTCAAAAAGGCTCAACTGCTCCACAGCGACCCCCACTCATTGGCGTTTCGTCATACCTTGTAAGGGTACCATCTCGCCGCGCAACGCGCTCGCCCTATAGTTCGAGCCACTTGTCTGAGCGGTTTTTTCAAATCGCCGAGTAGACACGCTCAATCACGCAAAGAAACCGCTGGTCGCGTAGAGCAGAAAACTCGATCTACTCGACCAGACGCAAATTCCACTCAGACAACCGGTTCGAACATATACGCGGCGGCAAAACGGCCTGAATTGCACCACGCGCCGAGCGTGAAGCAGCGACTCATCGGCACCGTCCCCCCACAACGCCGAGGCACCCGCTGCCATACCGCCGCTCCACATGAAAAGAGCCCACCACGGGTTCACCGAAGTGGGCTCTCGTCACATCGCGCGCCAACAACTAAACGTTAGCGATTCGCCATGAGGTCGTCGAGGTACTGGCGGAACTCGTCCTCGTCCATGAGGCTGCCCGAGCTATCGCCCGTCGTGCCGTCCTGGTTCTCTTCCTGAAGATCCGCGTCGGAGCCCAGCACGACCTCGACGTCGAAGGTCTCGTCGCCGCGCACCACCGTGAGCGTGATCGTTTCGCCGATCTCGTGCTCGCGCGCCGCGATGATAAGGCCGTCGGCGGAGGCAATCGGCTCGCCATCCACCGCCGTCACGATGTCATCGGGCTGCAAGCCGGCTTCCTCGGCGGGGCTGTCGGCGTTCACCGAAGCCACGACAGCACCCTCGCTCACCGAAAGACCCTGCTCCCGCGCCGTGAATGCGTTCACCGAAGTCACGGTCACGCCGATGTAGGGATGCGCCGGAGTCTCGCCGGCGATGATCTGGTTGGCGATGTTGATCGCGTAGTTCGCGGGAATGGCGAAGCCCACGCCCGAGCTCGACCCGGAATAAGACTCGATCACGGAGTTGATGCCGATGAGCTGACCCTCGGCGTTCACCAAGGCACCGCCCGAGTTACCAGGGTTGATCGCGGCGTCGGTCTGGATCATGTTCGCGTAGATGGAGGTACCGGACGTGCCGCGCAGCGCCGTCGAACGATAGAGCGCGCTCACGATGCCCGTGGAGACGGACTGCTCGTTACCGAAGGGGCTACCGATCGCCATGACCCACTCGCCCACGGTGATATCGTTCGAATCCCCCACCTCGATAGGCGTGAGCTGGCTCTTGTCGATGTCCTTGATCTTCACGACGGCAAGGTCGCTCGAGGCGTCCGCGCCCACGAGCTCCGCCTCGTAGCTCTCCTCGTTCACCTCGACGTAGATTGTCGTGGCACCCTCGATGACATGGTGGTTGGTAAGCACGTTGCCATCCGTATCGAGGATCACACCGGAGCCGATGCCACCCTCGCCGGAGCGCTCGTTCACCGCCGAGATCGAGACCACGGAGGGCAGCGCCTTCGCAGCGACCGCCTCGGCGAGCGTGGTATCCTCCGCGTCGATCTGAATGGTCTGCGTGCCGCTCGTGCCCGAATCGCTCAAGGCCGGGGCCTCGACGTTCGTCTCGCCGATGTTCAACGCGCCGGTCATGACGAGCGCGATCACGAGCACAGCGCCCACTACCAGGCCAGAGAGCGATGCCAGGAACACAGGCAACTTCTTGGTCTTCGTCTTCACGACGGTGCGCGTGTCTACCGTCGCCGTTGCAGGCATGGACGTCGCGTGCTGCGGGGTCGTCTGCACATGGGGCTGCTGAGCCGTGGCGTCGTCCTGATACGCGCCCGGCTGCTGGTATGCCGCCTGCGCACCCGGCTGCTGCGGTGCGGCACCTGGCTGATACGCGGCACCCGACTGCTGCGCCGTCTGACCTGCCTGCGCCTGAACCTCGGGCTGGCTCGGCTCGATCGAGATGCGCGGCGACGAGCCCGTGTTCTCGCTTACCGGAACGCCGTCGGGACGCTGCATGTTCTTATCGTCCATAGCGGTCTTCTCCTTCGCTATCATGTTCAACCTGTTCGTTCGGGTTGTACCCCGCACGACGCACGGCTTGGGTTCAGACCTCAAACTTCAGTCTTTTTTAATGGTATCGCACCGAACGGCAAAACGCGCCGAGACAGCACGCTCAAACACAAGAAGGGCGAGCACGCGGCCCGCCCCACAAGCTATTCCTTAAAGAGATACCCCACGCCGCGCACGGTGGTGATGTGCGCTGCGATCTGCGGCCCCACCTTCGAGCGAATGCGCCGAATGTGCACATCGACGGTGCGCGTACCGCCGCAGTACTCGAAACCCCACACGCGATGCAACAGCACCTCGCGCGAGTACGCGCGGTTGGGGTGCGTCGCCAAGAACGAGAGCAGCGAGTACTCCATGAGCGTGAGGTCGACGGGCTCGTCGTCGAGATACACCTGGTAGGTCGCCAGGTTGATGACGAGGTTATCGATGTGCAACACGTCGTCGACGGCGAAGGCGTCCTCGTCGCCCAGCAGGCGCCGTGCGCGCACCTCGAGCTCCACGTCGCTCGCCCCCGAGCTGATGAAATCCGACCGCGAGTGCGCCGGCAAGCGCAACCCGGGCAGCGTCTCCTCGTCGGCGATGACGAGGATGGGGATGCTACCGCGACCTTCGAGCCACTTCACGATCTGTTCGATGCGATCGTTGCGAATACCGTCGGCATCGAGCACGAGCAGGTCGAAATCGTGCGCCGCCGTGGGCGAATCCGGCGTGGCGAGGCTCACCTCCACGCCAAGCGGCTGCGTGAGCGTGCAGACGAACTCATGGAAACGCGTCGTGCGCGCCATGAACAAAATGCACTTCTCGGCCATGTAGCACCTCCTTCGTTCTATCAATCATACCGTATGCTGGGGCTTTGCGCAGGTATCGTCGTACGCGAACAACAAGCCCGCACACTACCTGCCAAACTACCTGCGAAAACGCGCCGTCACTAGTTAGGCATCGGCGAAATAGTGCTCGAGCTCCCATTCTGTGACCGTCGAGGCAAACTTATGCCACTCGCTGCGCTTGCGCTTGAGGAAGTACGCATGGATGTGCTCGCCGAGCGCATCCTTCATGAACTGCGAATCCTCGAAGTAGTCGAGCGCCTCGTCGAGGCTGGACGGCAGGCGCGCGAAACCGGCTTCGGCGAGTGCGCGCTCCCCACCCGCGATGAGCTCGGGCGTAGGCTCGGGAGGCAGCTCGAGTTTGCGCTCGATACCGTCGAGGCCGGCGGCGAGCGTCACGGCGTTCACGAGGTAGGGGTTCGACATGGCGTCGGGCGTGCGAAGCTCGATGCGCGTCGAGAGCTGCTTACCCGGCTTGTAAATGGGCACGCGGATCATCGCGGAGCGGTTGCGCAGCCCCCACATGGCGTACGCGGGACCGTCGTTCGACGTGCCGCCACCCAGACGCTTGTACGAGTTCACCGTGGGGTTCGTAATGGCCGAGATCTCCTGCGCGTGCGCGAGGATGCCCGCCATGTAGTGCTTCGCGACGTCCGAAAGATGGTAGGTGGTATCCTCCGGTCCCCAGAAGACGTTGTTGCCCTCGCGGTCGAAGAGCGACTGGTGGAGGAACATCGCGCTCGACGGCGCCCCAGCAATGGGCTTCGGCATGAACGATGCGTGAATATCCGAGCTGAATGCCTCGAGCTTGATGATGTACTTCGCCGTCATGATGGCGTCCGACGTGGTGAGCGCCTCGGCATGGCGCAGCGAGATCCCATGCTGCGAGCCGCCGCTCGAATGGAAGGTGTACTCGACCGGGATGCTCATCTTCTCGAGCATGAGCACGGTGTCGCGGCGCAGGTCGCGCGCGGAATCCGACGGCGTGAGGTCGAAATAGCCGGCCTCGTCCAGGGGCTTGGGCGTGTGGTCATCGGGGAAATGGTAGTACTCGATCTCCGGGCCCACGTTCATGATGAAGCCCGCGGCCTCGGCACGATGGAACATGCGGCGCATGCACGCGCGCGGGTCGCCCTCGAACGACGTGCGGTCGGGCTTCTTGATGTCGCAGAACACGCGGGCGACGCCGTCTTTCGACGGACGCCACGGCAGCACCTGAAACGTCGAGGGATCCGGGAAGGCGAGCATGTCTGCCTCTTCGGGAGCAGTAAAGCCCTCGATGGACGAACCGTCGAAGCCGATGCCCTCTTCGAATGCGACCTCGAGGTCCTCGGGACTGATCGCGAAGCTCTTGAGACGGCCGAGCACGTCGGTGAACCACAGGCGCACGAAGCGGATGTCGCGCTCCTCGACGGTGCGGAGGACGAAATCGATGTTCTGCTGCTTATCCATGGGAACCCCCTCGGGCGAGGTATGCCGCGCACGTTTGCGCGGCGCTACGCAGCCGCGCTTTTCACTAGTTGCTTAGTATCCCATAGGAATGTTTCCACGCCGTTTCTCACAGCGAGATAGAGCGCCCGTCCCGCACGGAACAGGCGACTCCTGCTCTTGAGATTCCTTAGTTTATCCAGATAACTGGACAAACTTCTAGAATCTTGAAATTTATCTAGTTACTTGGATAGAATTATCCTATTCGATAAGTCTGTCCAATCTATTGGATGAGCGAGACAACGTAAGGAAGCGATCATGAAGCAGCGGGGAGTTGTCGAGCGAACGCACGCACTCAACTGGTTCAAAACATGGCGTGACCGCGATGTCATCAAAGTTGTGACCGGCTTGCGCCGCAGCGGCAAGTCAACCGCGATGCAACTTGCGCGACAGGCTCTCGAAGCCGACGGCGTCCCAGCCAACAGCATCGTCTACCTCGATATCGAGCGCATGGCATTCGACGCGCCCAAGACCGCCGAAGAGCTCTACCGCATGGTCGTCGCGCGCATCGAGGCGGCCGGGCAGAACCAGACCTATATCTTCATCGACGAGGTGCAGCGCGTACCTCGCTTCGAACAGGCAGTCGATGCACTTTACGCACGCGGGAACACGGACGTGTATATCACCGGCTCGAATTCCGATCTTCTGTCGAGCGAACTCGGGACGTTGCTCACGGGTCGCTATGTCGAGCTACACATGCTGCCGCTCTCTTTTGCCGAATATCGCGATGGCCTTCCCGAATACGGCGATGACGAAGCGCTCCTCAACCGCTATCTCGTCTATGGCGGGCTACCCTATACCATAGCGCTCCCCGAAGAGGACGTCACAGATTATCTCGATGGCGTACTCAACACGATCCTCATCAAGGATGTATCCCGTCGACACCCGCGCTTCAACCTTATGAGCCTTCGGCTGCTGTTCGCGTTCATGTCCGATAACATCGGCAACCAGTTCTCGCTCAAGAAGATCGCGGACGGCCTCGCGCAAAATGGCATCAAGCTCTCCCCTACCACCATCGGCGACTACCTCGATGCGCTCATCGAATCATATATCCTCTATGAGGCGGCGCCCTATGACGCCAAAGGCAAACGACTCCTCGAACGGGGCGGCAAGTATTACCTAGGCGACCTGGGGTTCCGTCACCTGCTCCTTGGGCGAGACCGGAGCGATCTGGGACATCGTTTGGAGAACCTCGTGTATCTTGAGCTGCTGCGCCGGAGTCGAAAGGTCTTCGTGGGACGTACGCCTTCGGCCGAGATCGACTTCGTTACCGAGGACCAGCACGGCATCCACTACTATCAGGTCGCGCTGAGCGTCCTTGATGAGAATACGCTTGCGCGCGAGCTCGCACCTCTGCGTGGCATTTCAGACAACTACCCTAAGACGCTTCTCACGCTCGATCGCGTGGGACTGGGCGACTTTGAGGGCATCCGGCATGTGAACGTCATCGATTGGCTGCTTGGGTGTTAACAGCGAATGTTGCGACCGAGGTCTTCGGCGACCTTGTCTACGCCCTTGCACGCAGAGCAACTTGCCTGCTTGCGCGGGCTGCAATGCGAGCTGCAGTGTCCGCTGCACGTGCCCGCCTCCGAGCAGTCAGCGCAGGTGCCCTTTCGCTTGATGCGTACGCACACGGCGACGAATGCCGCCGCGATGAGCGCCAAGATGATGATATCGGCAAGACCCATAACGGCCTCTTTCTTCCAGGGTGGCGCGCTCAGTCGGCGCGTATAAGAATACCCCAGGGGTTATGTTACCTAGTACATGAATGTAAAATAACCCCTGGGGTAATTTTACACGTTCAACATGAAGTGCGGCCGGGGCGCGAGAGGGGAATGCGCCCCGGCCGCCAAGAGGAGAGACGTTTACGCCGTCTTATGCCGTCGCGGCGGCGGAAGCCGGCTTGGGAGCGGCGTCGTCATCCCACGCCCACTTGGGCATGGGGCGGAAGAGCTGGAACAGCATGACGGCGATGAGCGCGAACGCCACGACCGTCCAGATACCGAACTGCCCGAGCACGATAAGCTCGTAGAGCTGGTTGATGATGAGCCCCACGACCCACGCGAACACGCACTCGTAGCCGATGGCGATCGCCGTCCATTTGCCGGAGTTCATCTGCGCGCGGATGGTGCCCATAGCGGCGAAGCAGGGCGCGCACAAGAGGTTGAACGCACCGAACGCAGCGATGGCGCCCATCGAGGGGAACATGCCGGCGAACGCCGCCCACAGGTTCGGGTCGGTCTCGGTACCGTCGGCGATGTGGAGCAGCGAGCTCGCGGTCGCGACGACGTTCTCCTTGGCCACGAGGCCGGTGATGGACATAGCCGTGGCCTGCCAGGAGTCGAAGCCGAGCGGCGCGAAGATGAACGCGATGGCGCCGCCCACCATGGCGAGCACGGAGTAGTCGGTGAACTCATCGAGGCCGCCGGTGATCTCGGGCAAGAAGCCGAAGGTCCCCTCGTAGATACCGAAATTCGAGAGGAACCACACCACGATGGTCGACGCGAAGATGATCGTGAAGGCCTTCTTGATGTACGCGGAGACGCGCTCCCACACATGCAGCGCCCACGAGCGGATCGACGGGAAGTGGTAGCTCGGCAGCTCCATGACGAACGGCGTGGGGCGACCAGCGAAGAGCTTCGTCTTCTTGAGCATGATGCCCGAGACGATCACCGCGACGACGCCCAGGAAGTAGAAGAGCGGGCTGATCCACGCGGCCTCCGCGGTGCCCACCATGGCGCCCATGAGCAGGGCGATGATGGGAAGCTTCGCGCCACAGGGGATGAACGTCGTGGTCATGACCGTCATGCGGCGGTCTTTTTCGTTCTCGATGGTCTTGGTGGCGAGCACGCCGGGCACGCCGCAGCCCGTGGAAACGAGCATGGGGATGAAGCTCTTACCCGAGAGGCCGAAGCGGCGGAACACGCGATCCATCACGAAGGCGACGCGCGCCATGTAGCCGCAGTCCTCGAGGAAGCTGAGGAGCACGAAGAGGACGAACATCTGCGGGATGAAGCCGAGCACCGCGCCCACGCCGGCGACGATGCCGTCGAGCACGAGGCTCGACACGAGCGGGCTCGCGCCCACAGCGGTGAGCCAACCCTCGATGACAGCGGGGATGGACGGGAATGCCATGCCGAAGAGCTCGAAGCCCTCGCCAAAGAGGTTGTCGTTCACCCAGTCCGTGCCGGCCGTGCCGAACGCGTTCGCACCGGTGGCGATGGCATACACCGCCCACATGATGAGGACGAAGAGCGGCAAACCCAGAATACGGTTCGTGACCACGCGGTCGATCTTCTCGGAGATGCTCATGCGTGCAGCGGCCTTCTTCACGCACTCGTCCATGATGTGCGCAATCACCGCATAGCGCTCGCCCGTGATGATGGATTCGGCATCGTCGTCGCAATCCTGCTCGCACTGGGCGACGAGCGCCTCGACGCGGGCGGCACCGTCCTTGGTGAGGTTAATGGAGCGCGCGGCATCCTCGTCGCGTTCGAAGAGCTTCACCGCAAAGTAGCGGCGCTTGTTTGCCGGCACCGAACCGGGAAGCTCGGCTTCGATCTTGTTGAGGACATCCTCGATAGCGGAGTCGAACTTATGCTCCGGCACGGCGCCCTTCGTAGCGGCGGCTCGCTTGGCCTCGGCGATGAGCTCGTCGATGCCGGTGTTCCGCAGCGCGGAGACCATGACGACGGGCGCGCCCAGACGCTTCGAGAGCGCACGCGTGTCGATTTTGTCGCCGTTCTTCTCCACGAGGTCGGCCATGTTGAGCGCCACGACCACGGGCAGACCCGTCTCGATGACCTGCAGCGCGAGGTAGAGGTTGCGCTCGAGGTTCGTGGCGTCGAGGAGCTGGATCACCACATCGGGCTCGCCGCTCATGAGATAGTCACGGCTCACGCGCTCCTCGGGGCTATAGGGGGAAAGCGAATAGATACCGGGAAGGTCGGTCACGGTCACGCTTTTGTCGCGCGAGAGCTTGGCCTCCTTCTTCTCGACCGTCACGCCCGGCCAGTTGCCCACGTAGCCGTTTTGGCCGGTAATGAGGTTGAAGAGTGTCGTCTTGCCGCAGTTGGGGTTGCCCGCCAACGCGACATGAAGCTGTGAAGCTGCCATGCATTCCTTCTTTCTTGGGGTGACTCATTTGGGGACGGGGTCGTTTTGAGTCATTTGACTCATTTGGGGACGGGGTCGTTTTGAGTCATTCCGCCACCTTCCGCCGCCTTCCGCCACAAGCCTCCCCTGGCTTTGAAACTGCTCCAGTTGCCGAGTCGCCGTGCCGCATGTGACTCATTTGGGACAGGTTTGCGTGAGTCATTTCTCGCCGCCTGTCTTGCCAGCATGTTGCATCGGGCTAACTCTGCCATCAAAAAAATACGCGCCCTCGCGCGTGCCCGTCGCGCCTACTGCACTTCGACGATCGCCGCCTCTTCCTTGCGGATCGAGAGCTCGTAGCCGCGCACGGTGATCTCGACGGGATCGCCCAACGGAGCCACCTTCACCACAGTGAACGGCGTGCCCTTGATGAGCCCCAGGTCCATGAGGTGACGCCGTAGCGCGCCCGCGCCGTGCAGCTTCACGATGGTGGACGAATCCCCCACCTGCACATCTCCCAGCGTTTTCATGCTTCCCCCTTCCTATACCTTCGCATCCGCGCTGCGCTCGACGGCGCACCGCGGGTTGGTTACGCGGTCATAACGTGGGCGGCAACCTTGGCGTCCAGGCCGAAGCGGGCGCCCTTCACCATGACGATGATGTTGCTGCCACTCGCACTCACCACGTGCACCCGAGACCCTTCGACAAACCCGAGGTTCTCAAGGTGTCGCTTGATGGCATCGTTGCCCCGCACGCGCGCGACCGTGACGTCGTCGCCGCTGCGCGCAAAGGACAGCGGCATCGCCGGCATGCCCGATCCCTGTGCCATGCTTGCTCCTTCGTCTTTCACCCTTCGCCCACGGTGAACTACGAGGCGAGAACGTCGAGAGAAAACGCTTCCCTGTGGAGTCCCTTGCGTGCCTCGATTGTTCACCTATGTAAACTATCACGAGTGAGCGTTCTTTGGAAGAGGAAATTAGCCTTCGCTAACAAAAAGGTAACAATGGCTTACTTCTCCAGCGTGCTACCCTTAGTGAGGATCTGGGTCCCGGAGTGAATTTCTCACCACAATGAACGACGTCGACGAATTCCGCCGGTTTTTCCCTGTTCGAGCTGAATAACGGCGAAATATGTCGGCGTCGTCATAGGGGAACCTGGGGGCGGAGCCGGAGCCCCCCATCTTGTCAGGAGGAATCATGCGCATCGAACATGTCGCGCTGTACGTACGAGATCTTGAAGCCGCGCGCACGTTTTTCGAGCGATACTTCGATGCGCACGCAGGCAGCCCCTATCACAACGTGCGCACGGGATTCCGCTCCTATTTCCTCACGTTCGACGGCGGCGCACGGCTCGAGATCATGACGCGGCCGGACCTGGCCGAGCTGGAGAAGCCCACCGCGCGCACGGGATACGCGCATGTTGCGTTCTCCGTGGGCAGTACCGCGGCGGTCGACGCTCTTACCGCGCGGCTTGCCGCCGATGGTTACGAGGTGCTGAGCGGTCCCCGCACCACCGGCGACGGCTATTACGAAAGCTGTATCCTCGACGCCGAAGGCAACCAGATCGAGATCACGGTGTAGAAGAAGCACCACCTGCGCGTGAGAATCTGAGTCCTGAAAATCTGAGTCCTGGACTGAACGTATCACTCAGCGTAGCCGAAACGAAAAGGCGCCCTGGGAACGGATCCCAGGGCGCCTCGCCACCTCGCAACCACATGACATTGGGGACTGTCCCCAATGTCATGGCGATGCAAATTTATCCGTTATGGCACGCGCAAACGGATAATTCTGCATCATGAACCCCGGAAGTGGGACTCAGAGACCTGGTGCCAAAGTCCCAGCGTGGGACTTTAAGACCTGGTGCCAAAGTCCCACTTACTCGATGCGCAAGCCGACTTCCTTGAGCTGCGCCAGGGAAACCTCGCTGGGCGCGGCGCTCATAAGGTCGGAGCCGCTCGCGGTCTTGGGGAACGCCATGACGTCGCGGATGGAATCGCAGCCGGCCAGCAGCATGCACACGCGGTCGAGACCGAGCGCGAAGCCGCCCATGGGCGGGGCGCCGAACGTGAGCGCCTCCATGAGGAAGCCGAACTGGCTCTTCGCG
>CASFXG010000046.1 GCA_949298635.1 uncultured Coriobacteriaceae bacterium | reverse complement strand
TCGCGCTTGGGCTCGTCGGCCTTGAGCTCCTCGTAGACGGAGAACGCAGCCGCGGGCGGCTCGTCCTTCGAGCCGAGGCCGTAACGGCCACCGACGACCTTGATGCCGGTCTTGCCAGCCTCATAGAGGGCGGCGACGACATCCTCGTAGAGGGGCTCGCCGATGGAACCGGCTTCCTTGGTGCGGTCGAGCACGGCGATCTTCTTGACGGACTCGGGGAGCGCGGCGATGAAGTGCTCCACAGACCACGGACGGTACAGGCGCACCTTCACAAGGCCGACCTTCTCGCCATAGTCGAGGGTGTCGCAGAAGGAGCCCATGCAGACGACGACGCGATCGGCATCTTCGGCACCGTAGTAATCGAACAGGTGATAGCTCGTGCCGAGCTTCTCGTTCACCTGGTTCATGTAGTCCTCGACGACCGCGGGCAGGTTGTTGTACGCGGTGTTGCAGGCCTCACGGTGCTGGAAGAAGACGTCGCCGTCCTCGTGGGTACCGCGGTTGTGCGGATGCTCGGGGTTGAGCGCGTGGTCACGGAAGGCCTGGACGGCATCCATGTCGCACATCTCGGCGAGGTCCGCGTAATCCCACACGGCGACCTTCTGGATCTCGTGCGAGGTGCGGAAGCCGTCGAAGAAATTCAGGAACGGCACCTTGCCCTTGATGGCGGAAAGGTGGGCCACCGCAGAGAGGTCCATGACCTCCTGGACGTTGGTCTCGGCGAGCATGGCGAAACCGGTCTGGCGGCAGGCCATGACGTCGGAGTGATCACCGAAGATGTTGAGCGCATGGCTGGCGACGGTACGCGCGGACACGTGGAACACGCCCGGCAGATGCTCGCCTGCGATCTTGTACATGTTCGGGATCATGAGCAGAAGACCCTGGGACGCGGTGTAGGTGGTGGTCAACGCACCCGCGACGAGCGAGCCATGGACGGTGCCCGCGGCGCCAGCCTCGGACTCCATCTCGATGACGTTCACCTTCGTGCCAAAGATGTTCTTCTTGCCCTGAGCTGCCCACTGGTCGACATGGTCGGCCATAGGGCTGGACGGCGTAATCGGGTAGATACCCGCAACTTCGGTGAACGCATACGATACGTATGCGGCAGCCTCGTTGCCGTCCATGGACTTGAACGAACGCGCCATATACCCCTCTCCTCTCGTGTAGGTATACAGTCCCCGGTAGCCCGTGCGTACCGGTTATTCCACGGCGCTTATGGTATTCCCGCATGTCAAGCACGATTCGGCGAACGTGGCGAAACGCGTCTGGCAGCGGAAATCCACATGCGATATTATTGTAACGCGTATCGCACACGCGCGGGGGCAAAAGTGCGCCGAATGAATGTGTTTGTACTGTTTTGTTCTGCGGAACTGCGGGCGGACGGAACGCTGGTGCCGCGAGTAAACCTAGCCCCGTTCGCCAAACCTGCCCAACGGGTCTCGTCGCTCATCCTCGATCGCGAGCACCGTCACTGTTTGCTTCTCCTCGTCAATAACGTAATAGAGCCCATAGCGCCCGATAAAAAGCACCCTGCATGGCACAGGCGGACGAGCTGCCTCGTAATACGGGTCATAGACGCTACCATACCAAGGAAACGCAGCGAGAACATCGAGCGCGTCGTTCACACGACGATACACGCTGTCAGGAGATACATCCGCGAGTCCATACACAGCTTCATCTGTCAGCTGCACCTCAAAGGGGACGCGTTCATCCTGCGCACTACTCCCCATCGCGCGCCGCCCGGATGCGCTCGACGTCCCGGCGTGCCTGCACGAGCGACCGCACGCGACCATTGACGAGGTCATCGTATCCGCGAGAAACCGCACGCCGTACTCGCTCTTCATGCTCGCGGAGACCGTCAAGCGCCGCAAACCGCTCATCGAATTCCACCGCATCCATAACTACCAAGGAGGCCTTGCCGTTTTTGGTCAGATAGATAGGTTGCTTGGTTCTATGGCACTGCTCGGCAACAGCTCCCATATTACGTTGAAGTTCAGAAACAGGGATAACGGCAGGCATATGCAATCCTTTCATATAGTTCAATGTAGAACTATATGAAAGGATATCAGAATAGGGCATGCACAACGGTCTGAATCATGTGCCTGTCGAAAGAACGTGAGCCGAAGAAATGGTGAACGTCGCAAAAAGAGCGGTGGGCAAGCGCGGGGAATCAGTTACCGGAGAGGAACCCCCCTCACGGCCTCGAGGACGGCTTGGGCATCCGAGCCGGAGCACGAAACATCGACGGAATCGCCGTCGCGCAGCGCAAGCTGCTCGGCGTCTAGCGCGCGCACCCATTTAATCGAACCTTTAAGACGTCTATGACCTTTTCTCAGATGACTGACACCGCGAATTGATGCGCTACATTGCCTTGAGCTCCGCCCGCTAAACCGCCGGCTGAGAGCGAAGCTCACAGCAAAGAGGGCGTGCCGGTACAATGGAACGGTTCATCAAACCGGATCGCTTCATTGCACCCAAAACGAACTGCTACCCGAAAGGCCCCTCATGAACGGAACCATTCTGCAAGGCTTCTCCTGGTACCTGCCGTCGGACGGCTCGCACTGGCGCCGCATCGCCGAGCAAGCGCCCGACTTTGCCTACCAGGGCATCACGGCTGTCTGGCTGCCGCCCGCCTACAAGGCCGAGAAGGGCGCCGAGGACGTGGGCTACGGCGTCTACGATACCTATGACCTCGGCGAGTTTGACCAGAAGGGAACCGTGCGCACCAAGTACGGCACGCGCGCGGAATACGAGGCTGCGGTGCGCGCGCTGCAGGCAAACGGCATCCAGGCGCTCGCGGACATCGTGCTCAACCAGCGTCTCGGCGCGGACGGCGCGGAGGACGTGGTCGCGCGCGAGGTGCAGTCCAACAACCGCGAGGTCGTGCTCGGGGATGCGCAGACCATCTCCGCGTGGACGCGCTTCGACTTTCCCGGCCGCGCGGGCGCCTACTCGGACTTCACCTGGGACTGGGCCTGCTTCCACGGCGTGGACTGGGACGACAAAGCCAAGCGCAAGGCGATTTTCCTCTTTGACGGAAAGCACTGGGACAGCGCCGTCGACCGCACCGAGAACGCTAACTACGACTACCTCATGGGCGCCGATGTCGACGTGAACGACCCGCGCGTCTTCGACGAGCTCGTGCGCTGGGGCTGCTGGTACGTGGATTCCTGCGGGCTGGACGGCTTCCGTCTGGACGCGCTCAAGCACATCGACCGCGGCTTCTACCTGCGCTGGCTCGACGCCGTGCGCAAGCACACCGGCAAGGAGCTCTTCACGGTGGGCGAGTACTGGGGCCGCACGGCCGACGAGCTCACGGCCTACCTCGGCGAGGAGCGCGCGATGTCGCTCTTCGACGTGCCGCTGCACTACAACCTCTACGCGGCATCGTGCTCCAACGGCAACGTGGACCTTTCCAAGATCTTCTCGGGCACGCTCGTGGAGCGCGACCCCGTGCACGCTGTGACCTTTGCCGAGAACCACGACACGCAGCCCGGCCAGGCGCTGCAGTCCTTCGTGCAGACCTGGTTCAAACCCGCCGCCTACGCGCTCATCCTGCTGCGCGAGGCGGGCTACCCCTGCGTCTTCTACGGAGACCTCTACGGCATGCCCAACGACGGCAACATCCCGGCCGTGGCGGAGCTGCCGCTGCTCATGGAGATCCGTCGCCGCTTCGCCTATGGCACGCAGCATGACTTCCTGGACGCGCCGGACGTGATCGGCTGGACGCGCGAGGGCGACGCTGAGCACGAGGGCAGCGGCGTGGCTGTGGTGCTCACCGACCGTGACGGCGGCGAGAAGCGCATGTTCGTGGGCGCAGCCCACGCCGGCGAGACCTGGAGCTGCGTGATCGGCGAGCAGGACGACGTCACGGTGGACGCCGAGGGCTGGGCCACGTTCCGCACGCTCGGCGGGCGCCTCTCCGTCTACCTGCCGGAGAAGACGGCCGACGCGCTCGAGCACGACCGCCAGCTCCACCGCATCGCCCGCGATATCACCGAGGACACCGAGGAAATGCGCGCGTAGTCGCCTGTCTTCACCACGTTTGATGTAGAAATACCGTTGCAGCCAGCTCAATTGCCGACTACAACGGTATTTTCGTTTGATACTGAATTTGATGCTGAAGCGCAATTGCACAGGGAGCGCGAAGGGCGCCTACAGCGTGCGGCGCGCCTCGATCGCGCGGCCGAGGGTAAGTTCGTCGGCATACTCGAGGTCGCCGCCCACAGGAAGGCCGCTCGCCAGGCGGCTCACGGTGACGCCGAGCGGTTTGATGGTACGCGCGAGGTAGCTCGCCGTGGTCTCGCCCTCGATGTTGGGGTTCGTCGCGATGATGACCTCTTGGATATCTTCCTCACCCAGGCGTGCAAGGAGCTCGCGAACGTGCAGCTGCTCGGGACCGATCTTCTCCATGGGGCTGATTACGCCGCCGAGCACGTGATACAGCCCCCGATAACTGCCCGTTCTCTCTATCGCCTGTACGTCGCGTGGCTCGCCTACCACGCAGATGCGCGTGCGGTCGCGCATGCCGTCCATGCAGATGGGGCATTCGTCTGCCGTGGCGTAGTTGAAGCACCGACTGCAAAAGTGCACGTGTTCCTTCACGTCGAGAATCGCCTGCGCGAGGCGGCGCGCTTCTTCTGCATCCGCCTCGAGCAGGTGATAGGCGATGCGCTGGGCAGACTTGGGGCCGACGCCCGGCAAACGCCCCAGCTCATCGAGCAAACGCTGCAAATCTTGGTTGCTCGCCATGGCGGCATCTCCCTTTGTTACATGAAATCTTGAAGCCAGCGAGCCGGCTCGATCCACTTGTCTGAGTGAAATCTGGAGCTCGCCGAGTAGCGAACGATGTTTGCCAACAAAACTGCAGGTCGCACTTAGCTAAATAGCTCGCCTACCCAACCAACCCTATTTTTCGCTCAGACAAGCGGCTTGAACTTGACTAGAACGGCATCCCGGGAATGTTGAGCCCGCCGGTGATGGCGCCCATCTGGCGGTTCGCGAGGTCGCCCACGCCACGCAGCGCCTCGTTCACGGCAGCCGTGACCATATCTTCGAGCATCTCGACGTCCTCGGGATCGAGCGCCTCGGGATCGATCTTGAGCGAGGTGATCTGCATCTCGCCGTTCACCGTGACCTTGACCATGCCGCCACCGGCAGACGCGTCCACCGTCGACTGCGCGATGTTCTCCTGTGCGGCGGCAAGCTGCTCCTGCATCTTGCGAGCCTGCTTCATCATTTGCTGCATATTCATCTGAGCCATGGATACTCCTTGCCAAGGTGGAGCGGCGGCACGGATGCTCCGCTCGCTACCATTACGAACGCTATATCGGGTACGCATCCTATCATATCAGGATGGCCACGGCGCAACAGCCTTCTTGGACGCCGGAACGGTCACCCCGCGACACCTCGCCTAGTGGGAATGCGAAGCCGAGCTTCCCGCATGGCCCCGCCACCCTCGCAGGTTTCCAAGCCGATACCTCCCGCATCACCCAGCCCCACGTCCGCCTCCACAGGATTCGAAGCCGACATTTCATCGAACTCCATCGAAATAGTCATTAGCATGGTGATTCTAGGTCGTAATGGCTTATCTGATGGAGTTCGATGAGCCACGCGTGGCAATGACGATCGAGACGGCTACTACCGGCTTCTATTGGCTACACGCGGCACGCCGTAACGGTCGAGCAACTTCCGAAACATCGCCCGGCTCCTCACCGTTTCAATCGTGAAGCGCACGACACGCGCTCCGTCAACAGTTATGCGCGACTCCCGCAGGCGCTCATCCCGCTCCACCTCGGCACGCAACCTTCCGTGTAGCATTTCCACGTCCATCGTCTTCACCAAACCATCCAGCTCGCCATAGATACGCGAACCATCGGGCAACACCCACTGGTAGTCGACGCGATACTCGTTGCCGCCCAAGGGGTCTGGTACGGGAACCTGCAACTCGGGAACGGCGAATCCTTCTTCGATCATCACGGCGCGCGCAAACGACTCTCCGCCGTTCTCGCTCCGAGCATCTGCATACGAAAACGTTCGCAGCGCCGAGCGCAGACCGCGACGTCCCTTTCCCCAAGATCGAGCGAAAGAAATGAGGCTCTCGCGAGTGAAGCCTTCAAGACGCAAGAGGGAATCGGCTATACCGAGTGCACGTTCAAACGGCAGACGACACGCGCAATCCAGCGCAGCAAGTCCCGAGGGCACTACACGTATACCCTCCTTAAAGAGCGTGGAGATGGGCACGCGCGCGAACAGCTCAGAAAACTCAACGATGCAGCCGTCGTAGCGCAGCGTTCGCGACTTCCCGCGCACACGGAGAACCGGCACACCATTGCGCATGAGATCTTGATAGGACACGTAAAGACCGTGGACAGCCGCCGCCGATACATCAATGAACTGCCAGTTCGGATACTGGGCGCTCAACGCGCGCATGAGGTGCAGCGATTTGTCGAGGGGGTTGAGCTCCTCCCAGTACTCACGCCGCACATATATGCCCGGTGCCAACGAACAAACCACGTCGGATCTGCGACCGAACGCCCGACGTGTCGACTGGCAAGCAACGAGCAGACAACGCTTGGCGCGCTCCGCCTCATCGAGCTGGCTCTCGAGCATGTGGCTGATTGACGCGTTCGGCATGGTATTCACCGCCTAGTTCGATTGCTGCTACGGTTTCGTTGATGTTCTGTCTCATCGAACTCCATCGAAATGGCCATTAGCGTGGTGATTCTAGGTCGTAATGGCTTATCTGATGGAGTTCGATGAAAGGCGGGCGGATTAAGCGGCGACGAAGCGCGTGGTTACGAGTCGAGCTTGGTGAACACGACGCCGTCGCCGAAGATATTTCCGAGGATGTCCTTGATGTCGTCGGTTGCACCAGACCCCGAGCCCGCTGCCGCGGCAGCGGGAGCATCGGAAGCCGGCGCAGGCTGGTTCGTGGCCGACGGTTCGGACGCCGACGCGGACGGAGATGTGGGTGAAGAAGATGAAGCCTGCGCTGGGCTCGGTGTCGCAGCGGATGTCGGGCTTGGCATCGCGATGCGAGCTGGATTCGCAGGCGGAATGGAAGCCTGGGCAGTGGAAACAGATGCGGACGCAGGGTCTTCGGGCGCGGCGTTGCCCATGGAAGGTGCCTGCGCAGAAGAAGCGTCGGCGGGCATGTCGAACGGCGGAAGGTCGTCTTCGGCGTAGTCGAATGCAGCGGCATCGTCGTAGGGAACCTGATCGTCAACGGGAGCCGGCTGGGCGAAACCAGTCGCCGCCGCAGGAGCGGGTTTGGGC
This sequence comes from uncultured Coriobacteriaceae bacterium, assembly GCA_949298635.1. GTDB lineage: Bacteria > Actinomycetota > Coriobacteriia > Coriobacteriales > Coriobacteriaceae > Enorma. Next base: position 5,136 of record CASFXG010000046.1, on the reverse strand, counting down.
GCGGGTGCCGTCGGTGCGGTTGGTTCAGGTGCTGTCGGTACGGCAGACGTGGTCGACACAGGCGCTTCTGAAGCGTTGGGCATGGGAACGCTCGGCATCATAGGCGCTGCGGGCTCGGGCTGCGACTCTGAAACGGCTGGCGTTGCCGGCGCGGGCTGCGGTACCGGAGCAGCAGACGCGGACGTCGAACGCGCAGCAGGCTGCGCCTCGCCCATCACATAGTGCAGCACGCGCACGCCGAAGACGGCGGCAACCTGCGGCTGAACGATGCTTTGCGTATCGGGGCGGCCGAGCATCGTGATCGCGAAGTTCGAACCTGCGGGGAACGAGACCGTGAGCGCCTCGCCATTGTCCGCCACAGCACGGGAACTCAACAGGAGCGATCCGCGCGAAGGCTGCGCCGCAGTCACAAGGCGCACGACTTCGTCCCATTTGCGCTGCAACTCACCGGGGTCGCGCACGGCAGCAGCTGCAGAAGGCTCCGCCGCAGGCGCAGCGGGCGCAGCAGCGGGCGCAACGGCCGGCACAGGAGCTGCAGGCGCAACGGACGCACGGACGGGCTCAGCCTGCGCCGCAGCGGCCTGAGAAGCAGTCGAAATGGGCGATGCGGCTTGAGGCTCCGCAGCCGCGGAAGTCGCCTCAACAGGCTTCGCCGCTGCAGTCGGGGGAACCGCGGGTGCAGCAGCCTCCACACGATTGGCGGGAGCCGCGGACTCAACAGGAGCAGCACTGGCGGGCGCGTGATCCGTTGCGCTCGCGGCGAAGCGAGCATCCGCGGCAGCACCCGAGGCCACGTCGGCAGCACCCGCAGGAACGTCGGCCGTCGCACGTGCGGGCAAGGTTGCCTTCGGCGCTGCAGAAGGCATAGGCTCTACAGGCGAAGCAGCAGGCGTCGAAGCGGAACGGGGCTCAGCAGCGCCAGCCGCATGCTCCTTCGGCATCTTCGCTCCCACAAGCGCCGCCATGTCGGCCGCAGCGAGCGGAGCCGAGGGAATCCCCTTCGCAACCTGCGCCTCAAGCCGCTCGAGACGCTCGGCAAGCGCCTCAAGGGTAAGGTCTGCCTCCGGACGAGCCAGACGCGTGAGCGCAATCTCGAGCACCAGGCGCATATCGGCAGCGGAGCGCATCTCGAGCGCCGCGTCATCGAGCACCACGAGCACGCGCGACAGCCGGTCACCGCTCTCGAACAGCGCAGCCTCCTCGGCAAGCGCGGCAATCTCTTCCGGCGTGCCCTCGATGAGCTCGGGGCGCGCGCCGGCAACATGAGCCATGTACACATCGCGGACGTGCGCCACGAGGTCGCGCGTAAGCTCCATCAGGTCCTCACCGGCGTCGACCTGTTCTTTCACGAGCGCAAAGAGCGTGGAGACGTCGCGCGAGGCGAGCGCATGGCTGAAGCGCGAGAGCACTGTACCCGACACCTCGCCCAACAGCGCCCGCGCATCCGCCGCGCGCACCGAACCGTTGCCGAACACCGAAAGCTGCTCCAGCGTGGAGAGCGCGTCGCGCATGCCACCGCGCGCGTGCTTGGCCACGACCTCGAGGGCATCGTCGTCGAACGAGAAACCCTCCTGCTCGCAAATGAAGCGCAGGCGCCCCACGATATCCTCGTTGCCGATGCGATGGAAGTCGAAGCGCTGGCAGCGCGAGAGAATCGTCTCGGGAATCTTCTGGGGGTCGGTGGTGCACAGCACGAAGACCACATGCGCGGGCGGCTCCTCGAGGGTCTTGAGCAGCGCGTTGAACGCCGCCGTGGTAAGCATGTGGACCTCGTCGATGATGTATATCTTGTACGCACCGCGCACCGGGGCGAAGTTCACCGAGCCGATGATCTCCTCGCGCACGTTGTCCACACCGGTACGACTCGCGGCGTCGAGCTCGTAGACGTCCGGATGCGTGCCCTCGGCGATGGCGGCGCACTCGGGGCAGGTGCCGTCGGGCAAGCATCCCGCAGCGCCTTGCGCACGTGCGGCGTCGGCACCCTGGCACAGGAGCGACTTCGCCAGGATGCGCGCCATGGTGGTCTTGCCTGTGCCGCGCGGGCCGCAGAAGAGATACGCATGGGAAAGGCGCCCCTCGGTCACCGCGTGCTCGAGCGTGGACACAATATGCTGCTGCCCCACGACGCTTTCGAACGTGAGCGGGCGGTATTTCCTATAGAGCGACTCCATCGAACCTCTCCTCATCCCATAGGTAAAATTACCCCAGTGACTTTTTTACATCGCTGGGGGAATACGCAGCTGCATACCCCGACCTTAGCGATGTAAAAAAGTCGCTGGGGTAATTTTACATGCTACAGTCCGTGCTCGCGCAGGCGTCGGTCGATGTCCTTGAGCGTGATGCGCGTCGCGAACAGTTGACGATACGTTGCCGTCTTCACGCGGTCGGCGCCTTTAAGCTCTTCCATGCGAGTTGCAACATCCTCAAGCTCGGCGCGAACTTCGGCCACAAAGGCATCGTACGCTGCAAGTTTTTCAGCATCGCTCGCAAAAGCCATGAACACTCCTTCCGCCGATCCGCGTGTACCCATGATACCCTCTAGTGCAGACAAAAGAGCCTGCGCGTTGACGAACAAGCCGAACGCGACGAGAACACATGCTAGAATAGACAGAAGGCATACGAACACGCACCACAAACGCACCAAGGATCACCATGCCGCTGTTCTCGCGTCACAATTCCCCCGCACGTACCAACGTGCCCGCCTCGGCAAGGCTCGCGGCACCCGCCACGCGTCACATGCCCGTCGCGGCACCGGCTCCCGGCGCCATGGCGTCGACGCTGCTCAAACGCTACCGTCCGCTCGAGACGCGTGCTACGGGCGGCTTCGGATCCGTCGAGGTCTGCATGGACACCCGCCTGCAGCGGCGCGTCGCCATCAAGCGCATCCCGCTCGCCTCGCCTCTGAGCACCACGCCGGAAAGTACGCGCGCCGCCGCCCTCGCCGAAGCGCGCACAGCGAGCATGCTCCAGCATCCGAACATCGTCTCGGTAATCGACTTCTCCTACGATGCCGAATATGCCTACCTCGTCATGGAATACATCGACGGCATGTCGCTCGAGGAGTTCCTCGCCGGCGTGGAGGGCAGCTCACTCACCTACGACGAATGCGCCGCCATCGCCGACGCGCTCGTGCAGGCGCTCGCGTTCGCACACGAAAACGGCGTGCTCCACCTCGATATTAAGCCCGGCAACGTCCTCATCGACCACAACGGTCACGTAAAGCTCACGGACTTCGGCATGGCGACGCTCACGAGCGCGGCCGGCTTCGGCGGGGCGCGCGGCGGCACCATCGGCTACATGGCACCCGAACAGCTGCGCGGGGAGGTCGTCGACGAGAGAAGCGACATCTTCTCGCTCGCCGCCGTGCTCTACGAATCCCTCTGCGCCACGGCACCGTTCCGCACGGGCACCCCGGCAGATTCGCTCAAGCGTATCGAGAAGGGCGTCATCTACCCCTCGAGCCTCCTGGCAGACATCCCGCAAAACACCGAAGAGGCGCTGCTTGCCGCCCTCGACCCCGACCCAGCGCAGCGTCCGGCAAGCGTGCAGGAGTTCGGCGACTGGCTCCTTCCCGGCCTCGGTAGCTCGCGCGAGGGCAGGAAGAGCCTCGCGCGCATCATCGCGCAGCTCACCTCGGACGAGGCGGCCGATGCCGAAGATACGGAAAGCATGCGCGAGCACCGCGTGTGGGAGCTCGACCCCGCGGAAGGCTACCTCGGCAACAGGACGTCCCGTGCCCGCGCTGCCGTCTCGGGCGTGGTGAGCGGACTTTCGGTCGCCGCGAGTACGGCCTCGATTCTCGCGGCCATGGGGCTCGAGCCGGGCGCGATCGCCGCAGCCGCTGCAGCCATGGGAATCGCCGGCGGCATCGCCCCGCAGATCGGCTCGGCGCTCATCGCGGCAGGCTTCATCACCATGGTTTTGAACGCGACGGACCTCATCGCGGCGCTGCCCGTGGTCATACCCGTGTGCGCGCTCTTCATCGGTTGGTGGTACGTGTGGGGTCGCGCCTACGCGCCTGCCTCGACCGCGCTCTCCGCCTGCCTGGCGCTCGGCACCGCAACAGGAGACCCCGTCGTGCTCGCCGGCGCGGCAGCGGCGCTCGCCGGCTACTTCCTCCCACCCGTCCCCGCGGCGGCAGCCTGTGCCCTGGGCATACCCTTCGCGCAGCTCCTCGCCTGCGCCACGCGCGCGGGCGGCACGCTCGGCGGTGCAGCGGTCTTGCATGCGCTCGCCAGTCCCGAGATGCTGGCGGGAACCGTGGTCATCGCGCTCGCCGCCGCGCTCGTCTCCCTCGCGCTCGCGCGCCACGAACGCAACATGCGCTCATCGCGGGGAAACGCCATGCTCATAGCAGGCGGCGTCCTGCCCGGAATTATGGTTGTTTTGCTGCTCTGGCTTGCAAACCCTATGGAAAATCCGCTCATGGATACCTATAGCATGGCCATAGCTCTCGGCTCGGGTGCCCTATCCTCTATAATTGTGTTCATATGCGTCTATGCATTGGGATACCGCAGAGATATGCCAGAAGGTGATCGACCGTGAACTTCCTGAACATATTCGAGGATCGCGTCTCCACGATCTTCGGCGCCGCGCGCGCACCGTTCTCGTTCAAGAAACTAGCCAAGCAGGCAGCGCACGAGATGGAAGATCAGACACTCGTGGTGAACGGCGCGAACACCGCGCCCGCGCTCTACACGATCCTCATCTCCGCCGATGACGACGCGTTCATGGCTCCCTACTACCCGCAGCTCGCGCGCGAGGTGAGCGACCTCGTGAAGGCTCAGGCGGAGAAGAAGCGCTATGCCTTCGTGGGCGAGCCGCTCGTGCGCTTCATGATCGACCCTGAGCTCAAGCCCGGTAAGTTCTCCGTCTTCGCCGAGAACGTCGACGCGGCGACCTTGGGACGCCTCTATGAGGAAGAGCGCGCCTATCAGCAGAGCCTTTCGCAGAACTTCCCGTCTGCCGCTGTCGGTCGCAGCCAGCAGGCGCCCATGCCCCGCCAGCAAGTCTCCCAGCCCCAGGCGGCAGCTGCCGAAAACCTCGCTCGTCAGCAGCGTCCTGTGCAGGCGCCGCAGCTCGCATCCAACCGTGGCTTTGCCGCCGCACCGGGCGCGGGCGCCGCGAACGGCATGG
>CASFXG010000045.1 GCA_949298635.1 uncultured Coriobacteriaceae bacterium | reverse complement strand
GTTTGAAAGGAACGGACGACATCGCCGTGCCGGTGGCCGTCACCTCCGGCCCCAAGGCGCTGCGCTACGGCCTGTATGTGTACGCCCGCCAGCACGAAGGCGCCTGGCTCGAGCTCATGGGGCTCGACGGCGGCACGGACGAGCGCACCGCTGCCGCCTGGTCGCTCTCTGCGGCCGACATCGCCGCACTGCCGCCCCTCTTCGCCACCGCGAGCTCGGGCGACGAGGACGTGCCGCTCCGCATCTCGAAGGCGCTCACGCGCACGGCGCCCCAGGCCGTCATGAAGACGGTCTACTACCTGCCGCACGACTTCGACCGCGACGTATCCGACCCTACCGGCATGAAGGTCTACCGCGAGGCCATCGCCTGGATGGACGGGTTGGTCGAGAACGGAGCCCGAGAGTCGGAATAGCCAAGTCGATCCGGATCCGCCCCCGGAGCACCTAGCCTACAGCTTGATTCCTCAGCCCATCCTCGCCCCATCCCCATTAGGCGCCCAGGCAACGTATGGGCAGCACGTAGATGTTGTCTTCGACGCGCCGGGCATACGTTGAGATGCCCGTGACGACCGCCATGAACTCGGGCTCGCGTACCCGGGCACCGGTGCGCTCGACCAGCTTGCGACGCAAGCGCTTGAGCGAAGCCACTCCATCCTCGACCTTGTCCTCGCTGAGCTTGACCTCGAACGCCGCCCAGCGACCGTCGCTCAGCTCTATGACGGCATCGACCTCGAGACCGGTGTCATCGCGGTAATAGCGCACCGGCTCGAAGCCGATGTCGGGAAGGGAGGAAGCGTAGACGAGCAGGTCGCGCATGCACAGGTTCTCGAACGCCAGCCCCAGTGTTTGCCAGTCTCTGAGCAACGCGTCGGGACTCATGCCAAGCTGAGCGACCGCGAGCGAGGGGTCGGCAAAGTATCGCTTCGGCTTGGTCGCCAAACGCTTGCGCGAGCGCGTAGCGGGCACCCAGCCGGGCACCTCCTCGATAAGATAGGAAGCTTTGAGCAGCGTGAGGTAGTCGGTAATGGTGCCGGCCGAGGCGGCGCACGCCGCATCCCCTTCCCCCATTTCGCTCATATCGGCTGCAAGGGTTTTCCGCGTGACAGACTGTCCAAGGTTGCGCGCAATAGATCCTACGAGCAGGCTGGCGATATCGCCGTTCTTGCCCGCATGCGGAACGCTTTCCGTGTAGTACAGGCGGAGGTACTCGCGCGCGATCGTCTGTGCCTGGGTCGCGTCGAGCCCCAGCGCCTCAGGCCATCCTCCTCGGCAGATGAGCTGTGCGAGCAGCGTCGCGTCGGTAGGAGCGGTAGTCGGCTGGAAGTTCCCGGCAAGCAGGCCGGAAAGGGAGACCTTCACCGTGGAATCGCCGCTCTCCGCGAGCGACATCGGCCTCATGCGAACGCGACCGAAGCGCCCTGCGCCGCTATGGCGCGGGCCTTCATCTTCATTGCCGCGAGCGAACGGCGTGGAGGAGCCTGTGAGGATCCAGCCGCCGCGCACAGGCGCGCCGCGGTCGACCGCACGACGCACCGTATCCCAGATGCGGGGCACGAGCTGCCACTCATCGATAAGGTGGGGCTGTTCCCCCATCGTGACGAGGGCGGGATCGGCACGGGCGATCTCGTAATCGTCGTCGATGTAGCTTGCGCTCCGGGCATGGTGCAAGGCGCACCATGTCTTACCGCACCATTTCGTTCCGGCAATCTCTACGGCGCCGAATATGTCCAGATATCGCCCGATCTGTGCATCAACGACACGCGGCAGATACCCTGTCGGAGTAAGATTCAGATCAACCATGACATCCTCCTTGAACAGGGATGATATCATACGACCGTCATTTTCCGACTTTTTGAGCCGTCATTTTCCGACTTTTCCAACGTTCATTTTCCGACTTTTTCCGCAGGATGATCGGGAGCAAATCCGCTCTCCCTCTTTGCCCGGTCACCGCGTCCCACGCAGAGGCCGGATGAGATGGAGACAATCCGCCCCGGTCGTCGTCCCCGAGCACCAAGCCTACAGCTTGATTCCGCGCATCTCGTCGCCGAGCACGTCCGCGACGTCCTATCGAGGCGGGATACGCACTCATATGCGCCAACTATCCGCTCTGCCCCAAGGGCACCCTGCCCCGCATGGTCGTGCGGCGTTCGACGCATGGCGCGGCACTATCGCGAATCGCATCGCCGCCGATAACATCGCAGCGCTGCCCCCGCCCTTCATCACGGCGGGCACGGGCGACGAGGACGTGCAGCCGCGCTCCGCCAAGGTGCTCGCGCGCACCGCGCCACGCACCACCATGAAGACGTTCTACTACCTGCCGCGCGATTTCGCCCGCGATATGGGCGATTTCACCGGGATGCAGGCATACCGCGCGAACATCGCACCGATGGAGGCGGGGGGGGTTAGGATGCCGGCGCCATGCTGGCAACACGAAGCGCTATACGTGCATGCCCACGCCGGGGATGCGAAACTCCGTGAGGCGGCGCTCGTAGCAAGCACGCGACTCCTTCTCATACGCCGGTCGGCAGCTGTCTCCGGTAGCCTGCTTGAGGAGCCACGCGGTCAAATCGGGGTTGAGCGGGAGCACCGGCCCGAGCATCCAGGTCGCGATGAGGTTGTTCTTGCGAAAACCCTCGAGCTTCGTATGCTCGTTCAAGCCGAACCCGATCTCGTTCTCGCAGAAACAGCACCCCGCGTTGTCACCCTCCATCTGAGTGAACTGAACCTTGTAGCCGACCACCTCGAACGGCTTCATCCCATCACCGGGATCGAACACCCCCAGGTTCACATCGCGGAACCGCTGGGGCTCGCACCGCCTGGTCACCATATCGAGAATGCCCAGAGCCTCGACGGCCGAGCCGTCGGGGTTCACGATTTCTTTGCCCAAAACTTCGCCGGCTGTACCCGAGAAGAACATGGGAACGCCCGCCTCGACCAGCTCTGCCAGGCGATCGCGATACGGCATGAGCGCCTTGATGACGTTTTCCTGCTGCATCTCGGGCATGCTCGACATCACGATTAGCGAGGGAACGCCATGTGCGAAGTACGGCTCGTCTCCGTACCGCGTTTCGATGAACGTTGCATCGGGCAGGCTCTGCCGCAAGATCATCGCGTTGCCGTTATCTCCGCCTTGGTTTCCATACTCGGGGTACAGCAGCTCGATGACGACATCAGACGCACCTTCGCAGGCATCCGACTCGGCGTGGTCAGGCTCAGTCGCCGCGCAACCTGCCGTACCCCTCACGGCCTCGGCCGCCGCGTCTGCCGCCACCCGATCCGCGGACGCAGAGAGCTCCGCCCCCTGCGCCTTCTCGACGAGCTTATCGGCGACGCCGTGCGCAATCTCCACCGTGGTCGTACCATGGGCGAAGAAAACGCCGTCGACCTCGTCGAAATCCACCAGATCGACGATCTCCATAGGATTGTCGACTATGCTGATGATTGATGGGTCGATTCCCGCCATGCGCATGCGGAGCAGGATATCGTCTGCGGTGCAACCGTATACGAACAGGTGCCTGATGCACGGATCTTTGAAATACTCGAAGTCCGCCTGCCAGTACCATCCGATGTACTCGGTATCCTCGGGAACCTCCGCCATATGGTTGTCCGAAATCATGATGACGACGTCCTTGGCACCCGGCTCTTTGCGAATGGCGTCGAACGCAACCGAGTTGGCAGTCGCGTTCTCGCCCTTGGACGCGATGGTGACGATTCGTTTCCCAGCCACTTCACGTTCCACGAAGCGTTGCTCCGGAAGGCTCAGGCGCTCTAGCGAGCGCGCGATTTGCTGCGGGGTCAGACCGAACTCGCGCGCCGCGACCACAACGCACAGCAGGTTGTAGATGTTCGCCACCGAGTAGGCTCCGAAATGGTATTCGTATTCAGGCGCATCGGGGCGGCAGCGCTCCGAAACCGTGAAGGTGTGGGCGTCGCGATCGATGCGGGTGACAAGATAGTCGGGTTCCGGATTGGTGAGCCCGCAGGCCGTGCAGTGGGCGCGACCGAGGTGCCGCAGATGGCACCAGTCATACTCCAGCGCACCTCCACAATCCGGGCAAGCCGTGAGGTCGCAGACGATTCCCTGCGGCCCGTCGGTGTCATCCGGCAGCTGCGCGATGGAGTAGTAGACCTTGTCGGCGGCCTGGGGCGCGATGCGGCAGCTGATGAGGTCATCGGCGTTGAGCACGACCTTGCTCCCAGCCGGCGTGAGCGTCGACATGATGTCGAAGATGTATGCCGGATCCGCGCTGCGCGTGAACGTATCCCCGTATAAATTGGTGACGAGCGAGATTTCCGGCTCGACATACGGCATGACCGTGCGATACGAGACCTCATCGAGCTCCATGATGGCAACCGGTATGCGCTGGCGCCCGGTAAGCGTGGCATTCTTCAGAAAAGCCGTCTCGATACCGTTCACGATGTTCGCGCCGGAACGGTTCGAGATATGCGCGACGCCGTTGTCGGCCAGCACGTCCGAAAGCAGGTTCGTCGTGGTCGTCTTGCCGTTCGTACCGGAGATGAACACGACCCGCGCGGGTTTCGGAATATGGTCGAGGATCTTCGGGTCGATGGAGTGCGCGACGACGCCCGGTAGGTGCTCGCCCGTGCGCCCCGCGAGCTTCAGCGCGAACGACGTCACCTTAGCGGCCGCGATGGCCAGATGGAACCGCAGAGATACCCTCATCTGCTACCCCTTTCATCGGTGTCACATGCATACGAAAACGGCGAGACGGCCGTCGGGAACCGATAATCGTTCCGCCAAAAGCACGTAGATGCACGGTTGTGGCATGCGGAGGCAGGGCAGAATCGCCGGGGTCTCACCGCCAACATGTCGAAATGGAATCGCTTACCCATGACCTTCCCTAGCCCGATACGGCCGCACGGCCATCGCTCCGCGATTGGCACGAAGGCGTTATGCCTACCACGCCTCACGGCCGTGAAGCGCCCTGAGGCCGATATCGTGACGAAGCGTCTTGCCCTCGAAGTCGATCTTCTCACACGCCTCGTAGGCGAGGTCGCGCGCGGCCTCGAAGGTATCGCCCAGCGCTGTCACCGCCAGCACACGGCCACCGCTCGTCACGAGCTCGCCGTCCTCGCGCACCGCCGTGCCAGCATGGTAGACCGTCACGTCCTCCATGGCCTCGGCATCCTCAATGCCAGTGATGACCTTACCCTTCTCGTATGATCCGGGGTAGCCGGCACTCGTGAGCACCACGGCGACCGCCCATTCGTCGCGCCATGCGAGCTCAACTTCGTCGAGACGCCCCTCGGCGCAAGCAAGCATGACCTCCACGAGGTCGTTCTTCAAACGCGGCAAGATCACCTGCGTCTCGGGATCGCCGAAACGGGCATTGAACTCGAGCACCTTGGGACCGTCGTTGGTGAGCATGAAGCCGCCATAGAGGCAGCCGCGGTAGTCGATGCCCTCGGCAGCGAGCTCTGCCACCGTATCGAACATGACCTGCTTCATGGCCGAGAGCTCGTCCTCGGTCACGATGGGCACCGGGCTGTACACGCCCATGCCGCCCGTGTTCGGCCCCTTGTCGCCCTCGAGGGCGCGCTTGTGGTCTTGCGCCGTCGCCATGGGCAGCACGGTCTTGCCATCGGTGAACGCCAGGAGAGAGCACTCCGGACCCGTGAGGCATTCCTCCACGACAACCGTTGAGCCCGCCGCGCCGAACGCGCCCTGGAAGCACTCGCGCACGGCATCTTCGGCCTCTTCGAGCGTCGCGGCCACGATCACGCCCTTGCCCGCTGCAAGGCCATCGGCCTTCACGACGATCGGCGCTCCCTGCTCGCGCACGTAGGCGAGCGCCGACGCCTCGTCAGTGAAGGAGCCGTACGCCGCTGTGGGAATCCCTGCGCGCGCCATGAGCTCCTTGGAAAACTTCTTCGAGCCCTCCATCTGCGCGCCTTCGGCACCGGGGCCGAAGCACGGGATGCCCGCCGCGCGCACCGCATCGGCCACGCCGGCCACGAGCGGCGCCTCGGGGCCGATCACCACGAGCCCCACGCCCGTCTCGCGGGCGAAGTCGGCCACGACCTCGGGATCGTCCTCGGCGAGCGCGACGTTCTCGCCCACCTGCACCGTTCCGCCGTTACCCGGCGCGATGTAGAGCGTGCCACATAAAGGAGACGCGGCAAGCTTCACGGCAAGCGCATGCTCGCGTCCACCGCTGCCCAGCAGCAGGATGTCGATGGTCTTGTTGTCTGTGCTCATAGCGCGCTCCTTATCTCACGCGAAACCGGGCCGAAGATCTGGTGTCGGTTTTCAACGTAACGTCTCAACGCCTGTCCCTTTTGTCATGACATTGGGGACTGTCCCCAATGTCAGAAATCGGGGGTGAGGTACTCGGCGATGGTGTCGAGTTCAGGGTTGTGGAACTCCTCTGGATAGGTGAACAGGCCGACGGCGTGAAGACCCACGTGCGTCGCGATCGTGGGGCCGATCGTCGCAACCGTGAGGAAACGCACCTGCGCGTCAACCTTCTCGATCGCATGCTCCATGTGGTCGAGCGCTTCATACGCTTTGGTATGCAGCTTGTAGTACACCGAAGGACCCACCTCGCGCGTGCGCTCGGCCATGAGTTTCACGATGTAGCTCACCGCGTTCTTCATGCCCTTCGCCTTGTGCAGCACCTCGATGCCGCCGGCCTCGGTGAGCGTCACAACGATCTTGAGGTTGAGGACGGAGGTCGCTAGCCCCTGGAACTTGCTCGCGCGGCCACCCTTCACCAGGTTGGTGAGCGAGTCGGGAATGAAGTAGATCCTATGCGTGCGGCGGATGTTCTCCACGCGCTCGATTGCCTCGTCGATCGTGCCGCCCGCGGCAGCGATGCAGGCGGCCTCGAGCACCATGGCGCCCTCGCCCACCGTCGCGGAGCACGAATCGATCGCCTCGATGCGGATGCCGCGCGCCTCCGAGATGGCCGCCGCCACCGTGCGGGCGCACTCGTACGTACCGGAGAGAGCGGCAGAGAGGTGAATCGAGAGGATTGCGGTGTAGCCCTCGTCGGCGAGCTTGTTGTACATGTCGATGAAGTCCGCCGGCGCGGGCTGCGAGGTGATCGGCAGCTCGTCGATGTCCTCGAGCCTGTTCAGGAACTCGCCGATCTCGATGTCGACGCCGTCAGAGTACTCCGTCGTCCCAAACGTCACGTGAAGCGGCACGACATGCAGGTCGTACTTCTCCACCAAAGGCGCGGGGATATCGGCAGCGCTATCCAACACGATAGCGAACTTGTTCATACATCACTCCTTGCCAGTGAGTGTCGAGCGTCGTCGCGTGTCCGAGTCGGGACGCGCCTAGCGCCAGGAACGGTTGATGGTCTGCTCGCGATCCGGCCCGACCGAGACGAACGCGATGGGCGTATGTGCGAGCTCCTCGAGGCGCAGCACGTAGTCCTGAGCGTTCTTCGGCAGCTCCTCGAAGCTGCGGCAGCCGGAGATATCGCACTTCCAGCCGGGCAGCTCCTCGTACACGGGCACCGCGTGCCCGAACACGCTCTCGTGCTCGGGCACGGAGGTGTAGCGCACGCCGTCGCAGTCGTAGGCGACGCACACGGGGATGGTGTCGAAGGCGGAAAGCACGTCGAGCTTGGTAAGCGCGATATGCGTAAGGCCGTTCACGCGCGCGGAGAAGTTGGCGATGGGGCCGTCGAACCAACCGCAGCGGCGGCGGCGGCCGGTCGTGACGCCGTATTCATGGCCGCCCTCGGTGAGCTCCCTGCCGGAGCCGTCCGTATAGTCAAGCTCGGTGGGCATGGGGCCCATTCCCACGCGCGTGATGTAGGCCTTCATGATGCCCAGGACACGGTCCACGTTCTTCATGCCCACGCCGGAGCCGGTCACCGCGCCGCCGGCGGTGCAGTTCGAAGAGGTGACATACGGGTACGTGCCGTGGTCGATATCGAGCAGCGTCGCCTGGGCGCCTTCGAAGAGAATGGACTTGCCCTCGTCAATGAGGTTGTTCAGGAGCAGCGAGCTCTCGCAGATGTAGGGACGCAGGCGCTCCGCCATGAGAAGGTACGTCTCGCAGATGGACTCCACGGTATAGGTGGGCAGGCCGAAGATCTTCTCGAGCTGCGGATTCACGCGATCGAGCGCGCGGGCAAGCTTCTCGCGGAAGACCTCCTCGTCGAGCATATCCTGCATGCGCAGGCCGATGCGTGCCATCTTGTCCTGATAGCAGGGGCCGATGCCGCGCTTCGTCGTACCGATGTTATGGTCGCCGAGCAGCTGCTCATAGGCTCCGTCGAGATCCATGTGATAGGGCATGATGATGTGCGCGTTGCCGGAGACCTTGAGGTTCGCGGTCGAGATGCCATCCGCCTCGAACATGTCGATCTCTTCGAGCAGCACCTTGGGATTCACCACGCAGCCGTTGCCGATCACGGAGATGCACTCCGGATACATGATGCCCGAGGGCACCTGGTGCAATCCGTAGCTGCGATCGCCCACCACGATGGTGTGGCCAGCGTTGTTGCCGCCCTGGTAGCGCACGACGCAGTCGAAGTCGCGGGCGATCAAGTCGCAGATCTTGCCCTTGCCCTCATCGCCCCACTGGGTTCCCACCAGCACTGTCGAGCTCATGAACAACTCCTCACGTATCGAGCGCAACACAACATTCTTATTATATCCGCATCGTGGGGTCGTCGCCGCTCCATCGCAAAACGACACAGGGGTTTTGCTGTCGACCAGCCATGTAAAATTACCCCAGGGGTTTTTTAACATTGCGCGACGACATCACCTTCAACACTTTGGGGACGGGGTCAAAAGTGTTGAATTCAACACTTTTGACCCCGTCCCCAAAGTGTTAGCCCTCGCCGTGGATGCCGTCGAGCTCGTAGAACTTCGTCGAGGCGGGCACGAAGGCAAGATCGACGTCGCCGATGGGGCCGGAGCGGTTCTTCGCCACAATCACGCGCGTCACGCCCAAGTCCGGGCGGTCATCGCGCGTAGCCTCCTGCTCGTCGGAGGAGCGGTCGAGGAAGAGGACGATGTCGGCGTCCTGCTCGATCGAGCCCGACTCGCGCAGATCCGAAAGCTGCGGCCGCTTGCCGGTACGGCTCTCCACGGCGCGGCTGAGCTGCGAGAGGGCGATGACCGGCACCCCGAGCTCCTTCGCCAAAATCTTGAGGGCACGGCTCATCTCGGAAACCTCGACGGAGCGGTTCTCTGCGCGCCGCCCGGCGGGAGGGCTTACGAGCTGCAGGTAGTCGAGGATGATGATGGACTTCTCCTTATTGTGGAGCATGCGGCGCGCCTTGGCGCGAATCTCGGTCACCGTGGTACCGGGCGTATCGTCGATGAGGATGTCGAGCTTGGCCAGCTCCTGCGTGGCCTCGGTGATGTTCGCCCACTGTGCCGGCTCGATACGGCCGGTGCGGAAATCGGAGATCGAAACCGCGGCGTGCGCGCAGATGAGGCGCTGCGCGATTTCCTTACCGGACATCTCGAGCGAGAAGAAGCCGACGGTGTAGCCGTCCGCAGCCGCGTTGAGCGCGAGATTGAGGGCGAACGAGGTCTTACCGACCGCCGGACGCGCGCCGAGGATGATGAGCTGTCCCTCGCGCAAGCCCAGCAGCAGGCGATCGAGGCTCGGATAACCGGTCGAGACGCCATGTGCCTGGCCGCCCGCCGCCGCAGCTTCCGCCGCTTCGTCGTATGCCTCGATCATGAAGTCAGTGAGCGAACGGTAGGCGCTCGAGACCTCGCGGTCCGTGATCTTGAGCACGAGGCTTTCCGCCTGCTCGACAGCCTCTTTCGCGTCGAGCGGCGCGTCGTAGGCAAGGCGGTTGATCTCGCCGGCTGCCTTGATGAGATCGCGCAGCAGGGCGTCGCGACGCATGATCTGGGCATGGTGCTGCCAGTTCGCGAGCGCGATCGTGTTGCCCACGAGTTCGAGCACATATGCCTCGCCGCCCACGGTGGCGAGCTTGTTCTCCGAGGCAAGGTAGTCGACGACCGCAATGGAATCGATGGGGATACCGCGCTCGTTCATGGAGACCATCGCGCCAAAGAGCTCACGGTGCGCGGGGCGGTAGAAGTCGTCAATGCGGAGCTCCGAGATGGCGTCATCCACCACATCGGGAGAGAGCAGCATGGCCGAAAGGACGTTGGCCTCGGCCTCCGTGTTGTTGGGCAAGCCCTGGCGCGCGCCGCGGTCGACGGCAGCGGGGGCATAGTCGTTCGGCGTCACGCTTGGCAACCCTTTCTTGCACGGCGCAGCCCGCAGGATGCGCAGGGATGATATGGGGAGCACAATCTTAGTGCATTAGGATTGTGCCAGGCACCAGATTCGCGGCAGTTTCGGCAGCTTTTCTTTCCACATGCGGGTGTTCATAACCTCGGCGCGAGGTTCTGCGCAAACAAGGGTTTTCAACGTTTTCCACATTGTGAAGACCGCACAGGTATGACTTTTCCACACCACTACAAGCAACCTGCGGTTATTCAGTTTTTCCGTTTCTTTTAGCAGTATTTACCGTTCCCTTATTTGTGCATTATGTGAATTCGCAGGTATAGACGTGCGTCTTATTCAATGTGCAGGAAAACGACCGTGCACTTTACAAAATCAGAAGCTTGCCTTGATGCGAAAAACACGAACATCTGTAGGCAGTTTTTCACGCACTCCACGGTCGACCTGTGGATTTCTCACCTACGAGATTTGTCAAGCATAACTTTCAAGATGAACTTGAAAGTTTTTGCGTCTCCCTCACCGATCGTTTGAGGCCGCGCTCCCCATCCGATGCGGCGCCTCGAAGCGGGTTTTCCACGCGTCTCGTGCCAGATATTTCGGATGCTTCCACCTACACATCGCCTTGATGCGCTGCGCTCAATAATCTGACAGGACTTTCCGTTTCCTGTTCATAACCGCATGCCGGCAAGGTGGGGCGGCAGAATGCGATCGCCGTGACATCGGTTAAGCGGCATGACCCGACAGGAACGCCCGCACCGTCCGCACCGCCGGCTCTTCGCATGCAAAAAGGCCCGCGCACACAGCACGAGCCTTCATGCATCACGTGATGAGATGTTCGCAGGGCGGAAAACCGCTACTCAGCGGACTCCTCCACAGCCTCGGCGGTCTCCTCGGCAACCTCCTCGACAGCAGCCTCCTCGGCGACCTCAGCGGTCTCCTCGGCGGCGGCGTCAGCGGCGGTCACACCGACGAGCACGACGACCTCCGCGCGAATGTCGCGGTAGAGCGACACGGGCACGGTGTGGGCGCCGGCAACCTTGATGGGCTTGCCGAGCTCGACGCGCTTGCGGTCGATGTCGAGGTCGAGCTGCGCCTTAATGGCGTCGGCGACCATGGCGGCGGTGACGGAGCCGAACAGGATGCCCTCGTCGCCAACCTTGACGTCGACGGTAACCTGCTTGCCGTCCAGCGAAGCCTTGAGCGCGTTGGCGTCGGCAAGACGCTTCTCCTCGCGCTTCGCGATGTTGTTGCGGCGCTGCTCGAGCTGCTTCAGCTCTCCCTTCGTTGCCGCAACGGCGAGTTTCTTCGGGAAGAGGTAGTTCTCGGCGTAGCCCTGCGCGACATCGACGATGTCGCCCTCGCCACCCTTGCCCTTGATCTCACCAAGAAGAATGACTTTCATGAGATCTCCTAACCTACACGCCGCATATGCGGCGCATGCTTACCTGTGCGCCTCTGCGCGCGCGCCATCCCGCGGAAGCTTGCGGAAGTTGGCCCACACGTCGACGAGGCCGATGATGCTCAAGACGAACATCGTCTCGAGCGAGACTGCGATCATGACGACGATAACGCGTGCGAAGCATCCAAGCCGCCACCGGTTGAGCATGCCCATCAAGACGCCCAGCCCCTGCACCGTGAAAATGAACCTCACGCTGAGGAGCAGTGTCCACGATGCAGTGCGCACAAGCGCTGCCTCGGGAATCGAAAGCGTCGATGCCGCGATGCCCAGAACAGCGAGTGCCACGAGCCCGACCGCCCACAGAGGGGCATCGAACGAACTCACCTGCGGCACATGTGCCTGCGCATCCGCATAAGACATACGACTGCCCGGACGAACCTGCGGAACCCCGCCCAGAAGCGAGCCGAAGCCCGCGAAGGCGACGTTCAGCAGCGACGAGGCAACGTAGACGAACGGCCAGATGCTCTCGAAGACGGGGATCGCGGTTGCGAGCGCGAGCTCGGCCTCGACGCCTCGCCCCACATAGGCGCGGGCAGCCTCTTCGAGCATGCCAAGCATCGCCTCGTCGAGCCCCATCCCCATGCCGGCAAGCGAGACCGCGTCAACCACCATAGAAAACGCAGCGCTTGCCACCGTAACGAGCGAGATGGCGAGCACGCTTGCACGTCTCTTCCACATGAGCGCGGAAACGACGACGCAAATGCCCACGAGCGCCACGGCGTACAGCATGCTTTCGAAGCCGAACGCAACGCCCCACGCCACAAGCACACCGCACGCGACCCCGGCGCCAATGCTCAAACCCTTGACGCCGAAGCGCTCCGCTTGAGTCCTCAATCCCATCGCAAGGCACATGACCCCGAGCATGGGATAGCGCGCCATGATGGCGACGGAGACGGCAATGCCCGCATACCACAGCAGCCCCTTGGAAGGGCCACCAGGCTGCGAGGCGGCGGGAACGATCTCGGTGCCCGCGCCGTCCTGTCGCTCGCTGGATGCCATCATGAGTAAAAACGCAGCCTGCTAGTCGCGGTTGCGGTTGCCGCGGGAGGAAACCACGGGAACCGCATACGGCAGAAGAGCCATCTCGCGGGCGCGCTTGATGGCGTTCGCGAT
>CASFXG010000044.1 GCA_949298635.1 uncultured Coriobacteriaceae bacterium | reverse complement strand
CGTCCGGTGATACCACCGGACGATGTCGAAAAACCCCTGGGGTAAATTTACATGCCCCGACCTGCCGAAAACCCTGGGGTTATTTCGCATGCCAGCCGGAATGGATTTACTTGTTGCGACTGACGAGAGCGACGACGAGGTCATCAGGCGCTCCGTTCTCGCCCGTTTCGACGCGCGCGGAGATCTCCATGCCCATGGCGTGCGCGAGGTTTGCGGCGATGGCGAGTCCAAGGCCGCTGCCCGAGGAGTTACGTGCGGAATCTGCCTGGTAAAAGCGGTCAAAGAGCCGGTCGGCATCGATTTGCGTCCCAGGGGCGACGGCGTTGGCGAACTCAATGCGCGCAACACCGTTTTGGCTGCTCACGGAGACGCAGGGCGCATCTGCGCCATGGCGGAGGGCGTTTACGATAAGGTTGTCGAAGATGCGTGCCAGCGCGTCGCGGTCGGCGAGGATGGTCGTGCCTTCGGCGCACGAGATGCCGGGCTCCCAACCTCGAGCTTCAAATTCGGGATAGTGCGCGAGCAGCGTCTGCTCGATCGCCGTCTCGACTCCAACCATCTCGGGCGTGAGCGAAAGGTCTGGATCGATCGATTTCGTATAGGCAAAGAGCGCGTCGAGAAGCTCGATCGTGCTGTCGATGCGCGCGGCGGCGGCGTCGAGGTGGCGCGCGCGAACGTCGTCATCTGCTTCATCGCGCGCGAGCTGGAGGTATCCCTTGGCTCCCGTGAGCGGCGTGCGGATGTCGTGCGAGAGGGCGGAGAGGTCGCGCTGGAACTCGTCCTGCTCGCGCTGTGTCTCGATACGTTCGAGCGACACCTCCTCAAGGCTGTTGTTCAGTGCTTCGGCAAGACCGTGCATGCCTGGGGCGGGAGTTCCCGTCGTTAGGCGAGCGTTGCTGTACGGATCGCGCGTGCGCAGGAAGGTCGTGACGCGCCCGAGTTCGGTGGCGTATGCCGCGACGGCGATGAGGGCACCCAAGCAGATCCCGAGCGCGAGCATAGCGACAACAAGCATGTACGACCTCCTTCTGACATTGGGGACAGGCGTGAGCAGTGATGAGCTAACGCTCGGTGCCAGCTTATCACCTTGTCCGGTTATACATCGCGCTTGCGGCAGATGGCGAGGATAAGCGTGCTTGCTGCGACAAGCCACAGCAGCGGCGCGACGATGACCTGCGTGAGGCCGCCGCCGGGAAGCGCCTGCCCAAGCGAGCCGAAGCCCTCAGCCAGGGGAGCCATGCCGCTCGCGCACAGCCGCGTCACGAGGTTCGACGGCATCCAGCAGGCAAGCTCGGTGAGCGCGTCTGCGAGGCCGATGAGCTGAGGCGCATACCCATGGATGAGCCCGGAAGCGAGTGCGGACAGCTCGGGTACGAGTGCGGTGCACAGCAAGAACGCGGTTATGTAGCTTAAGGGGACGATGCGCGTGGCATAGGCGAATATCAGGCAGATCGAGGCGAGCGCCCAAACGTTCAAGCAGACACCGAGTGACCAGACGATCAGTTCGACCGGGGTGTCCGAGCTCCCGAAGCGCACATCGCACGCGAAGCCCACGATAAACGTCATGATCGAAAGCGCCACGAAGATGATGGCGGTGAGAATGCCTGCGAACACGATGCGCTCGGCGAAGTACGAGAGCTTGCCCAAACGGGACGAGATGAGCGTGCGCGCGAAGCCCTCTTTGAAGTCGGCTAGGGTGTGCTCGACCACAAAGAAGCAGGCGAAGAGCGGGAAGAGATCGCCCAGGGCGCTCCCAAGCAGTGAGCTGGGGGAGGCGAAGATTGTGACGGAGTTCGCCTGACCGGTGGCAGGGTCGAACCCTCCGGCAATCATGCGAAAGACAAGATAGACGATGAAAAAGCACGCAGCAGATACGGTGAGGTACTGCCAGAGCGCGCCGCGCAGGCCGCGCGGCCGAGTGATGCGATAGAGGTCGGCTTTCAGAAGATTCGACATGGTAGCTCCATTCATGTCCCAAAAAGGGACAGGTGCATTTTGGGACATTAGCGACGGCGTCCTGCGGAGAGCAGGTACGCGATGGCGCCGATGAGCACGGCGTCGAGGATGAGGCTGCCCATGGTTATCGCCTCGATTCGGCATGCGTGGATGAGGGCTCAGCATCCGCCCCCATGAGCTCGACGAAGTACTCTTCGAAGTCGCGCTCGAGTACACTCAGCTCGAGGATGGTCTGGCCGGCTGTCGCGAGCGCGCGGGAGACATCCTCTGCCGCAGGTGCGCCTGTCGCTGCGGCATCGCTCGCTGCACCGCCGAAGGACGCTGCCGCGTGACGCGCCCCGGCTGCTCCGGTAATCACGATGCCACCGTCCGGTTCCACGCGGAAGGCAGCGCCGGGCAGATGCTCTTCGAGGATGGCGAGGCTGCGAGCGGGGTCGGTCGTCTTCACGCGCACCGAGCTCCCACACGCCGCGTGCAATGCCTCCTCGCTGAACTCGCGTACCATGCGGCCCGAGCGAATAACGCCGAAGCGCGTGGCCATGCGGTTAAGCTGATCGAGCACGTGGCTCGAGATGACCATCGTCACGCCGCGCTCGTGGTTGAGTCGCATGAGCGCACTGCGCAGCGCGCGCGTCTCCTCGGGGTCGATGCCGTTGAAGGGCTCATCGAGCAGGAGCAGGTCCGGGGAGCCCACAAGGGCGAGTGCGATTCCCAGGCGCTGCTTCATGCCGAGGGAGAACTTTTTGGTCTTGCGCGGGTTCGCGGGGTCGAGACCGACGAGCTCCAGGAGCTCAGCGCATTGTGCGCGAGGGTTCACGACGCCGATGGAGAGTGCCTTCATCATGAGGTTCTCGAATGCCGAGAAGTTCGGCAGCAGGCCGGGGTTTTCGATGAGAGCGCCGATGCGCGAGAATGCGCTGGAAAACGCTGGCGTGTTTTCGGCTTCGGTACCGAAGAGCTTCATGGTGCCCGCAGTGGGTGTGCTCAGGCCGGCGAGCATCTTCATGGTTGTGGATTTGCCGGCGCCGTTCTTGCCTACGAAGCCGTAGATGTCTCCGCGGGCGACGCGCATGTCGAGACTGTCGACGGCACGCGTGGCGCCATATGACTTCGTGAGTCCGTGCGTCTCGATGACGTTCATGGCGAGTTCCTTTCTCGCATGGAGTTCGTTCGTTGACTCACGAGTATGGAGCCCGATGTTTCAGCAACCATTGAGCAACGTTAAAGAAAGTCTAAAGATGGGGGCAGTGCGGGGGATGTAGACTTGGCTTTCCGGCACCGGGACACGTAAAATTACCCCAGGGGTGATTGTACCTGTACCTACCCGCACGGCCTGCCGGGAGCTCTCAGCCCCCTATTCCACGAGCTTGAAGCCCATGCCCCAGACGGTCTTGATGTAATCGCTCGTCCCAGAGGGCTTGAGCTTGGCACGGATGTTCGAAACGTGCACATTCACGGTATTGTCGTCTGCGGCGTACGCCTCGCCCCACGCGCCCTCGAAGAGCTCCTGTTTGCTGAACACGCGCTTGGGATGGCGCATGAGCATCTCGACGATGTTGAATTCCGTGCGCGTGAGGTCGACGGGCGTGCCTGCGGCAGTGAACGTGCGTGCCTCGGCATCGAGCATCCACGAGCGGAAGCACAGAGGCGCTGTCGCGCTCGCCATACCCCTCGCGCCTTCGCGTGCGATTTCCGCATCTGTGCCATGTCCTCGATGTCGTAGCTGTACCGCGACGCGCGCGGCAAGTTCATCGAGGTCGAACGGCTTTGTGAGGTAGTCATCGGCGCCGAGCTTCAAGAGGTCAATCTTGTCAGCGGTGTCGGTGCGGGCAGAGATCACGATGATGGGCACCTCAGCCGTGCGTTCGCGTACGAGCGCAGTGAGCTCCTCGCCAGTGAGGCCGGGAAGCATGAGGTCGCAGATCACAAGGTCGAAGGGGAAAGCGGCCGCGGAGGTGTCGTCTGCGGTTCCCGGCGTGCCGCTCATCAGCAGCCGCGCCTCCGATCCGGAATATGCCTGCGTGCACGCATAGCCTTCGCGCGCGAGGCGCGTGGCGACGATTGTGTTGATATCGGCGTCGTCCTCGACGACGAGGATGCGGGGTTCGTTCATGCGGGCGCTCTCTTCGAATGATGAAAATCAGCCTGCCGGGATTTTATCATTCAGTATACTGGTGGGAATCGGTTCCGGCGGGGAGCCGGACGCAGGCTACGAGCAAAGGGATGCACACGATGGAAGAACTGAAGCAGCGTATCGTTCAGGAAGGCACCGTGAAGGAGGGGAACGTCCTCAAGGTCGACGCGTTCCTCAACCACCAATGCGATGTGGAGCTGTTCGACCACATGGGTGCCGAATGGGCGCGCCTGTTCGCCGGCAAGCAGGTCGATAAGATTCTGACCATCGAGGCGTCGGGCATCGGCATTGCCTGCGTGGCGGCGCAGCACTTCAACAATGTTCCCGTGGTGTTCGCGAAGAAGTATCAGTCCATCAACCTCGACGGCGAGCAGTACGCCACGTCGATCCACTCGTTTACCAAGCAGAAGGATTTCCACGTGATCGTGGGGAAGCGCTTCCTCACGCAAGGCGAGCACGTGCTCATCATCGACGACTTCCTGGCGAACGGCTGCGCCCTGAACGGCCTGCTCGAGCTTTGCGAAGCGGCGGGCGTCATCGTGGAGGGCATCGGCATCGCCATCGAGAAGGGCTTCCAGGGCGGCGGCGACAGCCTGCGCGAACGCGGCTACGACCTGCAGTCGCTCGCCATCGTCGAGTCCATGGATCCCGCGACGGGTGAGGTGCAGTTCCGCTAATGGCCGAGCGTAAGGACGAGAGCCCGCGCCCGGCGAACGAGCCTGCCGGCAACAGCGCGGCGACCAACGAACATCAAGAGGTGCCAGACACCGCGCACGCGCTGCGCGACTTCTACGCGAAGATTCCCATCGCGCACGGTCTGCCCTATGGCATCCAGCACGTGCTGGCGATGTTCGTGGCGAATCTCGCGCCCATCTTTATCGTGGCGGCAGCCGCCGGCATGGATTCCGCGCAATCTGCGGCGCTCATCCAAAACGCCCTGCTCATGGCAGGACTCGGTACCCTCATCCAGCTCTTCCCCCTGTGGCGCGTGGGCGGTGCGCTGCCCATTGTTACGGGCATCAGCTTCACGTACGTCTCTGCGGTGGTCGCGATCGTCGCGGCGAATGGCTACAACGTCGCGGTGGGCGCCATCATCGTGGGCGGCCTCGTGGAGGGCGCGCTCGGTCTCACGGTTCGGTACTGGCGACGCTTCGTGCCGCCCGTCGTCTCTGCCGTCGTGGTGACGACGATCGGCTTCTCCCTGCTTTCGGTAGGTGCGGAATCGTTTGGCGGAGGAAGCGGTGCCGAAGATTTCGGCAGCTGGCAAGATCTTTTGCTCGCGTGTATCTCGCTCGTGAGTTGTCTGGCGTTCCAGGCGTTTGCCAAGGGTACGAAGAAGCAGCTTTCGGTGCTGTTCGGCCTCGTGGTGGGCTATGTGTTCGCCATCGTGCTCGGCAAGGTCGATTTCAGCGCGTTCGCGGGGCTCGCACCGGTTTCCATTCCGCGCGTGCTGCCCTTCGCACCGGAGTTCGACCTCGGCGCCATCATTTCGATCGCCCTGCTCTACCTGGTGAGTTCCGTTGAGGTGATGGGCAACACCACCGCGCTCACGAAGGTGGGCTTCGACCGCGCGCCTACCGACCGCGAGATGTCGGGCGCGATCACGGCCGACGGCCTGGTGTCTTCGGTTGCCGGCGTGTTCGGCTGCCTGCCCATCACGTCGTTCGCGCAGAACGTGGGGCTCGTGGCCATGACGCGCGTGGTGAACCGTCGCGTGATCGCCTGCGGAGGCGTGATTCTCATCCTCGCCGCGTTCGTGCCGGCGGTGGCGGCGGTCTTCAACTCGCTGCCCGAGGCCGTGCTGGGCGGATGCACCATCATCATGTTCGGCAACATCGCCCTTTCGGGTTTCCAGATGCTCGCCGAGGCGGGGTTCACCCAGCGCAACGTGACCATCGCGGCGCTCGCCATCGCCGTGGGCGTGGGCTTCACGCAGGTGCCGCAGATCTTCGCGGCGTTCCCGCCTATCGTGCAATCCATCTTCGCGTCCAATAGCATCGCGGTCGCATTCGTGGTGGCGTGCGTGGCGAACTTCCTGTTGCCGAAGGATGCGGAAGAAGAGGCCGAGTAACATGCCCGAGACGGAGCGCTTCAAGTTCTTCAGCCACACGTCATGCGAGTTCTACCCCTGCCACGATATGCCGGAGGGGGAGCTCAACTGCCTCTTCTGCTTCTGCCCGCTGTATTGCCTGGGCAGCGAATGCGGGGGCAATTTCCGCTACGTGGGCGAGCGGGGCGACATCAAGGATTGCAGCGCTTGCACCGTGCCGCACCGGCGCGAGAACTACGATTACATCATGGCTCAATTCGAGCGCGTGAAGGAGATCGCCTCGGAGCAGAGGGAATAATGGCGAGAAGCGCCTGAACGCGCGTGATAATTTCAGTACCTGGTACTGAAATTATCATTTTGGCGGCGGGCGGCCGGGAAGAGAAACGGAGTAGCTATGGGTGATTTTTCCAACGTGACGATAGGGTTTTTCGGTTTCGGAAACATGGCGAGCGCCATCGCGGACGGCTGGCTTGCGGCGGGTACGATGCCAGCAGAGCACCTCTATGCCTGCGCCAAGCACTATGACGCCCTGTGCGAGCGCACTGCGGCGCGCGGCATGCATGCCTGCGAGACCGCCGAAGAGCTCGTTGACGCGGCGGACGTGGTAGTTGTTGCCATTAAGCCGTACCTGATCGAGGGCACGCTTCCCGCGCTGGCGCCGCGTCTTTCCGGCAAGGTCGTCGTTTCGGTGGCGGCCGGCTGGACGAGTGAGGATTACGAGCGCGTCATCCCCGGCGTGCACCATATCTCGGTAATGCCGAATACCCCCGTCGCCGTGTGCGAGGGGCTTGTCGCGCTCGAGACTGCGCACACGCTCGCGCCCGAGGAGCACGAGCTTATCGAGGCGCTCTTCGATCCGCTTGGCACGGTCGTGGAGGTCGAGACCCGTCTGCTTTCCGTTGCGGGCACCATCGGCGGGTGCACGCCCGCGTTCATCGCCATGATGATCGAAGCACTGGCAGACGCTGCGGTGAAGTACGGTATCCCGCGCGCGACCGCGTACAAGATGGTGAGCCAGGCGGTTGCAGGCACCGGACGCCTGCAGCTTGCCACGGGAACGCATCCCGGTGCCATGAAGGATGCTGTGTGCTCGCCCGGCGGCACCACCATTCGCGGCGTTGCCGAGCTCGAGCGCGCCGGCATGCGCTCGGCATTCATCCGCGCCATCGACGCCATCGAGGGCAAATGATAAGTTCAGTACCTGGTACTGACATTATCATTTTCATGTGCTGAACGCTTACGTTCGCGCGGGTATTCAAGACGGTCCCTCGGGGTATACCTGCTGGAAGTATCGGCGGTACCCGAGGTACCCTAAAGGAGGGTTCACCTATGTTTGACCTGCTCGGAGGCTTGCTCGGTCTCATCGTCCTCGTCATCCTCATCATCGCGATCCTGGCGAACGCGCTCTTCGTGGTGAAGCAGCAACACGCGGTGATCATCGAGCGGCTCGGCCGCTTCAATCGCATCGTGGGCTCCGGCCTGCATGTGAAGATCCCCATCATTGACCGCAAGGCGGCGACGGTGAGCCTGCGAACCATGAAGAACGGCTTCGATATCGACGCGAAGACCGAGGACAATGTGACCATCGGCCTCGAGGTTTCCGTGCAGTACCACGTCTCGTACGAAATGGGCGCGGGTCCGGCGGATTCCGGCGTGTATAAGAGCTACTACATGCTGCAGCAGCCCGTGGCGCAGATGCGCGACTTCATCACGGACGCGCTGCGCTCGTCGATCCCCGTGTACACGCTCGACGAGGTCTTCGCCAAGAAGGACGACATCGCGCAGGACGTGAACGCCACCGTGTCCGAACAGATGGCCGCATACGGCTTCACCCTCGTTTCGACGCTCATCACGCGCATCGCGCTGCCCGTCGAGGTCGAAGACTCCATGAACCAGATCAACGCCGCACAGCGCACCAAGGCTGCCGCCCAGGATCTGGCCGAGGCAGATCGCATCCGTCGCGTTACCGAGGCGCGCGCCGAAGCTGAGGCCATGGAGAAGGCGGGCGAAGGCATCGCGAACCAGCGCAAGGCCATCGCCGTGGGCATCAAGGACTCGCTCGAGAGCATCCAGGAGACGGGCGTCTCGAACCAAGAGGCAAACCTGCTCTTCATGTACACGCAGTGGACCGAGATGATGACCGAGTTCGCGCGCACCGGCAAGAGCTCCACGGTGGTGCTCCCGGCAGACTTCAAGGAAAGCGCTTCGATGTTCGAGCAGATGCTCGCCGCCGGCGAGGCGAACGAGCAGGGCAATGTTCCGCCCGTGACGCCGAAGGCGTAGGTTCAGCGCTTCACTTGGCATATAAGCGCAGAAAAGGCGGCGGTGCCGGAGTCGGTGCCGCCGCTTTCGCTTTCAGGGATGTCAAATTACCCCAGGGGTTTTTCGACATCGTGGGATAGCTTGTCCCAATGGATTGCCTGCTTTGCGATGTCGAAAAACCCCTGGGGTAATTTTACAAAAGCGCTACGTCCGCTGCGCGCGTAGCGCCCGGCGGACGGCGCGGCCGATCTGGATGCCGGCCGTCAGCTTGATGATGTCGGGAATCACGAACGGTGCCACCGCGAGGGCGAGCGCCGCGGGGAGCGTCATGCCCATCACGACCATAAGCTGCGCCGTTCCCCACGCATAGGAAATGAGGAGCATGCCCGCCGCGCCGAGCGCCTCGCGCAGCGGCTCAGGTACGGTTTCGAGACGCTGGATTCCCGCAGCAAACGCGGTGCCTGCCAAGAAGCCCCAGAGAAATCCACCCGTTGGGCCCACGAGTGCGGCGATGCCTCCGGAAAACCCGGAGAACACGGGCAGCCCCAGCGCGCCAAGCAAGAGGTAGAGCGCAACGGTGACAACGGCGTCGCGCCCGCCGAGCGCCACAGGCAGCATCGCGACCGCAAGCGTCTGCAGCGTGAAGGGGACAGGTCCCAGCGGGATCGTGATGCATGATGCCACGGCAAGCAAGGCGATGCAGAGCCCGCAGCGAGCGATACGAAACGAGGACATGGATCTCCTAGCGTGATTCCCGGGGTGCGGCACGGCAATCAGCATACCAAAGAGTGCCGCAGGCAAACGGTGAACGCTGTTCTCCTGCTGTTCCCCGTGGGCAAGACTGCCATCGCTACCAAATCTGGGCAAACCATTCGAGTTGTTCGATCCAGGTTCCCTCGTCGAGCTCGAGGTCGATGTTCGTCCCCTCCTCGTTGGCGGAGACATCGAACGTCATGGACGAGGCGAGGTCGCGATATTCCACAGAATAGCTCGACGTTCCGGCGAGAATGCCGTCGAGCAGCTCCTGGACGAGCTCGTGGTCGAGGCGTGCCGCGTCAAAATCTGCCGCATACACATAGATCTCGTGATCAAGGAGCTCCATGCTCAGATTCGAGGCGATCGAACTCACGCTAGGAACGGTGATATCGAAGTATACGTTTGCGGTTCCGACGTAGCCGTCGCCTTCGCTGTAGAGGCTGCAGTAGGAGCTCGTCGTCTCATAGTTTGTGTTCTCAAGTACCCAGGCGGCAATTACGCGCGCGTCGAGACCAAGCTCTTCGGGCGTCATGTCGAGATAATCCGCGAACGAGTCGATGACGCCTTGCTCCATGACGTCGAGTGCCGTCTCGTCTGTGGCTGCCATCGCTTCAAGTACAGCAGTCGCCCGTATGATGGCATGGTTCTCAACATCCGGGGAGATGTCGTTGACGGCAAACGAGGCGTTTGAGGAGTAGCCATCGTCGGTATATTCGTCTGAGTCGGAGAAGATGCTGTCGACGATATCGCTCGTGCAGGCGCTACAGGAGAAGAAGAGGGATCCTGCAATCGTTGGCGCGGCGAACAAGACGATAATCAGGATGATGATCATGCGCCCGCAGCCGCCTTTGCGCTTCACGCGGACATCTTCTGGTGCAGACGCCTGTTGAGACGTACGGTGCCAGGTATGGGTGTCGCGGTGGGAGGAGCCGGCCGAGGAGGGCGCGGAGGAGCTGGGCGCGTTCGGCGCTTCGGAGCGCGGAGCGTGGTCGTATTCTCCGTGAACGGGTTCGCTGCTTGCTATGGGCGAGGTGGTTGCGACGGGATCTGCGGGGCCGGAAGAGCCTTCCGGGGCAGTTGCGGCAGCATGAACGTTCGCGCTGGATGTGTCGTGATGTACAGGAGGCCGGTAGGCATGCTCCGTCGTGCGCGACGCGTCCCGGAAGCGCTTGCGCACGTTGCGCCGCGCGAGTCGTGCGACGCCATCGTCGAGATCGAGCTCCTCACGCGCGGGCTCGTCGATGGGCATCACCGGGTCGGGCGCGTTGAAGGGGTCGATGTTCTCATCATCCGCGGGAAAGCGTTTCCATGCCATGGTGCGTCCTTATAGTTGGGACAAGGGGTGTTGTGCGCGGCCGCGGCTAATGGTGCGTGCTCGCATGCGATTGGGCGAGTTGCTCCGTCCGCGACCGGCGTTTGACGGTGTTAGAACAATCCGCCGAACAACCCGTCGTCCTCGCCGTCTTTCTTGGGGCCACGGTCGACGTACATCTTGTTCGTGCGCTTTTCAAGCACAAACGCGGCGAGGGCGGCGATCACGAGGCCGCCGAAGAAAAGGACGGCGAGTCCGGTGCGCGTTTCAAACAGGAACGAGAAAATCTCTTGCATGGGTACTCTTTCGTGCGATAGGTTAAAAAGTTGTGCAGCCACGCGTTTCGAGCTCGCGCCCAAAGCGTTTGGCGTGCATTAAGTATATACTTGCGAATGCATGCGCGCTGCGTTCGCCCCGAATTGCTTACGCGCCCGTTAACTATATAGGCGCGGTTATGGCACGGCAGAACCGACGTGCCCGCGTGGGCGTGAAGGACTCGCCCGGCGTGCGGCACCGCGAAATTGAGGAAACCGGAGGAAGTATGCTCGACATCAAGTTCGTTCGCGAGAACCCCGATGCGGTCGATGCCGCGATGGCGAACCGCCAGACCACGTGGGATCGCGACCGCTTCTTCGCGCTCGATGAGGAGCGCCGTTCCGTGATCGCCGAGGTCGAGAAGCTCCAGGCAACGCGCAACGCCGAGTCCAAGAACATCGGCGCGCTCATGCGCGAGGGCAAGCGCGAGGAGGCCGAGGCGGCGAAGGAGACCGTCCGCCAGGTGAACGAGCAGATCGAAGGTCTCGCCGAACGCCGGAGCGCTCTCGATGCCGAGGTCAATGACTTCATGGCGCATCTGCCGAACATCCCGTGCGATGCGACGCCGGTGGGCAAGGACGAGTCCGAGAACCCTGAGCGCCGGCGCTGGGGCACCCCGCGCGACTTCGCAGCCGAGGGCTTCGAGCCCAAGGCGCACTGGGATCTGGGTACGGATCTGGGCATCCTTGATTTCGACCGCGGTGCGAAGCTTTCCGGCGCGCGCTTCACGGTGCTCGCCGGCGCGGGTGCGGCGCTCGATCGTGCGCTGCAGAACTTCTTCCTGAACACGCACATTTCTCGCGGGTTCAAGGAGTTCATCCCGCCGGTGATCGTGAACCGCGAGATCATGTACGGCACGGGTCAGCTGCCCAAGTTCGAGGACGACGCCTACCACACCGGCGAGGATCAGTTCCTCATTCCCACGGCCGAGGTCGCGCTCACGAACCTCCATGCCGGCGAGGTGATCGACGCAAGCGAGCTGCCGCTGCGCTACACCGCAGGCACGCCGTGCTTCCGCGAGGAAGCGGGCTCCGCCGGTCGTGATACGCGCGGCATCATTCGCCAGCATCAGTTCACCAAGGTCGAGATGGTGAAGTTCGCCACGCCCGAGCAGTCCGACGATGAGCTCGAGAGCATGGTTGCCGAGGCGGAGTACATCCTGCAGCAGCTGGGACTTCCGTATCGCGTGATCAGCCTGTGCACGGGCGATCTGGGCTTCTCCGCGCGCCAGACGTATGATGTCGAGGTGTGGCTGCCGAGCTACAACGCCTATAAGGAGATTTCGTCCTGCTCGAACTGCGGCGATTTCCAGGCGCGCCGCGCGAACATCAAGTACCGCGACCCCGAGCACTTCAAGGGCGTGCGCCTCGTGCATACGCTCAACGGTTCCGGCCTGCCCACCGGGCGCACCATGGCGGCGATTATGGAGAACTACCAGAATGCCGATGGATCCATCACGGTGCCTGAGGTGCTGCGTCCCTACATGGGTGGTATGGAGCGCATCGGGTAGCGCGTTCTTTGATATACCGGGTAACGGGGGGCGGTGCGCTGAGCGTGCCGCCCTTTTCCTTTTTGATTGCATGGCTTCAGCACCTGCTACCACATCGTGCGGACAAGCGGGGCGGGCCTCTATAAACAATACACGAACATATGTTCTTATTTTGCCGTACAATGAATGCAAGAGGCGGCGAGGGGAGGACGCGTTGAGGACGTTCGAGTATGGCGAGATCGTGCTCTTCGAGGGTTTCGACGGAGAGGAAGACGTGCGGGTGACGTGTTGGCAGGCCGAACGCGGCGGGCTCGTGGTCGCGCGGCGTAGTGCGGGCGAGTTATCGCAGTGGTGTTTCGGGGAGTCACCGCATGTGGCGGAGCTGAGCTTTGACGAGGCGCAAACGAGCGCGCTTGCGCGGTATCTCAATGTAGAGCGCGAGGAGGAGCTTGCTGCCGCGCTTGCGATTGAGTTTTCCGGAACGGACGGATGGACGAGAATCGCCAGCGTAAGAGTGCCATTATATCTCTTGCGTTGCGGCGTTACCTCAGCTGGATAGAGGGTCTGACTACGAATCAGAACGTCACAGGTTCGAATCCTGTACGCCGCACCAGTCGAGATGTACGGGCGCTCTTCGGAGCGCCCGTTTTTGTTTCTGCACCGATTTTCAAGCGCAATCGTTTTCCAGGGTACGTTCGACGGTGCAAATCTACCTGATACGAAAATTCTCAGATTACGAAAGCGGCCGAAGGACACAATACAAGCAGCATTTGTTTTGTGCCCGCGGCGTGTCCGGGGCATCGACGTTGTAGAAGGAGGGCTGGCAGCCGTGGCAGATGCTATGCCGCATAAGCGATCTGCGCACGAGCGCGAACACGCCGATGTGCGTGAAGCGGGGATTGCCGGAGCCTCTTCCTCGGAGCTCTCCTCTGGAGTGAACGCCGCGCGTCCAAGCGAGAGGCATGTCGACGCCCCGTTTCGCGAGCACGATGCCGACGCATCCATCGATTTTTCCCAAACGCCGCTCGAAAAGGAACTTCAACCGCTCGAGCCTCTTTCACGCCTTCCCCTGCCCGATGCCATCGAGGCGGTGCGCCTTTCCTGTGAGGCGGCTGAGCGCCCGTCTGGCATCGAGCGCTACATCGTTCGCGTCCTTTCTGAGGTGGATGACGCGCGCCTTCGCACCATAGCCATGTCGCACCGCATAGCGCTCGCGTTCATAACGCGTATGGACGCGTTCTACCTCAACTTCGATTCGGCTGGTGTATCGGAGCAGGACAGGAGCTTTCTGTATGCTGTCGAGGCGGCGCTCAACCGAATCTATCGCGTGCTGGTCGCGTTGGGATTCGGGATGCGGCCGGTGACCTCATCGCCGTCCGAAGAGGCGTGTTCAGTTTATGAGCAGGAAGCATATGCCAATGTGACGTCGTGGGTGGAACGGATCCTTGCCGAAGCGGGGGAGGAGAACCCATGGGCACGCCTGGCAACCGTCTCCTGTGCGCCCGGTGGTGTATGGGATGTGCTCACACGTTTCGCCACCTTGAGCGAGCAGCTTGGACTCATCGTGCGTCTCGACTACAACGTACAGCTCGAACAGGAGGGTCGTGAGCTGCGCATACGATTTGACGCGCCAACCTGGCCGAGCATGCCGGCAACCTATTTTGATCTTGAAGAGGGAGCATGGCAGGCGTGCGCGGAAGCCGAGCGCACGTCGCAGGCCCGCGAGTACGCCGCACGCATGGCCCTTGTGCTTGCCGCCGCGGGATTCGCCTCGGGCCTCGCAATCGAGCGGTGCGTCGTTGAGGCGCGCGATCTTGAATCGGGTAGCGTGCGTACCGTCTCGCTCGAGCGCGAGCGATTTATGGCACAGCTCTCCACCTTTGCGTCCGAGCTCGAGGGGCGCTCGCTCTCGGAACCTTTGGCGCGCAGAGCGCTCACGGCGTTTCGTACGGCGGGTGAAGATGACAGGGGAGCGCTGTGTACCGACGATACGCACGATGCCGCAGAAGGCGAGCGACGTGCGGACGAAGCGGAGCGCGTGCGTCATCGCGCGCCGGAGGACGACCACCGGGCGCTTTCGCCCATACTGCGAGACCTGCTCCTTGCAGATACTGCGCACGACCTTGCCGTCATGGAGCCCGAAGACGACCCGTACATGCAGCGCCTCAACGCGTTGCATGCCCAGGAAGATGTCGATTTCGCGGATGCAGAGCGTGGCTACATCGCGTTGCTGGACGAGCTCGAGGCTCAGTGCGCCACGCGCGAGCTGCTCAGCGAGGGGCCGGTCATCACCAGGTTTTGCGAGAGCTATGTCGGTCGCATCGAACTGCCGGTGTTCGAGGAAGATCCGACGGTTCGCATCCTGCGCGCGCCGGATGCGCTCTTCTTCGCGCGGCTCGCGCTCGGCCGCATGTACGCCGACGCCGGAGCGTATGAACGCGCGCTGGATGAAGCGCGGAAGCTGCTCGACAGTGCGCCGACCTCCATGCAGGCGCATGCGACGCTCGTGAACATCCTTGCTCATCTTGAGCGCTATGACGAGGTCGTAGAGGTCGCGCGGCACGGCCTGCGCGTGGCGTTCGAGCGTGAATCGATCGCGTATCTTTTGTACCGCGCGGCATTCGCCCATTGGCGGCTCGGGGATTTCGAGGCCGCTGCGGCGTGCTACCGGCTTGTGCGCGGTGCCGGGAAAACGGATGCGCTGGCCGAACAGGAGCTTCGTATGCTGCTGGAAGAGGCGGGCAGGGATGAGCCGCCTACGATCGAGGAGGCGCTGGCGTGCTTGCGGAGCCGGGGGATGGTATGCGCGCCGTGGAGCGACGGCTTCAGGCGTATCGTGGACGCTGCCGTCCTGCTCGCAGACAACGGGTTCTACTTCCTCGCGGGGCGCTGCGTCCATGCGATGTGGCACGTGCTTGGCAGGGACGAGCTCGGTGTGGTAAGCCGCGCGCTGCTTGGGTAGCAAAAAGCCCGCCGCCACAAGGGCAGCGGGCTTCGAGCTTACGGCTGGCGGAGAGCTGGGGATGTCCGGACTTGCTGCGCAAGTCCGCCCGCTGCGGCGGCTTCGCCGCCTCGCGCGCTTCGCTGGCAGAGACGCTCGCGCGCTTTGCGCAGCTCCGCGCCCTTCGGGTTCGAATCCCCAGGCTTTCGGTAGCAAAAAGCCCGCTGCCGCAAGGGCAACGGGCTTCGAGCGTTCGGCTGGCGGAGAGCTGGGGATTCGAACCGCTTGCTTTTGCGCTCAACCTGCGGAAACGCCGCCGCCATTCGCATTATTAACATTCTCGCCGAAATCGAGCGCGGCGACGGCCGCGTGCAGGTCGGCGGACTTCTGGCGCACATAATAGCGCATCGTGGTCTTCACGTCGCGGTGACCCATGATCGCGGAGAGCTTCGAGATCTCCATGCCGCCGTTCACGCAGGCGGTCGCGAAGCTGTGGCGGAGCGTGGCCATGGTGACGCGCGGCAGCGGCTCGCCGTCCGCGTAGCGCTCCGCGACGAGCGCCCTCACGCGCTTCTGCCCGGTCTCGGGCGACATGCGCCTGCCTGGGCTCACCGTGATGATCGGCCCCTCTCCCGGCCCCCAGGCGCGCATGCGCTCGAGCGCGTAGGGCATGATGGGCACGCTGCGGACGGCCTTGGGCGTCTTCGGCGGCGTGACGTGCGCGCCGCCCTTGCCGCGCGTGTACGTGCGCCGCACGTGGAGCTCGGCCGCCTCGAGGTCGACGTCCTCCCAGTCGGCGCCCATGATCTCGCCCTTGCGCAGCCCCAGGCAGAGCCCCAGCACCACGATGCGCTCGACGTCCTCGCCCGGGTGGATCGCCGCGACGTGCTCGAGCAGCCTGCGGTGCTCGGCGAACGTGGTGAGCCAGTCGCCCTCGTAGTCCTCCGGCCGCTGCCGCCCCTCGGGGTACTGGTAGCGGAAGCCCGCCGGGTTCACCGCGATCATGCCCATCTCGAGCGCGAGCGATAGGATGGATGAGAGCGTGCCGCGCGCGTTCTGCGCCGTCTTTCGCGTGGGGCATGCGGAGATCATGCGCTGGATCGCGAAGCGGTCGATCTGCTCCACGTCCACGTCGCCGAAGGCGGGCATGAGGCGCAGGCGGATGTCGCGCTCGTAGCCCTGGCGAGAGTTCGCGCGCAGGTGCTCCTTCTGCGGCCAGTAGACCTCCTCCACGAAGTCGCGGAAGCTGATCCTGCCCGAGATGCGGTTGCGCCCGCGCTCCTTCATGAGGAGCAGGCGGATCTCCGCCTTGCGCGCCTGGGCGCGCGTGGCGTGGCACTCGGTGCGGCGGTCGGGCTTGCCGTCCCACCTCTTGCCGACGACCACGTCGGCCTGCCACTTGCCGTTCTTCAGCTTGCGGACGGCCATGGTACAATCACCTTGCCTTCCGGTTCTCCGGTCGGTACTCAAGCCCTTCCCCTCGTCGCCGCCAAGCTTTGGAGGGGGAGGGCGGTTTGCTATAATCGATGACGAAGAGCTCCGTCTAACCTGTGCGGATTCGGGGCCGGCGATGCTCGATCGTCATGTCGGGCGGGTCGTCAAAGTGGCAGGGGTGCCGTATCCCTTGAAGCGGTGTCGGGGCTTCGCGGACGCGCGGAGCCCCGTTCCATGCCGCCTCGGCGCCGCCGCCCAGCGTCATGCGTCCATATCCTCAGTGCCTTCCGTGGGCTGGGAATCGGCACCGCCGGCGCCGCCCGCATCCGGTTCGCTTGGCACGGGGAGGGAGGCCGCCTCGGCCTCGATGCGGGCGATGACGCTGCTCCCCGCGAGCGTCGCGAGCTGTCCTGCCGCCATTTCTCGAAGGTACGCCGCGCGGTCGGGTCGAGAGAGCCCGCGTTTGATGAGCTCGGCGTTCATGCTCTCGAGATTCGCGAGCACCAGCAGCTCGTGCAGGCTCGCGTGGTCGCGGATATTGCCCTCTGCGTCCGGGTTCGATTCGCGCCACTGGCGGGCGGTCATGCCGAAGAGGGCGACGTTGAGGACATCCGCCTCGTTCGCGTATACGAACGTCTTCGCCTTGCCCCTCGCCGCGGGCTCCAGATGCTCCTTCACGGCGTCTGTGTGGATGCGGTAGTTGAGCTTGGAGAACAGCCTCTTCTCATTCCATTCGAGCGAGAGCCGGCTGTTCTCGTCGGCCTTGAGGCGCTGGTAGTCCTTGATGACGTACAGCTTGAACTCGGGCGAGATCCACGAGGCGAACTCGAAGGCGATGTCCTTGTGGGCATATGTGCCGCCGTTGTATCGACCTCTTTTGACCCTGATGCCAGTTGCCCCGGTCGTCCTCATCCATTTCGTAGGAGAGAGGGTGAACGAATTGAGGCCTGCCTCCTTTCTTAACCCGTCGAATTCGACGGGTTTAAAACTGGGGTTATGTATGGTCTCCCAAACGCCCAGGAACTCAATGGTGTTCCTATTCCTCATCCAGTTCTTAATCACATCGTCGGGCGAATCGCTCCGGTAGCGGGCGATGTCGGTCAACGAGATGTAATCGTCGTCGTCGCCCGTGCTTGCGACCCCGATCTGTATGCCGAGCGCCTCGATCTTCTCCACAGTTTCCTTTGGTGCCATGCGTGCTCCTGTCCTATGTATTCGCGGGTTGCCCTATCTTCCGAAATCCATGCGCGGGCACCGGCGGCTCCGCAGCCTACAGCCCCGTCGCTTGGGAGGCGAGGAACTCGAGCACCTTCGCGATCAGCGCGGGCGCGGCCTGCTCGACGCCCTCCATGATCTTGGAGCCGATGCGAGCGAAGAGCCCCGTGTCGCCCTTGGCCACGGCGCCCTTCGCCTGGGTGAGCAGGTTTTGCAGCTCCGCCTTCTGCTCTTCGCTCAGCCCGGGGTCGGCGTCGACAGCGTCGATCGCCTGCGAGATCGTGACCGCGGCGTTCGCGGTAGCGGTGGCCACGCTGCTGTTCGAGTTGCTGACGGAGAGGCTCGTGCCCGCCGCATCGGCGTTGAGCCTTGCGACCTCGAGCTCGTGCTCCCTCTCGTCGCGGTAGACGGCGAGCTTGCCGCGCAGCTCCCTGATGTCGCGGACGGAGTAGGCCTCGGCCGAGCGACCCGCGCGGTAGTGGGATATGTTCTCAATGAATGGGTTGAAGGCGACGACGATCTCGCGCGCGAGGTCGTGGAAATCCCCCGCCGTCATGCCCCTGTGATCGGCTATCACCTCGTCGCACCGCGCTATGAACTCATCGACCGCGCTCATGCGACCTCCTCTCGCGCCACCACGTCAGGCTGATAACGTTTTTTATAGGTGGCCGAGAGGCCGTACACCGTGTTCACGGCGACCTCCTGGCCCTCGTCGGAGAGGTTGCGGAAGTTGGCGAGGAGCTCGCGCTCGGCCGCGCGCTTGGGCGCCTCGCGTCCCGCGAGCTCGTCGAGCGAGATCTGGAGCGCGTCCGCCATGGCGATGGCATTTGTTAGCGTCGGGCTTCTCTTGCCATTGAAGTAATTCGACATGAGACTGGTTGGAATCCCGCTCATTCGGCACAAATCGGCTTGTGAAAGCCCTCTAGACGCGGCAATCCTTGAAAGGGAATCGTGAAATTCCATAGACACCTCCTTTGGTCTAGCTTGCATACTAACAAACTTTAGCAAATATGCCTAGAATCCTATTGACAATACTAACAAGGTTGCCTATTGTGGAGCCAGTTACTAACAAATGCGAGTAGAGACCGAAGGAGGACCGCATGGGAAAGACCGATTCCGGGCGAGACCCGGCGCTCGAGTACGCGAGGGTCGTCCTCAAGCAGGCGGGCGAGGATCGCGCCATCGGGTACCGCGCGGCGATCTGGCGCGCGGCGGGCAAGCTGTCGTTCCGCGACGTGTGCGAGCTCGGGCGTCCGGTCGTCGAGGCGTTCCTCGACGTCGTGATGGCGGGTGAGGAGTGATGCCGGTGCAGAGCATGCGCAACGCGCTGGCGGTGGACGCCGAGCGTGAGCGGCGCGGCGTGACCAAGCAGGCGGTCGCCGACCGCCTGGGGCTCTCGTGGGAGGGCGCCAACAAGAAGCTCACCGGGCAGACGGAGTTCTCGCTCTCGGAGCTCGTGAGCCTGGCGGACTGGTGGGGCGTGTGCCTCGACCAGCTGGTCGCGCGCAGCGTGCCGGCGTGCCCGGTGTACTCGCTGCCGGCGCGCGGGGAGGGGTGAGAGCCTCATGCCACTTCGAGAAGACCTCTCCTATGAGAAGCGGAAGACGGAAACTCCGTACATCTTCACCGGGGCGCGTGACATCGATGGAGCGCTAGACAAAGCGTACTACGCGATTCTGGATGCCCAGAAGTTCCGCGAGTACGCCAAGGCGACCGGCGTCGACGTGGTCAGGAAGGACATCAGCTTGGCCGTGGCGACGGGATGGTTTGCCGCCGGCGTCGCCTTCTGCGTCCTCGTCCTTTGGCTCATGGGGGTGATCTAGATGCGCTACGCGTTCCTGATCCCGCTCGGCCTCGCCGCGCTCATCGCTGCGGCCTTGCCGCTCGGAGAGGCGAGGCCGTGGGCGCCGTACGCCATGACGGCGCTGCTCGGGGCGGCGTGGGAGATGTTCCGGATCCGAGGGGAGGCGTGACGGGGATGGCGGATCGAACCTGCGACGTCGTCGCGCCGGAGGCCAAGCCGATCATGTGCTTCACCACCGTCGAGCTGCTCGACGAGCTGGCAATGAGGGAGGGCGTGAGGCTCTCCCACGCCTCGGAGGGCGCCTCGGTGTCCGCGTGGGCGGACGGCCCCGCGACGGTCGTCGTGGTCGACGGCGGCGAGCACGCCGCGGAGGGGCGGTAGCGATGGAGAAGATTCCGAGTGCGGCGCGCGTCCGGCGGTTCGGCGCCTTGATGTGCCTGTGGTCTCTCGCCACCGCGGCGCTGCCCGGTTGCTGGCAGGCGTCGTTCCTCGTCGGGCTCCTCGTGCTCGGCATCGGCATGGGGCTCTGGGACTGGGGTGGCCGGCGATGGTCGTGAGGCACGTGGTTGACGCGGAGCGCCGCGCGGACGGCGGCGCGGTCGAGCGCATCCGCATCGAGGCGTCCGTGGACTTCGACGGCGCGCAGCGCCCGAGCGCGCAGGCGGCCGAGGCGATCGTGCGCGAGTCCGTGGTGGACATCGCCGACCGCCTGTTCTTCAAGAGGGATGGATCGGGGGATTGACGGATCCGATCGGACTTTGACAACCGGATAGGGGGCGCGGGCGGCGGGATTGGAGCCGCCCATGGATAGGAACGAGAAGCCCGCCGCGACCGTGGGCGAAGGGGTCGGTGAACCCCGTCTGGATTCCCCGGAAAGCGTCACCGCGCTGGATGCGGCGGAGATGCTCGCCGACGCGGCCGCGCGCTGCACCGGAATCGGCGCTACAGCTGGCTCGAAAGCCACTCGTGGTACTTGCGGATCTTGAAGTCGACCTTGGTGTCGATGGCGACGACGACGTTGTCCATCAGCGTCCTGATGGCTTCCTTGCCGTCGAGACCGTCGACGGGGCGCTTTGCCCTCTCGAGCTCTTGCGCCAGCTCGTCCGTGCACTTGGAATTGAACCATTCGCAGAAATCATCGAAGTCTCTCATGCGGATCACCTCCTTCGGTGT
This sequence comes from uncultured Coriobacteriaceae bacterium, assembly GCA_949298635.1. Lineage (GTDB taxonomy): Bacteria > Actinomycetota > Coriobacteriia > Coriobacteriales > Coriobacteriaceae > Enorma. The sequence continues at coordinate 2,515 of CASFXG010000044.1, read as the reverse complement.
GTCGATCGCCACCCGCGCCCCCTGTCCGGTTGGACGTATGCGACACGGTAAGCGACCGTGCGGACAAGAAACGGAGGAGGGCATGAAGTCGCGCATCGAGGAGATCTGCCATGGGCGGGGGATGTCGGTCTACCGCCTGTCCAAGGAGACGGGCATCCCCACGACCACGTTCTCAGCGTGGAAGCGGAGGGGACTCGAGAAGGCATCCCTCGGCGCCATGCTCCGCGTGGCCCGGGCGCTGGGCGTGCCCGTCGAGGAACTGTACGAGGAGGAGGGGTAGGCATGGACTTCTTCGAGGCGTTCGCCGTGGGCTTCGCCACGGCGCTCGGCGTGCTCGCCGGGGTGCTGGTTGCGGCCGGAGCGTTCTGGGTCGCCGCGGCGATCGTCTGCTAGGGAACCGGGATATGGAAGGGGATTCGATATGAGGCATACAGGAGGGGTCGCGCGCCTGTTCGCGGCCGTCGCCCTCGCTGGGCTGCTCGCCCTGCCGCTGTGCGGCTGCGGGGGCGCGACGTACACGGACGAGCAGGGCGACGTGTCGCCGCGGTTCGAGGGCGGATCTTGGAGATTGAAGTACATGAACGTGGTCGTGGACAACGCCACCGGGGTCGAGTACATGATCGTCGAGGGCGTGGACGGCGACATCGCCGTGTGCCCGCTCTACGAGGCGGACGGCACGCCCTGCGTCTCGGAATAAGGGAGGAAACCCATGTTCTTCTTCATCATCGGCATTCTGCTAGCGGCGATCGGCGTTGCCATCGCAGCGCGGTTCGCTCGCCTGAACGCCAAGGCAGACAAGGACGGCGTGCGGTACGTCTTCGAATCGCACGAGGGCGACATTAAGCGCTGGCCGGTCGCCGCCGCCCTCGCCCCCGTGGCCGTAGGCGCGGTGCTCGTCGCCCTCCAGTGCTTCTACGCGCAGGACATCGGCGAGGCCGTCGTCGTGCGCAACCTCGGCGGCTCGATCGCGGGCCACACGGAGGAGGCAGGCTTCCACCTCAAGGCGCCCTGGCAGGACGCCCTCACGTGGGACATCCGCAACCGCCAGATCAACTTCTTCAAGGACTCGGAGTACTCCTACGACGGCGGCTCCTACACCGGCGCGGAGGTGTCCATCAACGACGCGTCCGGCACCAAGGCGAACATCGACATCCAGGTCATCTACTCGCTCGACGCCGATGAAGTCGAATCTCTGTACGCAGAGTACGGCACGCAGGAGGCGTTCGTCACCAACTACGTCTCGAACGACCTCCGCGCCACCGCCCGCGAGGTGGCGGGCGGGTTCGACACGCTCACCCTGCTCACCGACCGCGCCCAGTACACGAACGCCGTGAGCGAGGCGCTCGCCGAGCAGTGGAAGGGCAAGGGCGTCATCGTCGAGCAGGTGCAGGTCCAGGACATCCGCTACGCGGACTCCGTGACCGACGCCTACGCGGACGCGCAGACCGCCGAGGTCGCGCGCCAGAAGGCCGAGAACGCGCAGGAGACCGCAAAGGTCGAGGCCGAGACCGCGAAGATCGAGGCGCAGGGCGAGGCCGACGCCAACCGCATCCTCGCCGAGTCGCTCACGCCGGAGGTGCTGCGGCAGCAGTACATCGCCGCGCTCGCGGAGGCGGCGGCGAACGGGTGCCTCGTGGTCGTGCCCGAGGGCTCGCAGCCGATCGTGGACGCCGCCGAATAGGCGCGCCGGGGCTGGCGACAGCCCCTCGCGCGGGGCGCTCTGGACGTTACCCCGTCTCTTCCCGACGGCTCCAGAGCTCCCCGCGCGGGGAGACCCGCGCCTTGACAACCGGATACGTGCCGGAATGGCACCGGGGTTCGGGGCTTCGCAGCGCCCGTCTCCCCGGCGCCGGGCCTTTCTCCCTCCGCCTGCACCGGTCGGCGGGCGCCCCGTGCGGGTCGCCCCCTTCGGCCGTGCGGCTTCCGATGCGCTCTCGCGCAGCCGGTCGGACGCCGCGCTGCGACGCGGCCTTCGGTGGCTGTTCTTCGAGCTGCCCAAGCTCGTGCGGCGCTAGCCGTTGCGGAGGGGCCGCGTGCTCAAAAGTTTGGTCAAAAGACCACCTCCCTTGAAGAGGAGCCTTTAGAGCACCGATCAGATTCTAGCGCATGCGGAGGCCCCGGCACGCATCCGGCGTCAGCAACGCCCCCGTAGCTCAGCGGGATAGAGCGCCGGCCTCCTAAGCCGGGCGCGCGGGTTCGAGTCCCGCCGGGGGCGCCGGTTGGATCGAGACGGAAGGGGACGGCCATGGACGACGAGACGAGGGCTTCCGCGCTTGGGACGATGCCGCAGCCGCCGGAGGTGCCGCTCTACGTGAGCATCGAGCGGGCCGCCGGGCTCGCCGGGGTCTCGGACGCGACGATGCGCGCGTGGGCGAACGCGGCCGTGGGGGCGATCCCGCACATCGCGTCCGGCAAGAAGAAGCTCATCCGCGTGGCGGCCATACCCGCCTACGCGGCGGCGAGGGAGGAGGCGTGACCGCGCCCTCCCGGGTGCGCCGCGCGCACGGCGGCGGCC
>CASFXG010000043.1 GCA_949298635.1 uncultured Coriobacteriaceae bacterium | reverse complement strand
CATCCTGGTGAACGCCGCCCGCGGCATGCTCGTCGACACGGCAGCGCTCGTGGACGCGATCGAGTCCGGGCATTTGGGCGGCGCGGCGCTCGACACCATAGAGCATGAATCGAACCTCTACTACCGCGATGCGAGCCGCGAGGTGCTGCCCAACCGCGACCGCGCGGTGCTCATGGCGCTGCCGAACGTGATCGTCTCGCCACATATGGCGTTCTATACGGCGGAAGATGTCGAGCACATGGTGCGCAGCACGACCGAGGCATTGCTCGCGTTCAGCCGCGGCGAGGACACGCCCTATGAGGTGCGCAAGGGATAAAAGTCAGGTGCGGGGCGACAGCCGGGGAATCTCACGCGCGGAAAAATATTTTAGAAGTTCTCGAGCACCTTCACGCGCGGTGGGTGTATAGTACGCGTACACACTTTTTCTTCCGTATTTGCTCCGGGTGAAAGGTAGAGCCTGTTCCGGAGCGCCGAGCACATCAGATGCGAGTTGTAGCGAGTAAGAGGTAACGGCAAGCATGAGGAACACTGTCTAACAACTTTATAGCGCGTAGTGCATGTGGTTCAGCAGACCCTTGGCGGAGCTGTCTCTATTCGAGGCGTTGCGTCCCGGGGTACTGACCCCCATCCCGTTTCGGCGTGGTTGTTCCTGCGTCGAGCGGAATCGATGGGGCCTGGAACCTTGATAACTGCATACACGCCGTCCTCCCTTCGGCGGGGTGCGCCCGGCGCAGCCCCGTCCCGTGGCGAGCGCGCCCCGAGCGCGCGATGACCTGCGGAAGCGAGCCTGCCGAGGCGATGACCTTGCGGGGAGGGCGGTGTGGCAACACGTCCGGTGGCAGCAGCCACAAGGAACGAGAGCGGCGGCAGACGGAGCCGCGCCGGCGCACATGCGTCGGCCACCGGACGAGTATGGCCGGCTGGACACCCCTGCATCGCAGGCGGTGCCGGCCGGTGCGCAGGACAGCGACCGCACGCAACGACAACACAGGCTATCAAGCAAGGGAGGTCACATGGACGAAGAACTTCCGACATTCGAAGATCTGCTGGAAGAGCTGGAGACGGATCTTGCCGAATTGTTAGCCGAAAACCCCGCCCTGCAAGCGGAGTTGAAGCGCATGGCACTGGAAGACAGGGCTCGCGAGGAAGAGCTCAACCGGCTCCGCCGCCCCTACCATGATTGCATCCTCGGCGCGTCCGCGACGTTCGCCCGGATACCGCTCGCACACCTGGTAGGGGGATTCGGGCGCACGGCGGAGGCGACTCGCGCGTGCATCGATGGCTACCTGGGGAGGTTCGTGCCGGATCTCTGGGATTATCGGGGCAAGACGCTCGGCACCGCAGCCCATCTCATCACAGGAGACTACTTCGACCTCGAGGAATACCAGCCCAAGCTCATGGATGCCAAAGGCGACGACGGGTCGAACGTCGTGCCCTGGGAGCAGCCCTATGAGCCGCCTGCCGAGGGCCTCAATCCCGACGAGGACGCCATCGGCGCCGTGCCCGATGCGTCCGAGCGCGCAGGCAAGATCAAGGAGGGCCTCGCCTGCATCATGCCTTGCCTGACCGAGCTCGTCGTCACAGCGATTGACGTGCTCGAGCGGCACGGCGTCGACGCGCATCGCGCCGACGCATACGAAGAGGCGCCGAGCTTCGGTGAGGGATACTACGCACAGCCCCTGTTCGCCGGCATGCTCAAGCTGCCAGATGACGCACGGGAAGACGCCACCGATCGCTTCGAGCTCATGGGCATGACGGAGGACGAGGCGCGCGCGACGGTTTCCGTCTTGCTCGAGATCCCGTTTTGCGAGCTTGAAGCCGCCGTCTGGTTCTTCTACGACGATGAGGAGCTCTTCGGCATCTCGAAAATGGTCTCCATGATCGATCTCACCGGGGGCGACGGAAACGAGCCCGAGAAGCGCGAGATGCCGCGTCGGGAGCGCCTGGCCTATTTCAAGACCATCGCCTGCGACACCATCTGTCCCATCAAGACGGCGCACGTGAGCGCAGACGGCGGCCAGCCCATCGCGGCTGTCGTGCGCGATATGGCCGCCGGGGCGCGCACCGACGATGAATATGGCGCGCTGCTTGCCATCGGGGCGTACAACAAGCTGCTCTGTCCGCTCGCCATCATGGCTGACTACCGACTTCCCCGCTGCTAGAAAGCACTGCAGAGCAATCTGCGGGACGCAGTGCGCATACGGCGCCCCACCCTCGAGCACATCACGATGGAAATGACACGTATCAGATAGGAGAGGAACCACATGGCACACCCTACCGCGCAGCACACTTTTTTCGATTCGAACCCAGAATACGCGACGCTCATCTACGCAGCGCAGGATGCGCGGGCGGCGCTCGGTATGGCGCTTTCCGGCGAACTCGACGCGCTGCTCGCGCATGAGGGAGGCGTCGAGTACGAGCGGTACGGCCGCCCGAGCGATGAGGAGATGCTCGCAACCTATCTTTCCTCCCTGCAGCGCGTCTGGGCGTATGAGGAGGAGCACCGCGAAGAGGTGCGCCGCTGCCAGGATCTATTCGGTTCCAAGACGTGCGTGGAGGTGTAGCATGAACACGCGAGCTACCGTACTTGCCGGCCGCATCGATGCGGCGCTTGACAGCATGGTTCCGCCCGAACTGATCGCTGCCAGCCTCTCCGTCCTTGCGCGTGCCCCCTGGGAGCGCTACTGCGGAGACGCGAAGGCGCGCCGCATGTGCCACCGCATCGCTACGTCGGGGATGACCGGGTTGTACCTCGAGAGCTATGGCGCGGAGCTGCCCGAATGGACAGGCGATGTCGGCGGCATCGCGCGCCTCGCGATGATCCTCGACGCCGCCGCCCGCAACGCGCAGGATCACAACGCCCTCGTCGCCCTCACCGCGAGTCGGGAGGCGCTCGTAGACGGCCTGCTCGACCCGATCCGCAGGTACACGATGTGGAACAGCAAAGCCCGTGAGCAGAAAGAGACCGGCCAAGCGTCTGACGATACGGGCAGGGAGACATCTCGTTCGCAGCGCCGGCGCTCGCCCCGATACGATTTCGCTCACATGGCACGGAAGTACTGTGGCAACGACCTCAATGCTGCCGAAGCGCGTGCGCTGTTCTATGCCTTCTGCTTTTCCACGGCGAGCGACATCCTCGAAGCCGTCAGGTCGTCGCCTGAACTCTCCAAGGGCCCGGCAGTGCCGGACTTCAAGCAGTATTCCGCACGGGCGACCGGGGCGCTCGGGGAATCGCGCGACTGCTCTGCCGAGGTCATGTGCGAGCACTTCGCGAAGAAGCGAGCGTGTATCGATGAGGCCTGCGAGGACGAGGACTATCCCTGGTGGGATGAGGATCCGGAGAGTCCCGAGGAACGCTTGCAGCGCTTGGCCCTGCCCCTGTTCTTCGAACCCCTGGCGCTTGCGAGGTGCTATGGAACCGGGGCAGCGTGTGCTCGCACACAGGCACGCCGCAATCCCACGCTCTCTGCCCGCCTCGCTGCCGCCTGATGCAAGGGTGCGCCAGACCAAAACCAATACGTTTCAGAAGGGATGCTGCTCATGTCCACGGACTTGCCGAACGTCATCGACCGCACCGCTTACCAGAGCAAGACCATCGTCGGCCGCAACCGCACCATCGAGACCGACTCCTTCCAGACGGGCATCAACAACAACATGCTCGTCATCGGTCCCTCGGGTGCAGGCAAGACGCGCCACGTGCTCAAGCCCAATCTGCTCCAGATGGGTTCGAGCTTCATCGTGCTCGACACCAAGGGCACGCTCTGCCGCGAGATGGGCGCGGTGCTCGCTGGCGCGGGTTACACGGTCGAATGCCTCGACTTCGCGAGCATTTGCGAGGAGCCGCGACCGCTTCCCGCTGGAGCCGTGCACGTGGGCTACAACCCGTTCGCGTTCATCCGTCGCACGGCCGACGGCAAACCCAACCAGCAGGACATCCTCTCCATTGCCGTCGCGCTCTGCCCTGTAGAGAGCATGAAAGACCCGTTCTGGGACCGCGCCGCGGCAAACCTCCTTGCCGCGCTCATCGCATACGTGATGGAAGAGCTGCCGCGCGAGGAGCAGACGTTCGCTGCGCTGGTCGAGCTTGCCGAGCACCTGAATGACGGTGCGACATTCCGCTTGCTCGATGACCTCGAGGTGAGCGACCCCGATAGCCTCGCATCCTCGATGTACCTGCGCTACGCCTCCACGCGCGATGCCGAGAAGATGAACGCGAGCATCATCGGCATCATTGCCGAGAAGCTCATGTGCCTGGGGTTCGACGGGGCGCTCAGACTCTACACCGCCTCCCGCCAGGTCGATTTCGCCCGCTTCGGCCACGAGCGCCGCGCGCTCTTCGTGACCATGAGCGACATCGACCGCGCGCTCGATCCACTCACGAGCCTCTTCGTCGACCAGGCCTTCAAGGCGCTCCTGCGCGAAGCGGATCGTTGCCCGGGCGACCGCATGCCCGTTCCCGTACGGCTCTTCCTCGACGACTTTGCGAACCTCTACATCAACAACATCGACGACCTGCTCGCCGTCGCACGCAGTCGAGAGATCTGGGTCACGCTGCTGCTGCAGTCTGTGAATCAGCTCGAGGCACGCTACGGCCGGTCGCGCGCCATGTCCATCATGGGCAACTGCGACGTGCAGCTCGCGTTGGGCTTCCAGGACCTCGACACGGCGCGCTGCTTCTCCGAGCGTGCGGATCGGATGCCGAAGACCCTGCTCGAGCTGCCCTCCGGTCGCGCCTGGCTCTTCGTACGCGGTCGGCGTGCCGAGGAAGTTGAGAGCTACCGCCTAGAGGAACACCCGCGCTACGCAGAGCTCGTCTCTGCGGCTGCCGCTCCGTTCGAGACGCCGGGGCAGAGGGCTCCGGAAGCAGCGCCCGCGCGTGAACCCGTCGATCCCGTTTCCATGGGGGAGGCGTGTTCGTTCACGCTCGACGAGGACATTCCGTTCTAGCCCCGCCCCAGCACCTGTCTAGTCTGTTCAAACCGTGTAGCCCAAGAGAGAGGAATCTTCATGGAACAACGCATCATCAGTCCCCGCACCATGCGCGAGACGGCGCGCGGCATCGCGCTCACGAGTATCTACGACGAGATGCTCTCCCGCCGCGAGCTCTCCGTGACCGGAGCGATCGATGCCGCCATGGCGTTCGACATCTGCCAGCAGCTGCTCCAACTCGAGCACGATGACACCTCCGCCGAGGTCACGCTCTATGTGGCGAGTCCGGGCGGCAGCGTCTCCGCCGGCCTCGCCATCGTTGACACCATGCGCACCATCGCATGCCCCGTGCGCACCGTGTGCCTCGATACCGCCGCGTCCATGGGCGCGATCATCTTCGTCTGCGGCGACCGTCGCGAGATGTTCCCGCACGCCGAGCTCATGATCCACGACCCGCTCATCCAGAACGCCGGCGGCTCGGCGCTCTCCGTGCAGGAGACGAGCCGTCGCCTCATGGGGCTTCGCCGCACCCTCAGCCAGATTCTGGCCGACCGCAGCGGCCTTACCGTCAAGCGCGTGCAGGCGCTCACTGCCAAGGACACGTTTCTCACCGCCGAGCGCGCCGTCGAGCTGGGCTTCGCCGATGCGATCGTCGAGCCGCGTAAGGTGGCGTAGGGGAGGGCGTGCGCCGGCCGCGCGGGCGGCGCGCCCGTATACGGCCGGCGTGGTCTGTCGTTGCAGATCGATGCCTCGAGGGGAGGGAGCATGCATGTTCCGGTTTCTGTTCAAGCTCTTCGTACGAGTCCTTCTGGGCTGCTTCGTAAGACCAGCGAGGTGAATGTGGCAAGATTGCCGTCAGGAGAGCTCGCCGGGAAGACCTTCTTCTACGACTGGCTCTACATCCACACACTTGTCCAGGAGGAAAACGCCGCCCTTGCCGAAGGGATACTCGCCTACGACGCGTTTACCGACATCGAGTTCAACCCCAAGCGATCAATCAATTGCCAGGCAGAGGCGGCGGCGATCTTCGTTTCGCTATCCCGGCAGGGGTTGCTGCGGGACGCCTTGGAATCCGAGGACGGTTTCCGCGAGATCGTGTTCCAGGGGGTGGCAAGCGAGACGGCCGCTGATCCCGCAGGTGGACAGGGGCATCTCTTCTAGACCAGGCATGGCGCGACGCGCGTCGTGTTAAAATCAATATAATCATTGAAATTAATGATTCGGAGGTGCCGCATGGTTACGATGATGAGCACGAAACTCACGAAGGGCGGGCAAACGACCGTCCCCAAGGAGGTACGGACGGCTCTGGGCATTGCGGACGGCGCGCGCGTGTACTGGTCATTCGACGGGCGGCGCGCCTGGGTGTCCGCCGTGCCGACGGATCCGCTCGAGGTGACGGACGAGGGGGACTTCCGCGCCCGGCTCGCAGAGGCTGAGGCCGACGTCGCCGCCAGCCGCGTGAGGCCGGCGCGGGACGTCGCGGGCGATTTGGGTGCGAGGTACGGTCTTGCATAGATACGAGATCTTGGCAACAAGGCGCTTCGAGGATGATCTAGACACCGCTCTCAGCTGGAGGCTCCGCGAAGTCGGACGCTCGAGTGCCGCCAGGCTCTACAGCACGTACCTCTCGAAGCTCGACACGCTGGAAACCTTTCCGCTCCTGGGCGGGCGCGTGGAGGGCTCCGAGTACCGCTGTACGGCGATCGGGGGTTACATCGCGGTCTACTCCGTTGATGAAGCGGCGCGCGTGGTCACGCTCATGCGTCTCTTTCATATGTCGGCCGACTGGCGTGCGCGACTGCTCGCAGATGAGATTGAAGACCGGCCTAATTAGCAAAGCGAGCTCCCTGCTCGGACTGGTTTCGGCACTGCGCCCGAATGAAAGCTGCCGTTTCGAATCGGCCGCGCATTCGGGCGCATCAAGTTCAAGTTCTGTCTTATAAGAGGCCGGGGAGCACATCACGATTCCGCATTTCACAATCAAATATTCCAACACGCGAGTATCAGTATTTGAACAGTGGGCGGAGCGCCGCCCCTGCACAGAGAGGAAACATCATGCTCGACACACTTTATCCCGGCTTCGTGAACAGGCAACCCGGCCGTGGTGTCATCGGACTGCACCCCCGCGAGGCGGCCTTCGTCCAACGCGTGCTCGACGACGACCAAAAGCTCTTCGGCGCCGCCGGCTACACCCGCCGCGAGCTTCCCGCAGGTTCGCTCGATCCCGCGGGCATCGCCCTGCGCGCCTGCCAGACGAAGCGCACGCGCGAGGCGTACAAGGACGAGCCCATCATCGCCTTCGAGGCACCCTATGACCAGAACGAGTGCGACGACATCATGCGGGAGATGTACCAGATACCCATGGTGTCTTGCTGGGCGCAGCACCTGGAACACGACCTCGGATACGCGATCGGAACACCAAGCCCCGAGCTCACCGCATTCGCCAAGCTGCCCGAGACGCCGACCACAGGTCACGTCTACGGCGACTCCGAAACCATCGCCTATGTGGCCTGGATGCTCGCTGAAAAGCTCGGCGTTAACGCATCCTGGCGCAACCGGCTGACGCCCGACGAGCGCATCACCGCGGAGCGCCTCATCGCCGAGTCACGCAAGCAAATCAACGGCTATCACGTTGACGACTATATACCCTCGGCGTACTCGACGCACCACGCAACCAGAACACCTGCGACGAGCTGACACGTGCCATCCACTGCGCGCCGTTTCTGCCCGAAAGCGTCGTTTGTGAAGCACACTTCCACGGTGTCGGCGACGACGACCTCGGCATCGACCTCGATGAGCTGCGCAACGCGATGCCAATCTTCTCTGCCGTCGACGATGACCCCACGCTGCCGAGCGATGAGGAGTTCGAGCGCGCATTCGACGAGTTCGCAAGCATGCCGCTTGAGTGAATCTAGTCTGCCCCGTACCGCAACGGGTAATCCAATGATTCGCCTAGCCAGGAGGTAGCTATGTCAGAGGAAGCCATCTCGCACGGGCAGCCATCCCAGGATATGGAGCGCTGGCGTGAAGCCGGGCGCCGGGGTCGCGAGCTCATCGAAGCGAAGCATCGCGCCGCATCCATCAAGAAGGTTGTCCAAGACCGGGGGATCAAGAAGCTGTACCACCTCACCCAAGCGAGGAACCTCGACAGCATTTTCGAGCACGGGATCCTGTCCAGGAACGAGCTCGCCCGTCGGAAGATCGACGCCGCCGTCAATAGCAGGCTGTGTTGTCAGGAACTCGCCGATACCGTTTCCGTGTACATTTCCGGAGTCAATTTCGAGGTGCTTCACACCCTTGAGCAGCATAAACGGGAACGGGGCGAGACGAGCCCGGGAGACACGTTCGTGCTGCTGGAGCTCGATCCCAGCGTGCTGTATGAGCTGAACTGCTCGTTCTTCCCGACCGGCGTGGGCGTCGGTCTGTTTCGCATCAAATGGGAGACGTCCTACGGAGCACAGGCGTTGGAAAGCATGTTCGAAGACGTCCGCCCGAGCCCAGGGGGAGGCTACTCCCGCACCAAATGGGACTTGAAGCCCTGGGAAGTCAGCGACCCTAACGCAGAGGTGTTCGTGTTCGGGGCGATTCCGCCCCGCTACATCATGCGCGTGTTCTTCAAGAGCGAGGAGCAAATCGACGAATACCGCAGCTGGGTCGGAGACGACCGCCACATTCCGTACCCGATCGTGTCGCATGAGGCCGCGCTGTTCGAACGGCGGCGCGATTGGATCGACTGGGATATTTCCAGCATGTATGCAGCAGTGAGGAAAGAAAGAGCCGCTCGCCGGGGAGGCAAGAACGGCGGGTTCCGTCTCGTTGACTGAGCGACGCGAGCGCGTTGAATGGCGGTTTTCCCAGCCGGTGTTCGCAACACGTTTTCAATACCCGAACAAGTTCCGTATCCGTTGGGAAGGGGCGCGCACATGCCCGATACCGCAAGCGTCGTCTTCGGGCGCAAGGCCGAGGGCGCCATGTTCACCTCGCGCGAGAAGTACGAAGCCGTCAATGCCGAGTCGACAGGGCCTCGCACGCATACGTTTCGCCATCGACGAGCCTTCTTATTGGCCCGGCGGGGCGTATTCGTCGTGCGCATCTACTTCTATAAGGACGGCGAGGTCGTCGTCGGGGCGCTCTGCAGCGAGGATGGCACGCCCGCGCGGGATATCCTCGCGTATACGAGGTGGCGGCGTGCCGCTGCCCGGCCGGTGGTGCCGGTCGGGCGGGGAGCGGTACCCGCGAAGCGCTAAGATGGCCGAGAGGGCACGGGAGAGTGCGTGGCCCGCACGGGGCGGCGGCCCCGCCCCGTGCCCCGCATGCAGATGGGAGGGCTGTGGCTATGGGTTTCATCGACGACGACGCTTGGCAGGAGCAGAATAAGGCGAGGCGGGCGACCGCCAATCTGGCCGTTGCTGCCAAGGAGAGAGAAAAGTTCGCTACGGGCAAGGAGGTCGCTGCGCTTCGGAAGAGCATTCGCGTGCTGATCGATGATCGTCTGCGCACACTCGCGACACGCATTGCCGACACCTATAACGGCGTGTATTGCGCCTATGATGGGGCCTGCATCGGCGACTGGGGCTCGCAGTCGATTCAGAGGGTATCGTGCAAGTTCAAGCTCAGCGGTGGCGCGGAGGAATGGGTAAGGTATTATCAGCAAAGCCTTCTTGATGATGCGAAGGCGTTGCGCGCATTTGATTACGGATGCGCGACAGACGATGAGCTGCGGGCTCTCGCTTCCCTGGAGCAGTTGATCAACGTGCTGTTCGCCATTCCGATGAATCTGTTCGACGTGTACGCCGCCTTTGCGAAGGCAGATCCGTGCGATCCTCGGTGGCGGAACGGTCTTTCTAAGAGGAGCAGGCTGCAGTCGAGTGTGTTTCTGGCCCTCCAAATGGACTGCATGCTCACCAACGAGCTGCAAGTGCGGCGGAACGCCTGCGCCTTGACGGGAAGCCTGAGCGAGCAGTACCGGGATTTCGGGTACCGTATGCTTATGCGGCTCAGCTATGAGAAGAAGGGGCTCGACCGGCTTCCAACGGGGGGGCGCCGCCATCGACGATCTTGCCGCCCAGCTTTACGGAATAACCAGGGTCGATAACTCCTCCGTGCGCGATCGCAGGCTGGAAGCGTTGAAAAAGGCTGCCGAGCTGGCAGATGCATGGGTTGCCGCATGTCCCCATTCCGCTGACGCTCGGCGCCATCAATCCTCGATAACCGCAGCCATCGATCAGCGCCAAGGCATTCTTGAGCCAGCGGCGGAAAAGGCTGTGCGCGACTACGCGCGGGCGCTCGAGGAGGATCGGAAGCGGCGGCGCGAGGAAGAGGCCGAAACCGAGCGGAGACGTCGCCGTGAGCGGGTAGAGCTCGAACAACAACGCCGCCGCGATGGAGAGGGAGGCGCAGAAGGCGGTGTGCGAGCCGATCGAGCGCTTCGTGCCTGCCAATAGCCCCACGGACGGACAGGACTCGACCACCTCTTCGTCCTAAACCGGCGAGCCGCCGCGTGCGGTTTTGTCCGGGCGACATGACATAATCAGTGCAAGCGCTAGGGCACCCCATACGGCGGGCGCCCTGGCTCGCAGGCTTACGAGAGAGGAGCCTTTGTATGGCAGATGCGGTATATTCCGATCTTGAGGGCGGGTCGCTTTCCGCTCTGATAACCCAGCTCAAGGAAAAGGGGCTCATCAGCTCAGATGCGAGCATCGATGCCATCGCGCGCAAGTTTTTTCAGAAGTTCCGCGATGCCGGGCTCCTCGAGTACCAGACATTCGAGCGCACGGGCAGGCGCTGCACGGTTCCCACCGAGGCAGGGATTGCACGCGGAATTGAACGGAATGATACGAGCTTATATGCATACCCATGGTTTTCCGGCGCCGGCATCCAGCTGGTGCTCGAGGCGCTCGACAGCGCGGGCATGCTCACGGTGCCGCTGAAACGCGATGACAAGCCCGGCGAGCAAGCTCAGACGGCTGTCCCCACCCCGCGCCCCGGCGACCCGTATCCGGATCGCACGCCGCAAGAGATCGACACCGAGGACAAGGACGCCTGGTGTCGCAAGGGCGAGGAGCTCGAACGCGACTTCATCGCGCGCGTCGTGCCGCGCATCGGGCGCGATCTGCGCATCAATCCGGAGAAGGCGACGAATCCCTACGCCATCGATCTGCACGATTACGACAACGACCGCCCCGCCGACCTCAAGAGCTTCATGACGCCGTTCTTTACCTGCGCCCGCTATACGCAGGACGAGGCCGGCCGTCCGCTTGCGCGGCGGCTCGACCCGCGCCTCACCATCACGTTCGACGCGAAGGACTACCGCCGCTACTGCGAGCTCTACCCGGAGTGCGACATCTACCTCTACGTGCATTGGGAGCAGCTTGCCTATCGCGACGTAGAGATTGAGCCGCTCGAGGGCGTGTGGGTGGCGCGCTTCGCCGGCATGCGCGCGAAGATCGAGGAGCGTGCGCTCGTGCACCACAACTACCTGCGTCGCAAGGGCGACCCGCGCAACGCGAACGACTGCTACCTCTTCGATCTGCGCGACCCCATCTTTACCAAGCTCTGGGCGCGCGCGTAGTAATGGCATTGAACAAAGGAGGCCGCACATGGGTGTAGATACGTTCGATACGCTGCCGTCCGATGCGTCGCAGGCGACCGGCGACTCCGACAAAGAGGACGCGACCCTCGAAGATTTGCTGGACGATCTTCTGAGTACGGCTGTTCCAGTGGAATCGTATAAAGAATCAAGCTGGTACGCTGAGCAGGTGCGCATCCAGCAGGAACGGACTGCTCGCGCGGAGGAAATCAAACAGCTCCGTCGCCCTTACCACGACCGCGTGCTCGGCGATCTCTCTGTATTCGCTCGGATTCCGCTTGCACACCTGACGGCAGGCGAGGGGCAGCTGGCGGAGGAGACTCGCGCTCGCATAGATGCCTATCTCGGGCAGTTTATGCCGGAGAGCTGGCCGAGGCAGAGTCAGACGCTTGGCGTGGCCGCCGTCTGCACCGCCGATGATTACTGCATTCTCGAGGAGTATCAGCCTAGGCTCATGGAGGAAAAAGATCAAGACGAGCCGAATGTCGCTCCCTGGGAGCTGCCCTACGAGCCGCCCGACGATGAGCACCGTCTTGATCAGGGTTACATGAGCGCCCGTCCTGATGCGCCGGAGCGCGTAGCCGAAATCAAGGCACGCCTTGCCCAGATCATGCCATGCCTCACGCAGCTTGTTACCACGGCAATTGATATCGTCGAGAAGTACGGCATCGACACACATCGTTCGAACGCCGAGCGAGGACATCCCTTCTATTTAAATGCGCGTTGGAGCGACCCGTTTGCCGACGAACCCCTCTGTGACGAGCCGTTCGAGCTCCCGGAAGACGCACGGGCGGATGCCCTCAGCCGTTTTATGGGCATAGGTATGACAGAGGAAGAGGCGGAGGCGGCGGTTTCTGTTCTGCTTGAGATTCCGTACAGTGAGCTCGACGACGCCGCATGGTGCTTCTACGATGATGAAGAGCTCTACGGCATGTACGAGATTTCACCTACATGCGAAACGGTTGAAGGGGAGCAGAAGTGCGAGAGCGACCACGATTCGTCACGTGAGAGGAACTTGTATTCGTTCTACACCGTTGCCAGCGATACCATCTGCTCTATAAAGACATCGCGCGTATCGGCAGATGAAAGGCAACCGATTGCGAGCGTTGTGCGTGACCTCGCTTCAATGGCGAGGACCGATGACGAGCGCGAGGCGCTGTACGCCATAGAAACGTATAACAAGCTCGTTTGCCCGCTTGCTATCGTTGCACAATATCGGCTTTCCCATGAGTTCTAAGGTGCGCTCCAATAGGTATTCCAAGAGAGACCTTCACAAGCTCCTCACGGCGAACGCATGAGGAAGTGCAGGTAAACGATATAAGATACGCCCGGGCGCGTGTATTTGAGGTTTTCGGTTGACTCGCGCTGCCGCCTTGTACTACTATTCCCTTGCTCGCGATGGCGGCATTTCCGCATGGACGTCCGGCTTCGTGGGTCTTGCTTCTTATGGGAGTGTGCCCGAGTGGTTAATGGGGACGGGCTGTAAACCCGTTGGCTCTGCCTACCAAGGTTCGAATCCTTGCGCTCCCACCAGAAGTCAAGTGCCTGTGTAGCTCAGTCGGTAGAGCACCTCGTTGGTAACGAGGAGGTCACCAGTACGGCGGTGTAGCTCAGCTGGTTAGAGCACACGGTTCATACCCGTGGCGTCACTGGTTCGAATCCAGTCACCGCTACCAGGTAACACGGTGGCTTCTCTATGTACGTGGGGGAGCCACTTAAGTTAAAGGGCAAGTCCCCTCGGGGACGACCTTAAGGAGGAGGGCTAAATGGCCAAGGAAAAGTTCGAGCGTACAAAGCCGCATGTTAACATCGGCACCATCGGCCACGTGGACCACGGCAAGACCACGCTGACCGCCGCCATCACCAAGGTTCTCTCCGAGACCGATGGCTGCAAGGCCGACTTCACCGCCTTCGAGAACATCGACAAGGCTCCCGAGGAGCGCGAGCGCGGCATCACCATCTCCGTCGCGCACGTCGAGTACGAGACCGCTGAGCGTCACTATGCTCACGTCGACTGCCCCGGCCACGCCGACTACATCAAGAACATGATCTCCGGTGCTGCCCAGATGGACGGCGCTATCCTGGTCATCGCCGCTACCGACGGCCCCATGGCTCAGACCCGCGAGCACATCCTGCTCGCCCGTCAGGTCGGCGTGCCCTACATCGTCGTGTTCCTGAACAAGTGCGACATGGT
>CASFXG010000042.1 GCA_949298635.1 uncultured Coriobacteriaceae bacterium | reverse complement strand
CGACGCGTGGTGGCCAGGCTGCCGCGCCCGCGAAGCGCGCCGACCGGGTTGCCACACCCGCTGACGCCGCGAAGCGCGCCGACCGGAGAGCCGCGCCCGCCGACGCCGCTAAGCCCACCGACCGGAGAGCCGCGCCCGCGAAGCGTAGGAATCGATCCGATGTTCCGCTGAAGCGCGGCAGGGGTGCTGCTAACGCTGTCGCCGCGAAGCACGGTGCTCATCCGAGCTCCAACGCACCGAAATCCCGCTCCAATGCTCCGAAGCCCCGTCGCCGTCCGGGAGACCTAGGTGGCAGAAGGTAGCTTCACCTAGCTTTCATTTCGAAAACGCCGTTTCTCCGGCATTCGAACCCAGGCATATCTGGTTTTTGAACCAGAAACCCAGGTGAAGTTCAAAAGTGAATTTCACCTGGGTTTCTGGTTGCGTGGTATATGAAGATGGGTACCAAGCGTGCGTTAGCCCAGAGCCGCTTGGACAAACGCCTGGAAGATAAGGCTCATGGGCTCTTTATCTGCGTGGTATTCGGGATGCCACTGCACGCCCACCGCGAAGGGCTCGCCCGGTTGCTCAATCGCCTCGATGATGCCGTCGGGCGCGGTCGCGCTACATACATAGCACGGTGCCACGTCGCGAATCGCCTGGTGGTGCAGGGAATTGATCGTGAGGCGAAGCACACTCGATGCGGACTGTTCAACATCAGCTACCGCGTGTGACGATGACCCGTCTGCTAGAGAGCTTCCAGCTCCACCGCTCAAAATCGCCGACAAGCGCGTGCCGGGGATGATGTCGACCTCATGCGCGAGGCGTCCATCCATATGCTCGTTATGAACGATGGTCTCGGCTCCAGATGCCACGGCTGCCTGGGCGGGAATGTCGTGGTAGAGCGTACCGCCATGAGCGATATTCATGATTTGCAAGCCATGACAGATCCCCAAGATGGGAAGCCCGCGCGCCTCCGCGCCGGCGAGCAGGTAGAGGTCGGCCGCGTCGCGTTCCGGCGTGGGATCCTTGACGAGCGCCTCCCCTTCGGCAAGCGTGGCGGGGGAGAGGGAGAGCGCATCCCTATAGAGCGCGGGGTTGACGTCCGCTCCGCCAGTGAGCATGAGGCCGTTTGCGGCATCGAGTAGCTCGTCGTATATGCCGCGGTCTTCGGTGAGCGGCACCACGACGGGCAGGCCGCCTGCGAGCACGATTGCGTCGGCATAGTTTTCCGAGAGACGAAGCGCCATCTCCCCAAGGTATTCCGTTTGGGACGGTGCGATGAGTATGAGCGGTCGATGCGTATCCATGGGCTCCTGCCTGCAGATGGTGCGTTTGGGACGGGCACCAACGTACCACATGTGGCATGTTGGTGCCCGCTCCAAACGTACCAAAAGTTCGCGTCCGTCCCGAGCGCATCGCTTTGCGT
This sequence comes from uncultured Coriobacteriaceae bacterium, assembly GCA_949298635.1. Lineage (GTDB taxonomy): Bacteria > Actinomycetota > Coriobacteriia > Coriobacteriales > Coriobacteriaceae > Enorma. The sequence continues at coordinate 11,930 of CASFXG010000042.1, read as the reverse complement.
CAAAGTTTTTGGTTGCCCGCGCGCGGCGGAGCGCATATACTATCTACAGGGGTATAACTTAAGAATACTAAGTAATACCAACGAAGCATTTTAGCAGCCTGCCTGGGCATGCGGCATGCGCCGACGTTCGGTCATTGGTAGTGCAGCATCGGCACATGCCTCATGCCCAGGTAAACGCAGCAGAACGTTCCACCAAGGATCGACTATGGCAGAGCATATGACCCCAGTCGTCGCGAAGGTCCTGCCCGAAGAGAAGGCGGCCTTCGCGGCGGCGACCCAGCGCGTAGGCACGACGCCTTCCAATGCCATCCGCATGTTCATAGCCGCGTTCAATCGGTGCGGCACCTTCCCATTCGACATCTCGCCTGCTGGAGCTTTCGGCACCGCAGGATCCGTTGACGCGCCCACGGCGCTCGAGCTGGAGGAGAGGGATCATGGCCGCTGAAGAATCTGCCCGTGGCATCCGCGCGACGGCAGCCACCTGGATGCACCGCACGCGCCATACGCGCCTATCGCATGGAAACCACATGTCCGTCCATTGGCATGATGTGCTCGAAGATCACGATGAGCTTGCCCGGGACGCGTCGCTCTCGGACAAATCGTCCATCGTGTGCCGTGCGGGATTGCTGCTGCTCGCGGGCGGTGCGGGCGCATGGCGCGTACGCGAGGCGATGAACGCCGTGGCCGATGTCCTGGGCATCACGTGCTCGGTGGATGTGAGTCTGACCTCGATCGAGTGCAGCTGCTTCGATGAGACCGGGTCGTTCTCCGAGGTCGTCTCGCTCCCGACGACCGGGGTGAACACCGAGCGCATCTGGAACATGGAGAAGCTCGTCCGGCGCATCGCCGAGGAGGGGTCGACCTTCACCGTGGGAACGTTCCACGAACTCATGGACGATATCGAGCACACGCCGGGGCGCTACGCTCCCTGGCAGGCGGGTCTCGCCGCGGCGGCGGCATGCGCCGCGTTCGTGTTCTTGCTGGGTGGAGGCCCCTTCGAGATGCTCTTCGCGTTCGCGGGAGCGGGGCTCGGTGGCTATGTTCGCCGCCGCATGCTCGATCGACATCTCACGCACCTCGCGTGCATTGGGTGCGGCGTGGGCGTCGCGTGCCTTGTATACCTCGCCGCGCAGCAGCTCATCGGTCTCGTGGCACCCGAGGCGCTCGACTTCAATGCGGGCTACATCGGCGCGATGCTCTTCGTGATTCCGGGCTTTCCCCTCATCACGAGCGGCCTCGACATCGCGAAGCTCGACCTGCGCTCGGGGGTCGACCGCTTGGTGTATGCCTGCTCGATCATCATCACCGCCACCCTCGTGGCATGGCTCATCTCGTCGTTCGTGGGGCTTCGTCCGGACGAGTTCCAAGACCTGCATCTCAGCATGGCCGTCCTCACCGCGCTCCGCGCGCTCATGAGCTTCATAGGCGTGTTCGGCTTCTCGGTGCTCTTCAACTCTCCTCCGCGCATGGCGGCGACGGCAGGCATCGTGGGAGCCCTCGCAAACACGCTGCGCCTCACGCTCGTCGATGTCGCCGGGTTCACGCCGGAAGCCGCGGCGTTCGCAGGCGCGCTCGTCGCAGGGCTCTTGGCTTCGGCGGTCATGATGCGCGTCGGCTTCCCCCGTATCTCGATCACCGTGCCCTCGATTGTGATCATGGTGCCCGGCCTGTACCTCTACCGTGCGGTGTACTACATGGGGACGGTCGACGTACTCGCCTCCATGGAGTGGATATTCCGCGCCGTGATGATCATCCTCTTCTTGCCCATGGGGCTTGGGCTCGCGCGCGCGTTGACCGATCGCGCTTGGCGTCACTGCAACTAACGCGCGGTTCGGTTCAAGAGCGCCCATCTCCTGCGAGGGAAGGCGCTCGCCGCGCTGTGATCCTCATGCCGGCGCTAGATGCCGTAGGCGATCCTTCCCCCGCCGAGCACCGCATCCCCTCGGTAGAGCACCACGGCCTGGCCGGGGGCGATGGCGCGCTGGGGTTCAGCGAAGTCGATGCGCAGCGTCTCGCCCGCGCAGCCGCGGCATTCTTCAGTCGAAGCACGGCGCACGGTCGCTGTCTGGTCGAGTTGATGGTAGCGGATGCGCGCCGTGACATCGAGGGATTCGCCGCGTGCGGCGGCTTCGTCCAACGCCGCCTCCATGACGAGGGAGGGCGCCGACCACACCCATTCGTTTGCAACGAGCGCGTCGGCGAAGAGATCGCGCTCCTCGCCGAGCGTCACGGTGTTCGCCTGCGCGTCGATGCGCGTTACGTAGAGCGGGTGCGCCGCGGCGATGCCGAGCCCTTTGCGCTGGCCGACGGTATAGCGGATCGCGCCGCGGTGCCTCCCCAGAAGCGCCCCGTCCATCCCTACGACAGCTCCCTCGGGCAGCGCGCGGCCGCGCCGTCGCTCGATGAACGACGCGAAGTCGTTTCCCGGCACAAAGCAGATGCCCTGGCTGTCGCGCTTGCTCGCTGTCTCGAAGCCCTGCTCGCGCGCGATGCGCCGCACGTCGCCCTCCTTGGTAAGGTTGCCTAAGGGGAAGAGCGTGCGCGCGAGCGCATCCTGGCCGAGCCCATAGAGGAAGTAGCTCTGATCTTTCGTCGCGTCGCGTGCCTTGAGCAGGGCGTAACCGTCGCCTCGGCGCTCGATGCGCGCGTAGTGGCCGGTCGCGAGGTAATCGCAGCCAAGGCGCTGCGCGTGTTCGAGCAGGGCGCCGAACTTGATGCGCTGGTTGCAAATCGTACAGGGGTTGGGCGTGAACCCTGCTTCGTAGGCACGGACGAACGGCTCGATGACGTCTGCGTCGAAGCGCTCACGGCAGTCAATCACGGAGAAGGGGATGCCGAGGCGCTCGGCGATGGCGCGCGCATCCTCAATGTCGGCGAGGTTTCCGCAGGCGCGAGCGGCGAGGGCTGCCGAAGGTGCCGGGTTGTCGCCGGCTTCCGTGCGCCCGGCCCCTTCACCGTCGAAGAGGCGCATGGTGGCGCCCAAGCAGTCATATCCCTGTTGCTTGAGCAGCCATGCCGCCACGCTTGAATCGACGCCGCCGCTCATCGCTACGAGAACGCGTTCTGCCATAGGTATCCCTTCGCGCGCCGTCGTCTGCTAGCGGCTCGTGTCAAACATCGGGGTGGAGAGGTAGCGCTCTCCGGTATCGACCACCACCGCGACGATCATCTTGCCGGCGTTCTCCGGGCGGCGTGCGAGCTCGAGCGCAGCCCAAACCGCCGCACCGGATGAGATGCCCGCGAGGATGCCCTCCTCCGCGCCGAGGCGCCGGCCGGTGGCATAGGCGTCCTCCGTGGCGACGCGCACAACCTCATCGTAGACGGCCGTGTCGAGAACTTCGGGCACGAAGCCCGCGCCGATGCCCTGGATGCCGTGCGCGCCCGCCGCACCGCCCGAGAGGACGGGGGAGTCTTCGGGCTCGACGGCGACGACGCGGATCGCGGGGTTCTGCTCCTTGAGGTAGCCGCCCGCTCCGGTGATGGTGCCGCCCGTGCCCACGCCGGCGACCAGGATGTCGACGGCGCCGTCGGTGTCTTTCCAAATCTCGGGGCCGGTCGTGGCGCGGTGGGCGGCGGGGTTTGCGGGGTTTACGAACTGGCCCGCCACGATGCTCTTCGGCGTGGTGCGGGCGAGCTCCTCGGCGCGCTCGATGGCACCCGCCATGCCGCGCGCCCCCGGCGTGAGCACGAGCTCGGCGCCATAGGCGAGCATGAGCTTCTGGCGCTCGACGCTCATGGTGTCGGGCATGACGATGATTGCCCGGTAGCCGCGCGCCGCCGCAAGCGCGGCGAGGCCGACGCCGGTGTTGCCCGATGTGGGCTCGATGATGGTGTAACCGTCGTTGCGGCGGATGCGGCCCGCTGCCTCCGCCTCGTCGAGCATGGAGCGCGCGACGCGGTCCTTGGCGGATCCGCCGGGGTTCTTGCTTTCGAGTTTGACGAGCACGCGCGCCGCGAGTGCGTCCGTGCGTTCGATATTCGAGAGCTCGACGAGCGGCGTGTTGCCGATGAGCTGGTCGATCGAACTATATATAGCAGCCATGACGGCCTCCTTCGCTGGATGCTTCGAGCGGCCGTGCCGCCCCTTGATGCCCCTTGTACCCGTTTAACACTTTGGCACTTTGGGGACGGGGTCAAAAGTGTTGAATTCAACACTTTTGACCCCGTCCCCAAAGTGTTAAGTCGCGGCGTGGGGCTGTGCTACACTCGACGAAGGTGAATAAAGGAGGGTGCCTCATGAATATCGAGTCGATGTTCGCGCGAGAAGACGTGAGCCAGCTGGTGCGTGCGTTCTCCCTGGTGGAGGGCGAAGAGGAGATCAAGGCGTTCCTCACAGACCTGTGCACGCCCCGCGAGGTGTGCGATCTGGCACAGCGGCTCGAGGTCGCGCGTGGCCTCGATGAGGGCAGCTCCTATCTTGAGGTTCAGAGCCAGACGGGTGCCTCGTCCACGACGGTGAGCCGCGTCTCGAAGGCGCTCAACGGCGAGTACGGCGGTTACCGTCGCGTCATCGTGCGCCTGGAGGATGCGGAATAATGACGGCGACACGTGCACGTTTCGAGGCCGTGACGCAGGACGCCGCACCCGAGCTCGCCGAGCTTGCTGCCTCCATCTGGCGTGAGTACTGGCCTGCGTTTCTGGGTACGGCACAGACCGAATACATGGTGGAGCGGTTCCAGTCGCTCCCTGCGATCGAGCGCGACATGCGCGAGCATGTCTATGAATACTGGTTCATCCATGCGGCGGACGACGACCGCGTCGTGGGCTATACCGGTGGGCATGTCGAGCCCGAGACGAACCGCTTCTTTATCTCGAAGATCTACCTGCTTGCCGCGGAGCGCGGGAAGCATTTCGCAAGCGAGGTCGTCCGCTTTTATGAGGGGCTCTGCCGCGAGCGCGGGCTCCGCGCGATGTACCTCACCGTGAACAAGGGAAACGAACTGGGGATCCGTGCCTATAACGGCAACGGCTTCGACGTGATCGACGCCGTGGTGACCGATATCGGCCACGGCTTCGTCATGGACGATTACATCATGGAGAAGTCTGTATAGGACGAAACGTCGAGGTCGGCCGTTTGCCTCGTTGGGATGCGCGAGCCGCCTTTGATGTCCCGTCGCCTTGTGTCCCGCATTTGTCCGGTCGGGCGGATATGATATTTGAGAAGAAAGACATTCGAGCGTATCGGTAGGGAAGACATGGCGATTCGCATCATGACGGGTGTGCTGGGCACCGGCTTGGCGGAACAAGAGATTGTTGAAGTTGAACGCATGCTCGCGCGCGCGGGTCGCGTGACGCTCCTCGTCTCGAGTTTCCGCGTTCGAGATATCTGCCGCCGCGAGCTCGCGCGCGCAGGCGTCGGCCTGGGCGTCGACGTGGTCACGACAAGCGAGTGGATTGGGTCGCTGTGGGGAGTTCTGGGCGACGGGCGCCAGCTGGTGGGCGGTCTCGAGCGCAAGCTCATCATGGCGCAGGTGCTTGCCGAAGGCTCTGAGGCCGGCGGCGCCGGGCTTACCCCGGGCATCGTCTCCCTCCATGCGCGCGCGGCGGCCCAGTGCCAGCCGTACCTTTCGGAGGCATCTTCGCTCGCATTCGGCCATGGTTCTGCGGGAACTTCGGCATCGCCGCTCCTTTCCGCTGCCGAGCGCGAGCTTGTCGAGACGATCGCGCGCTACGGGAACAAGCTCGACGCACGCTCCCTCGTCGAGCCTTCGGCCGCCGCGCTTATCCTTGCCGACGCCATGGCAGAGAACGCACCTGCCTGCGCCGCGGCCATCGTGGCGCACGGTATCGACGGGTTTCCCGAGCATGTCCTCGCCATGCTGGATGCATGCGCGCACGCGGGGACGGTGCTCCTCGTTGCTGATGAGCGTGCGTCCAACGTGGTGGCCCAGCTCGAGCGGCGCTTCGGCGTATCTGCCGAGAGCCTCTCGCGCGACGGCGAGCCCTTAAGCCAGGGCGACGGCGCGGGCATGCCCGCTGTGCGCTTCGCCGAGGTCGCTGGCCCCTCCGCGCGCGATGCCGCCTATACCCAGCTGCTTGCGGACGCCGTGGGCTCGGGCGAGGTGTTTGCGGCGTCGGCCGACCCGCTTACGCTCTCCCGCCACCTTGCGCCCCGCCTCGCGGCACAAGGCGTCCCCTCCCGTGTGGAGGCGCGCATCCGTTTCTCGCAGACCCGGTCGGGCGAGCTGCTCTTCATGCTCATCGACCTTCTCGATCGCACGAGACGGGAAGAGGTGGGGGCGTGGTGGCCAGCTCCCGAGCTCGTCGACTGGGTGCGCTCGCCGTTCGCCGGCGTCTGGTCCGGTGCCGCGCGTGTCGCGTGCGCTCTCGACAAGACCTTGCGCTCATCACGGTTGGTGGATGCGGCAAGTGTCCTCAAGGACCTTAAGTCGCTGCAGAGCAACGAGGTCAGGCTCGAATCCGAGCGCTCCGAGAGGCATGCAGCGCCCTGCCGCAAGGTCGTCGTTTCCTCCGTGCTCGAGGCACTTGTCGAAGGTAGCTATCGCAAGGCGCTCGATTATATGCTGGCAGCTGTGCAGGATGCGGCTCCCGGCATGTTCGGGCGGGAGGGCTATGCCGCCAAGCTGCTCGAGATCTCCGCGCTCAAAGCGGCGTGCTCGTGTCTTGAGGAGGCGGAGCGACTCGGGACGGATGCGGTGACGGCGCTCTGCGTGCTTTCGGATCTTCCCGTGCGCGTAGCGACATCCACCGTGCCCGAAGGCTACGAGGAAGCCTCCCCGGTGGTCACGTTCGGGACGCTTCAAGCGGCTGCGGAGCTTCCGCACGGAGCGGTCGCGGCAGCGGTGCTCCTCGACATGGATGCCGAAAGCTGTCCGTGCACCCGTCGTGAGAACCCGGCGACGGTGCTTGCGGCGAAACTCGGATGCTCGGGAATCTCCGCGACCCTTGCTGAACAGCAGCGCGTCGCCGTCCGCCGTGCGCTCGCGGGCGCCTCGGCGGGCACCCTTGCGTTCGTGGCGCACACGCGCGAAGGCGACGAGGTGTTTCCCGCCTTCGCCTACGACGAGCTCGCTGTCGAGCGCCGTGCGAGCGACGCATGCGAAAGTGACCGAGACCTTCCCACGGAACGAACGCTCACGTGCAACCTCGACATTGCAGGCGGCGCGGGGCTGCAGGCCAACGAGACCCTCTGCGCGGCGAAATATGTCCTCCCTGAGCACCTTGTGTCCTATGTATATCTGCCTCTGCGAGGCGTAAGGGGAGAGACCCGCGTACGGAGGCAATCGGCATCGAGTATCGAGACATACCTCTCATGTCCCTACCGGTGGCTCATCTCGAACCGCGCTCGTGCCAATCGCATCGACGTGACGTTCGGCGCCATCGAACGCGGCAACTTCATCCACGATGTCATGCAGCGCTTCCACGAGCGTCTCCTCGAGGATGGCCTCAAGCGCGTGACGCCCCAGAATCTCGAGCAATGCCTCGAGCTCATGCGCATTGCCTACGAGGAGCTGCGGCAAGATCACGCGCAGGGAAAGCTCACCCATGGCAAGTACGCGAAGCGCCGCAAACCCCAGCGCATCCGTCAGCCGTACGTTCCGTTGAGCGAACTCGAGCGCAAGAAGCTCGAGGGATTGATGCCCCTGCTCGAGGGCATGGTGCGTGCGGAGGCGGACATGCTTTCGATCTTCACGCCATCGCTGTTCGAGTATTCATTCGACTTCGCTGATGTGAGCTATGCCGGACGTCCGCTCGGCGGCCGTATCGACCGCATCGACGTCGCGCCAGATGCGGGAGCGGGCGAGCGCTTCGTAGTAATCGATTACAAGTCGTCGGGCGAGGCGGCTAAGATGGCGTTTTCCGATCCCACCGCGACGAACCTTGCGGAGGGTGAGACGCTCTCTTCGTGGATCCCAGGGCGCGACCAGGATAAAAAGCCCCTGGTGCAGACCCTTATCTACGCGCAGGCGTACCGGCGCATGGCGAACGCCTCGCCCAAGGGCGCTCTCTATTTCATCGCGCGCGGCGCCGAGGTTGCGGCGATGGTGGACGAAGCCCTCGTCTCCATGGAGCCTCCGGCACTTTCCAAAGGTAAGGTCTGTGCCTTCCCCGAGCTTCACGCTCCAGGGAAGAAATCGAAGAAGCCGGAAGGTACGCTCGAGTTCGACAAGATGCTCGACCTCGTGGAGGCCGGCATAGCCGAAGAGCTCGATAAACTCGAGGCGGGTGTCGTCGCTCCCGCCCCGGTCAAGGGTTCCTGCGCATTCTGCCCGAACATCATGTGTGAGAGGAGGCGCTAATGGCCGGCATCAACCTCGACCCCAAGCAGGCACGCATCGTCCATGCGCTTACCGGCCCTGTCTTCGTCTCCGCGGGCGCGGGAGCCGGCAAGACCCTCGTGCTCACCCAGCGCGTGCTGCATGCGCTCACGCCCGGATCCAAGCTACGCGAGCAGTGGGCGAACCCAGACGTGCCCGAGCCGTTCCTCGACAGCATCGACCAGGTGCTCGCAATCACCTTCACCACGAAGGCGGCCCAGGAGCTCAAGCAGCGCGTGCGCCGCGCACTCACCGAAGAAGGGCTCGATGCCCAGGCGGAGCGCGTCGAGGACGCCTGGTTCTCCACAATCCACGGCATGTGCTCACGCATCATTCGTGCCTACGCGCTCGACCTCGATGTCGATCCGGGGTTCAAGGTGGCGGAGTATGCGGACGGCATCAAGCGCGAGGCTGTCGAGCACGTGCTGCGCGACGCCGGAAGCGAGTACCAAAAACTGCTGTCGCGCTTCAAGATCGAATCCGATTCCGCAGGAAGCCTGAGCGTGAGCAGCCTCATGGCGATTCTGAGCGCCATCTTGAACAAGGTTTCCTCATCGACCTCGGGGTTAGACGCATTCGAGCAGGTGACGCCCAAGCCGTCACATCGACGGATTTACGAAGCATACCGAGCGATCGCCGAGACGCCTACGTTCAAAAACGCGGCGCTCGCGCAGGAAGCGGTCGCCGCCCTCGATGCCTACCTCGATTCCCCGCGCGACATGCCTGTGCTCCGCGCATGCTATGCGGCGTGCGACAAGCTCAACAAGATTGGTGCCACGGCGGCCGAGAAGGAGTTCGTCGACGAGGTTCGCAGCTCGCGTGCCCAGTTCTTCGCCGAGGCATACCTCGCCGCCAACTCCGATGCCCTGGACGAGCTCATGCCGCTTGCGGCCAAGGTGCAAGCGGAGTTCAAGCGCCTCAAGCATGAACGCAACGTGCTCGATAACGACGATTTGCTCACCATCGCCTACGACGCCCTCAAGAACAACCCCGTGGTGCGCGCGGAGTTCGCAGGCAAGTTCAAGATGGTGATGGTCGATGAGTTCCAAGACACCGCTCAGCAGCAGGTCGAGCTCGTGAACCTGCTGTGCAGCCCCGACGGTCGCGAACTCTGCACGGTGGGTGATGCCCAGCAGTCCATCTACCGCTTCCGCGGGGCGGACGTGTCGGTCTTCCGCAACAAGGCGAGCGAGGTGGCGGCAACGGGCTCAGTGCTCGACTTGGACGTGAACTTCCGCAGCCACGCGCAGATCCTCGAATTCGCCGACCGCATCTTCCAGGGAGGGGCGGAAAACCGGCTCGGTCGCGACTTCCTGCACCTTGAGTCGTGCGGCGAACAAACGCGTGCGAACGCACTTGCCAAGAAGGGCGGCGTGCACGTGATGCGCAGCGCGGACATCTCGCGCCGCCAGGCCGTGCTCGTGGTGGGGGGAACGACGGAGGAGCGCTCCCAGGTCAAGGCGGCGGCGATCGCCGAGCGCTTCCGGCGCCTGCGCGACGAGGAGGGCTTCGCCCCGGGCGACATGGTGATTATCATGGCGAAGATGAGCGATGCGGACACGTATGCTCGTGCGGTGCGCGAGGCGGGCATGCCGTGCGTCATCTCCGGCGGAGCCTCGGTCTTCGCGCGGGCACCCGAGGTTGCCATCGTGCGCTCACTCGTCGCCTTCCTTGCGGATCCGGAGGACGGCGAGGCCGGTATCGCCCCGCTCGTCACGTCGCCGATGTTCGAGTTCGGCGCGTCCGAGCTCCTCGCACTCGGCACGTGCTGGAATGCGGAGGCGGGCATCGTGGATACCCGCACCGTTACGGGCGACGTGTTGCTGCGCGGAACCATCCTCGAAGATTTCCTACCCCTGCCGCTGCTCGACCGTGCGCGTGCGATTCTGGGGCGTGCGCTCGCCCGTGTGGGACGCGACCGCATGAGCGATATCGCGCGCGACGTGCTCAACGAATCTGGATGGCTCGCACGTCTCGAGCGCGGCGGCGCCCAAGACCATGCGGTCGCCGCGAACGTGCTTAAGGCGTTGTCCATCATCGAAAAGGAGGAAGAGGGCCGCGAATATGCCCCGCGCCTGGTGGCTCAAGCGTTTGCCGACCACATCGCGCACGTGAAGGAGACCCCGGCGACCCTTTCCGGTGACGGCGAAGATGCGGTGCACATCATGACCATCCACGCTTCGAAGGGTTTGGAGTATCCGGTCGTCGCCGTGGTGGATAGCGACGGCATCCGGTCGAATAGCGATTGCTTCGCCATTCTCGACGAGGGCGGGCGCACGCTTTGGACGGCGCGGCCGAATCTGCCGGAGCTCGAGGATGATGCATCGATGTTCACTGCGAAGGAGATCGTGCTGGAAGAGGGGACGTCTTCGGTGCCCCCGACCGCATCCGAGGCGCTGCTGTACATGCGCGAGGTTTCGCGCGACCTCGATTACGAGGAGGCGGCGCGCAAGCTCTACGTGGCGATCACGCGCGCTCGCGAGGTCGTGATTCTTGCCATGGGGGCTTCCTCTGCGACCGAGCTCGAACCCGGGCACGCCACGTCGCTCGTGGGCGAGGTACTCGCGCGCATCCTCCCCGCAGACATGGATAACAGCGGTCTGCCCGACCTCGGTTCCGATCGCTTGGATTTCGACGACGCCCACGCGGGCGACTACCAAATGGTGCTGCTCTCAGACCTCAAATACCCCTCCAAGAGCACGGGGAAGAAGCGCCCCCAGCTTGCCTTCAATGCAGAGGACTACCCGCTTTCGTGGAGCACGGGCGCGCAAGACGATGTAGCTGAAGATGATGCCGCTTGCACGACGGCGGAGCGCGAGGTGCTTCTGGTCGAGCCGGCGCATATCGAGCCGATGGTTCAGCCCACCGCGCCCACCAAGCGGGATTCGTACAGCTACAGTTCCATGGCAACGGAGCTGCATGCCGAAGGGGAGGACAGGCGACCCGCTGTCGCGGTGGGCGGTGACGAGGATGCGTTCGAAGACGAGACTGCCGCCAGCGTCAACGCAAAGCACGCGACGCCCTGGTCGGCAGCCACTTCGGCAGAAGATCCCACAGCGCTGGGCTCCGCCTTCCATGCTGCGGCGCAGTGGCTCATCGAGACGGGTGCCGAGTCGGTTCCCGCAGAGCGCGTCGAGGCGTTCGCCCGCCTTTGGAAGGTAAGCGTGCGCCAACGCGAGCGGCTCGATGCCGCGCTTGCCCGCTGGGAGGGCTCGGCGGTTCGTGCCGAGATGCGTGCCTGGCCATGTGTTCGCGCCGAGGTGCCGTTCTTCTCGCTCGGTATGGAGGAGGCAGCGGAGCGCTTCGGCGCCTATGCGGAGGGCGCGATCGACGTGCTCTGCAGCGACCCCGCGCGTCCCGGCGCTGCGCTCGTGCTCGACTACAAGACCGGCGGCAGTGCGTCCGAGACGCCCGACCAGCTGCAGGAGAAACATGCGCTCCAGGCAAAGGTGTACGCGGACGTTTTGCACAAGGCTGGGTTCGAGCACGTGACACTCAAGTTCGTGCGCGTGGAGGTGGCTGACCCCAGTGCCCCCGGCGAGCCTCAGGTCGTGACCTACGAGCTGTAAGCCGTCGCGGTGCGGGCGCCGGGCGGGGCATATCATCCCGTGCTCAAACAGCGCTGCGCGAACTGCGCGCGGGACGATATGC
>CASFXG010000041.1 GCA_949298635.1 uncultured Coriobacteriaceae bacterium | reverse complement strand
AGGCGGCAGGGGTCGGGGCAGGGGCTGCCGCCGGGGTGGGCGACGCGGCAGGGGCGGGCGACGCCGCCGGGGCCGCTACAGGCGCGGCGGGTGCCGGCGGGGTTTGCGGCGTGGCCGAAACGGCTTGGTTCACAGCGGATGTCGGAGCGCCTACCGGTGCTCCGCAGCGGGAGCAGAACCTCGAGTCATCGGGTAGCTGGTTGCCGCATTGCGTGCAGAACGTCGTTCCTTCTGGCAATTCCTTGCCGCAATTCGTGCAGAACATCGCTTCCCCCAACCATCGACCTAAGCAAAGCGCCCCACACCAGGGCGGGGCGCATGCGAATCAACTGTGCAAGCGAGACGCGTCGAAGGCGTCCGCTGTAAGCCTGCTACGCCATAACCACCGAGGAGAGCTCGGTCTGGGAGCTAGAATCCATCTCCCAATCGCCGTCGGAGTTCTGCGTGTAGCCAACCTCGACCGTCGTGGTGACGGGCTCGGCGTTGTTCGTCGCGTCGAGAAGCATCTGACCCGCCTGCTGGAAGACATCGTCCTGCGTGACGGAGCCGGCGTCGGCGCTATACGCCCACTCGTAGAAGTCGTTCTGGAACGTAGCCATGATGTCGGAGTACGACTTGATGGTGATGGTGACCTCGGCCGTCGCGGTCTCGCCGTCGACGGTGATGTCGCCGATCTCGTAGCCATAGCCGTCGAGGTATGCGGCAGCGAACTCGTCCGCCGAGATGCCGAGCTGCTCAAGATCTTCGCCCGCGCTCGCCTCGAGACCGGCGACGAACTCCTCGCTCGCACCGTCGACCTCGCCCATGTAGCTCTCGATGTTCTCGCGGATCAGGTCTTCAGCCGAAGCCCCGCCGCATCCAGCGAGCACGAGCGTGAGCGCGCAGGCGATAGCCATCACCGGCGCAAGCAGCATCTTCTTATACATCGTATCCTCCATACACAGCCATGAAGCACGGCAGCACGCGCTTCGGTTATCGGTGAGTACCATAGTAGCGCGCCGGGCGGACAATTGCTCGCACGGCGCGCTTTCATCGGTAAGCGTTTCGAAAAGAGACGCACAAGGCACGATATTGTCGCCCCAGGCGATACGTTCGGCACGCAGCGCCGAGCGGCGACCGCGCGCCTTACGCCTTCACGCCATACTGCTCGTAGTAGGCATCGAGCGCGGCCTTAATCTCGTCGTCGATCACCACGCGGCCGTTGACCTCGTGATTGTGGAGCACCCCAATGACCTCGGCCATGGAGACGATCGACGCCACGGGGAAGCCGTACTTCTCCTGGATCTCCTGCTGCGCGGTCACCACGCCGCCCTTGCCCACCTCCATACGGTTAAGGCTCACGATAAGCCCCTTGACCTCGACGTCAGCCGCAGCCTTGAGCTTGGGGTACGTCTCGTCGATCGACTTGCCCGACGTCGTGACGTCCTCGACCATCACCACACGGTCGCCGTCCTTGAGCTCGTAGCCGAGCATACCGCCCTTATCGGCGCCGTGGTCTTTGACCTCCTTGCGGTCGGAGCAGTACTTGACCTCCTTGCCGTACAGCTCATGCAGGGCGATGGCCGTGACGACCGAAAGCGGGATGCCCTTGTAGGCGGGTCCGAAGACGACGTCGAAGTCGAGGCCGAAGTTGTCATGGATGGCACGCGCATAGAACTCGCCCAGGCGCTTGAGCTGCTCGCCGGTCACGTAGGTGCCAGCATTCATGAAAAACGGCGAGGTACGGCCGCTCTTGAGCGTGAACTCGCCGAACTTGAGCACGTCGCTCTCGACCATGAACTCGATGAACTCCTGCTTATACTGCTCCATGAGATTCCTTTCTTCGGTGATTTCCGATCGCTACCATTCTACAGGGAGCGGCCGCTCCTTCCCCACTAGAAATCCGGGCAGGAAATGGCGGGCGTTGGAGCAAAAACACAACAACACGCGCCATATTCTGCCCGGATTTTGGAAACGGATCTTGCCTCACCATGTTCCTTCGCGCGTAACGCTCTTTTTCGGTCGAAAGACGCATGTCTCCGTATTCGAATGCGTTATACTAAAAGCGCAGGTAAACAGCTATTTTTTTGAATTACAGAAACGTAAGTTTCCGAAAGCCGCGACGCGATGCGCCGAAATCAAACCTCGTTGCGCTGAGTTTCGGCGCAAGCATCGCCCGAGGAACCGCGTCACCAAGGAGGAGCCATGGCTCAAAGCACTGCCCAAACCTTCATCACGCCCCATCGCATCATCTACGGACCGGATGCCCTCGCTGAGGCATCGACCCTCGTCGCAACGCTGGGATCCCACGCGCTCATCGTGACCGATGCCATGATGGCGAAGCTCGGCAACCTTGCCCGCGTGACGGATATGCTCGACGGTGCCAGCATCGCCTACCACGTCTATGACGAGGTCAATTCCGAGCCGGTCGATACCATGGTCGCCCGCGGCGCCGATCTCTACCAGGAGCACGGCTGCGATTTCATGATCGCACTCGGCGGCGGTTCGCCCATCGATACCATGAAGGCCATCGCGATGGTCGTCTCGAGCGGCCGCGACATCGACTCGTTCCTGGGCGAGAGCTTCTCTGGTTCCGTATGCCCCATGGTCGCCATCCCCACCACGGCCGGCACCGGCTCCGAGGCCACGCAGTTCACCATCATCACGAACACGCAGGCAGACGTGAAGATGCTCATCGCCGGCGCGCCGCTCATCCCCGAGGTCGCCATCGTCGATCCCGCGTTCACCCTCACCGCTCCCGCGAGCGTCACGAGCGCGACCGGTCTCGATGCGCTCTGCCATGCCATTGAGTCCTACACCTCGCGCAAGGCGCAGCCGCTCTCGCAAACGTTCTCGCTCTCTGCCGCCAAGCGCATCTTCGAGAACCTGGCGACCTGCGTGCGCGAGCCCGGCAACGTCGAGGCACGCACGCAGATGTCCATCGCCGCCACCGAGGCAGGCATCGCATTCAACAACGCGTCCGTCACGATCATCCACGGCATGTCGCGCCCCATCGGCGCGCTCTTCCATGTGCCCCACGGCCTCTCGAACGCCATGCTCATGGAGGCGTGCTTCAACTTCGCGCTCGATGGCGCCTACGACCGTTTCGCCGAGGTCGCCCGCTATTGCGGCGTGAGCACCGCGACGGACGACAAGACCGCCGCAGAAGACCTCATGGCCGCCATCCACGCGCTGCTCGAAGAGCTGAACGTTCCCACGCTCGAGCAATTCGGCGTGGCGCGCGAGGCGTTCTATGCTGCGATTGAAAAGATGGCGAACGACGCGCAGGCGAGCGGCAGCCCCGCGAACACCATCAAAGCAGTCACCGTCGAGGACATGCAGACGCTCTACCGCGAGGTTTACGAATAAGATTATCGCCGACAGCGGAGACGCCGGAGCATCTGGATGTATGTTCGGGCGACTTGTCTGAGTGGAAATCGCGACGAACCAAGTAGCAAGCCGTCTTGAGAGGCATTCCCCCAGGAAAAATGTTTTCTGCGAACCTCTCTACTGGGCCTACAGCAGTTTCCACTCAGACAAGCCGCTCGAATGATGTTCGGCACAAGAAAGCGGGCAACTCGGTTGGTGAGTCGCCCGCTTACCTTAAATAAAAAAGCTAGTTCTACTCGCCTATTTCACGTTCCCGCGTGCCATCATGTCTTCGAGCGTTTGCGGACGGTCGAACGTGTTCGGGTCGCCGCTAATCTGGCCTTCCGGGCAATCGAGCGCGTCGAAAGCCGCCATCTCGGCATCCGTGAGCTCGAAGCCAAAGACATCGAGGTTCTCGCGCATGCGCTCGGCGTGCGTGGACTTGGGAATGATCACATGGCCCTTCTGGATGTGCCAGCGGAGCACCGTCTGCGCGCAGGTCACGCCATGGGCGGTCGCCGCGGCTTTCGCGGGAGCGGACTCGATGTCGCTGCCGCGGCCGAGCGGCGAATATGCCTCCACGACCACGCCGAGCTCACGGCAGAGCGCATCAAGCTCCGGACGCCAGAACGCCGGATGAGATTCCACCTGGTTCACCACGGGCACCACGCCGGTCTCGTCCACGAGGCGGCGCAGATGGTCGGGCAGGAAGTTGCAGACGCCGATGGAACCCACCAGGCCGTCCTCGACGAGCTTCGCCATGGCGCGCCACGTCTCGACGTAGCGATCCTGCGTGGGAACTGGCCAGTGGATGAGGTAGAGGTCGATACGGTCGAGGCCAAGATCCTTGAGCGAGGTCTCGCAGGCACGCAGGACGTTGTCGTAACCTTGGTCGGCGTTGCGCAGCTTCGTCACGGTGTAGACACTGTCGACCATGCCCGTCGCACGGAGCGCGGCGCCCACGCCGGCCTCGTTCGCATAGGCGGACGCAGTGTCGATGTGGCGATAGCCGATCTCGAGCGCCTCCTCGACCGCGCGCTGCGTGTCCGTCGGATCGATCTTGAACGTGCCGAACCCCGCCTGCGGAATCTGGCTGCCATCGTTCAACGTAATGGTCTGAACGCTTGCATCGAATGTCTTTGCCATATCTCTATTCCTCCTTCTCTCATGAAGTGATAATTTCCGTCCAGGACTCAAAGTATCATGTCCCGCGCCGTGGGACTCAGAGACCTGGTGCCAAAGTCCCACTCAGCACCGTGGGACTCAGAGTCCTGGGCTGAACATCTCACGCGACAATAATTGGTGAACCGGGCTTCGCGATGCAAGTTTATCCGTTATAGCACGCGCAAACGGATAATTCTGCATCATGAACTCCGGAAGTGGGACTCAGAGACCTGGTGCCAAAGTCCCAGCCCCAAAGTGGGACTCAGAGACCTGGTGTCAAAGTCCCACTTCCGATCTCTGACGGGCTCAGGTGCCCGAGATTGGCCTGAAAGCGGATGGCCATAGGCCTTTAGGGCCATGGCCATCCGCTTGAAGGCCAAGGTCGGGCGCCTGAGTCCCGTCAGAGCGTGACGCCGTCTTTCCAGATGGCAATCCCCCGATACCCCGCTCGCTCGCTCACGGTCTGCTCCCCCTCCGCGAACGCGATTACGCGGCGGAACAGATCCTCGGCCGCCTCGTCGATGGTACGCTCGCCATCGGCAACGACACCGGCGTTGAAATCCATCCAGCCGGGCTTGCGCTGCGCGAGCGCGGTGTTGGTGAACACCTTGCAGGTGGGCACGGCGCTGCCGAACGGCGTACCGCGACCCGTGGAGAAGAGCACGATGTTCGCGCCAGCGGCGGCGAGCGCCGTCGCGGACACGAGGTCGTTGCCCGGCCCACACAGAAGGTTCAGCCCGCGCACGCGCACGCGGTCGCCATAGCCCAACACGCCGTCGATGGGCGCGGCACCGCCTTTCTGCACGCAGCCGCAGCTCTTGTCCTCGAGCGTGGTGATGCCGCCCGCTTTGTTGCCGGGGCTCGGGTTCTCGTACACCACCTCGCCGTGGCGAATGAAATAATCCTTGAAGCCGTTGAGCATCGAGGCGGCCTCGTCGAACACCTCGATCGTGCGGCACCGCGAGAGCAGGATGTCCTCGGCGCCGAACATCTCGGGCACCTCGGTGAGAATCGACGTGCCGCCGCGCGCCACGAGCATATCGGACACGCGCCCGATCACGGGGTTCGCCGTGATGCCGGAAAGGCCGTCCGAGCCGCCGCACTTCATGCCGATCACGAGCTCACTCACGGGCACGTCCTCGCGCTCGAACCCGGCGGCATGCTCCACGAGCTCCCGCAGGATCTCGCGGCCAGCCGCCATCTCGTCGTCCACATCCTGGCAGGTGAGGAAGCGGACGCGCTGCTCGTCGAAGTCGCCCAGCTCCTCGAGGAACTGCTCGTGCGTGAGGTTCTCGCAGCCGAGCCCCAGCACGAGCACGCCGCCTGCGTTGGGATGGTGTGCGAGCGCCGCGAGGAGCTTCCGCGTCTGAGCATGGTCTGCGCCCGTCTGGCTGCAGCCGAAGGGATGCGCGAACGCCACGACGCCGTCGACCGAGCCATGCACAAGACCCGCTGCATCCGCAGCGAGCGCCGCTGCGACCTCATTCACGCAGCCCACGGTGGGAAGGATCCATACCTCGTTGCGGATGCCCACGCGACCGTCCGCCCGGCGGAACGCGCACATGGTCTCGGGCTCGACCGGCTCGAGGTCGCGCACGGCCGGCTCGTAGGCGTACTCGATCTCGCCGGAAAGGTTCGTGGCCATGCGATGCGTATGCACGTGCTCGCCGGCAGCGATGTCGCAGGTCGCATGGCCGATTGGCAGGCCGTACTTCACCACGTTCTCGCCTGCAGCAAGCGTGCGCACGGCCATCTTGTGGCCTTGGGGGACATCCTCCGCAACACGCACCTCGCCCGCGCCCTCGCCGTCAAGCACCTCGCCCGCCACAAGCGGACGCAGCGCCACGACCACGTTATCGAGCGGGTTGATGCGAACAATCGCCTGCATGGAACACCTCCTGTAGATACCGGATCCCGGGGAATGTCGAAAAACCCCTGGGGTTATTTGACCGTGAAGGCGGCTTTCACGCCCTTGGTGCGGATGGTCGCGAGCACCGCTGCCACAGCCGCCTCGAGACCTGCGACCTCGAGCAAGCTCTGGCCCCACATCTGCTCGCAACCGAGCACCTCGTGCACGAGCTGGGCGTCGCCCATGTCGTGGCGCTCGGCGTAAAAATCGAGCACCCAGGCGTCGTCCTGCGCGGTATACGCGGTGCCGTCCGCGCGGCGCAGGTGCAGACCGTCCGAATCGCGTCCCTCGAAACCGGTCGTGTAGAACGCGATGAGCGCGGCAAGGCTCGCGGTGAGGCACTTCGGCAACTCGCCCATCTGCTCCACGTAGTCGAGCATCGTGGGCAGGTCGCGCGCCGCCCACTTCGACGTGGAATTGAGGCAGATGGAGAGCAGCTGGTGGTCGATGAACGGGTTGTCGAAGCGATCCTGGACGGCGGCGGCGAAGGCGCGCAGATCGGCCTCGTCGAGTTCGGCAGAAAGCGTCGGGATGACTTCGCGTTCGAGCAGCGTGTTCATGAAGCCGCGCACCACGTCGTCGTGCATGCAGTCGCGCACGATGTCGAAGCCCGCAAGCCACGCGCCCGGCACGAAGCCGGTGTGGGCGCCGTTCAGAATGCGCACCTTGCGCTTCTTGTACGGCGTCACATTGGGCGTCACGAACGCGCCCGGCAGCTCGGCCTGAATGAACGGGAGCTTCTCGGCGAGCACCTCGTCGCCCTGGATACCCCACATCTGGAACGGCTCGCGCACAGCGAGGAACGGATCCTCATAGCCCAGGCGCTCGGCCACCGCGGTCGCCTCGGCGGCATCGCGGATGCGGCCGGGAACGATGGTATCCACGAGCGTCGTGCAGAACGTGCAGTCCTCCTGGAGCCATGCGTCGAAGGCGTCCTCCCAGCCCCAATCGGCCACGTGCTGGCGCACGATGCGCAGCAGCTCGGCACCGTTGTTGTCGATGAGCTCGCAGGAGAGCACCACGACACCCGGCTTGCCGGCCTCCCAGCGGGCGTGCAGCACCTGGGCGAGCTTTGCCGGGAAGCTCGCCGGCGGCTCATCCGTGGGCTGGCAGGACGCGTCGTAGGCGATGCCGGCCTCGGTGGTGTTCGAGACGATGATCTCGAGGTCGTCCGAGGTGGCAACCTCCATCATGGCCTGGTAGTCGTCTGGGCGGTACGGGTTGATGCAGCGGCTGCAGCTCGAGATGAGGCGCGCCTCGTCCACCTCGGCACCGGCCTCACGCCCGCGCATGAGCACGGTGTAGAGGCAATCCTGTGCGTTGATGCCGTCGGCAAAACCATAGGCGCCATCGATGGGCTGCACCATGACGATCTTGCCGTTCCAGCCGGTCGCCTCGTTCGCGAGGTCGAAGTAGCGGTCGACGAACGCGCGCAGGAAGTTGCCCTCACCAAACTGCAGCACCTTCTCAGGCGCGTCCTTCGGCAGAACATACCCCTCGTAACCGATCTTCTCCAAGGTTGCGTAGTTCAACGTATCCATGGTGTCTCCCATCTTCCCAGTCAAACGATCATGCCGACGCCTGTCCCAAATGTCCTGACATTGGGGACTGTCCCCAATGTCAGACGCCGCTCTCACGGTGCGCGGCAGCCACGCGCTCCGCCCACTCGGCGAGGCGGTCGGGGTGGAACGTATAGTTGTCGTCGGTGTTATAGCTATCGAGCAGCGCCATATCCTCGGGCGAAAGCTCGAAGTCGAACACCTCGCTGTTCGACCTGATGCGCGCGAGCTTCGTGGACTTCGGCATGGTGATGAAGCCCTTTTGCAGCGCCCAGCGCACGCACACTTGGCCGGCGTCCTTGCCAAGGCGCTCCGCCAGCGCAAGCATGTGTTCGTCGCGCATGAGCCGCCCGCGTCCCAACGGTGCCCACGCCTCGAGCTGGATGCCGCACTCCTCGCACCAGGCGACGGTCTCGCGCTGCTGATACGTGGGGTTAAGCTCGATCTGGTCCACATGCGGCATGATGCGCGCATGACGTTCGAGCGTCTCCAGATGATGCACGAGGAAGTTCGATACGCCGATCGCCCGCACGCGTCCCGCCTCGTAGAGCTCCTCGAACGCCCGCCAGGTATCGGCGATAATCTCTTCCCAGCGGTCTTCCGTCCCCGCGACCTTCGGCCAGTGAATGAGGTAGAGGTCGAGGTAGTCCGTACCCAGGTCGGCAAGCGTGCGGTCGAACGCAGCGAGCGTCTTCTCGTAGCCCTGCTCGGTGTTCTTAAGCTTGCTCGTAAGGAAGACCTCGTTGCGCGGCACGCCGCTCTCGGCGAGCACGCGCCCCACCATGTCCTCGTTGTTGTAATTCGCCGCGCCGTCGATATGGCGGAACCCCAGGTCGAGCGCGGCACGAACGGCTGCAGCCCCCTCGGCGTCGTTGGGAATCATATAGGTGCCGAAGCCCAGGCACGGAATCTCGACGCCATTCGAAAGCACGTAGCGGTCGCACTTCCCCGTGAGGCGAACCTGCGGCAGCGTGCGCGTGGCGGGCGACGTCACCGGATGGATATCCACCGAAGCACACGGCTGCACCGCGCAACCGTCAAACCTCTTATCCTGCATGAACGGCCATCTCCTTAAATGTTTCGAACGCCTTGACCACATCGGCCTCGGCAACGGTTCCCTCGGGTTTCTCGGCAAGGTGATCGAGCACGCGATCGATGGTGAGCACGGTGTACGAGCACTCGACGGCGCTCACGTCCGCGCCCTCGTTGAATGCGATGATGTACTCCACCGGCGCGTTCTTCAAAAAGCTATCGAGCAGCTTCTTCTGCCGCCGCACGTAGGTCACGGGCGAGGCAAGAGCGAGCTTCTTGCCGTCGCGCTCGACGGTCCAGCTGCCCGTGTCCTTGCCGGCGATTGTGCCCGCGGTCGCGACCATGCAAATCGCCGCATGCCCACGCGTGGAAAAGATCGTCGCGAACGTCGCGGCGATGCGCCCCTGGCTGTCGCGGTAGGCGTTGTAGACGATGCGATGCGCGCCGATGCGCTCTTTGAGCAGGCTCGATTCCGAAAGGTCTTCCTTCATGCTCATGCGCCAGAAGTACTCGAGGTAGCTGCCGAACAGGCGCTGGTAGAGCGACCCCTTGTAACTGCCGTAGCCGGCGATAGCCTTGAAGCCCATGATGAGGACGAACACGACGACGATCGCGACGACCAGTACCTCCATGGCAACCCCTTCCTACTGCGACGCACACGCGATGCGGTCGCTGCCGAATGCCGTACGCTGGAACTTCGCCGCGAACAGGCGATTCATGACGTTGATGAACTTGCCCAAGAACAGCGCCGCGATGACCGTCGTGACACCAAAGGCATCAATCGTGTGGAGGACCGTCCAAGACAGCACAAGCGCCACTACCACGTGGCTCGTATCGAAGACGACCTTCACGTCACCGAAGCGGCGGCGCAGCTTCTCGGAAATCACCTGCACCAGGCCGTCCGGCGCATTGGGCACCACGCCCATGTTCACCACGAGGCTCACGCCGAACGAGATGAGCACGAGCGAGAGCACCATGGTCGCCACCTGCGCGGGCAGACCGACGGGGTGGATGGGCATCACCGCCATGAAGAAGTCGGTGAAGATGCCGATCACCGCCGAGAAGAACACCTCGAGCAGGATGCGCGGCTGGAACTGTCGGCGCAGGATGAGCGCCTGCGCCACGATGTAGGTGCAGTACGTCGCCGTGATCATGGAGCCGAGCGACGTGCCCAGGATATCGGCGATCACCTGCGCGAAGCACGTGAGCGACGCCACGCCCAGACCGGACTCGGTCTGCACGACCATGCCGAGCGCGAGCACCACGACGCCCGCGAGATACATCACCATGCGGAGCGCCGTGCGCGCCCAGTCGACGGTGGTACCGTCCGAGCCCATCACGAGCAACGGTCTCATGCGCGCGCCACCATCTCGCCAAACTGCGCCTTCTCCTCGGCGATGAACGCCTCGACCTCGGCGGGACCGGGAAGGGCGTCTGAGCAGTTATTTGCACGTACCATCATGGATGCCTCGGCGGAGCCGAATTCCAGGCAGCGCTGGATATCCCAGCCCTGGAACAGACCATAGATGAAACCTGAGCCATAACCGTCGCCGCCGCCGAAGCCCTTGCGCGCCGTGACAGGGAACGGCTTGATGGAGAACTTCTCGCCGTCGTCGCAATACGCGGTCGAGCCCTGCATGCCGTGCTTGATGACGACGATCTTGGCATGTTTCGCCTGCCAGTAGGCAGCGCTCTCCTCGTCGGTCATGCCCGGCTTGATGAGGCGCTCGGTGAGGTCGAACTCCTCGCGGGAACCCATGATGATGTCCGCCTGGTTCGCGAGCGCGGAGTAGTAGATCGAGATCTCGTCCGCGTTCTTCCAGTTGTACGCACGATAGTCGATGTCGAAGATGAGGGGCGTGCCCACCTGGCGCGCGAGCATCGCGGCCTTGAGGGCGGCCTCGCGGCTGGGGCTTTCGGCAAGCGCCGTACCCGAGATGAGGATGCACTTGGCGGAAGCGATGTAGTCCGCGTCCACATCGTCGACGGAAAGCTGTAGGTCGGCGATGGCATTGCGATACATGAGGATGCTCGACTCCGAGGGGCTCAGCATCTCGGTGAACGTGAGACCGAGCTTCTGGCCGCCCGTGCACCGGGTGATGTGGCTCGTATCGATGCCCTCGCGCTCGAAGTACTCGGTCACGAAGTCGCCGAACTGGTCGTCGGAGACCTTGCCGATGAAGCCCGCCTTGAGCCCGTGGTGCGTCACGCCCACCGCGATGTTCGCCGGCGAGCCGCCCACGTACTTCTCGAAGTAGTGGACGTCCTTGAGCGGCTTGAACTCCTCCTTCACGACATCGGAGTACGCCGGGTTGAAATCGATGGCCACACGGCCGAGCAGCACGATATCGAGCGGCCGGGTCTGGTCGAATTCAATATAGACCATGAGGGCTCCTTTCTGACATTGGGGACAGTCCCCAATGTCATGACAAAAGGGACAGGCGTTGGACGCTTCGCGATTAGCCGAACGGGAAGAACACGAGCGCAAGCGCGACGGCGACGAATGCGAAGCCGAGATTCCGCGCCGTAAGCTCCTGCTTGCTGTAGGGCTCCGTCGAGCGCGGGGCACCCACGCGACGTGTGTAGGACATCTTCACCCAGGTGATGAGCCCCAGGCCGAGGATGACGCATACAATCTGGATGTACTCGGATATCTGCATCGCTGGCTCCCTATGCAGCAGGCTCGTCGTGCGGGACAGTCGGGGCGAGCGCGGCGAGCACATCGCATGCCGCAGAGACGCCCTCGAGCTTCACGATCGCGTTCCAGATGCGCTCCTTCGTGACCTGGTACGGCACATGGCGAAGCTCTTGGTTGACCTCGGTCGCGGCCAGTACCTCAGTGAAGTCGTCATCGAGCGTGAGGCCGAGATCGGCGAGGCGCGTGGGCAGACCGAGCGAGCGGTACAGGCGCAGGAGCTTCGCGAGCTCATCGTCATCGTCGTCCATGGCGAGCTGCACAAGCACGCCATACGAGACGACCTCGCCGTGCAGGTGGTCGCGCTCTACCGAAGGGATCGTCGTGAGGCCGTAGAAGAGCGCATGCGCGAGCGCGCTGTTGTAGTCCACGCCCACGAGGCCGGAGACGAGCCCCGTGCTCACCACGATGTTGAGGGCGGCGTGCTCGAGGTCTTCGTCCACCCGGTTCTCGCGGCACGCGGCGAGCGCCCCCACAGCGTGCGAGAGCAGCGGCTCGGCGCACATGCACGAGATTGCCCGGCCAAGCACCGGCGCATAGGCGGGACTGTCGCCGCGCATGGAAAACGTGACCTCGTAGTATTTCGCGATCGTGTCGCCAATGCCCGCCCAAAGGTATACCTCGGGAGCCTCGGCGATGACGCGCGTATCGATGAAGCAATGCGCGGGCGGTACATGAAGCTGCACGATCTCGCGGAAGCTGCCATCGTCGTTATACAGGATGGAGATGCAGCTCACCGGGGAGCAGTTCGAAGCGATGGTCGGGAACGTGTAGAGGGGCTTACCCAGCGTGTGGGCGACCATCTTGCAGGTATCGACCACCTTGCCACCACCCATGGCGAAGATGGCGTCCGCTGCCTGCACGCTCGGCTCCGCCGCCAGGCGCTCGATCTGGGTGTAGGTAGCCTCGCCGCCGTACCACAGGGCGTCGACGACGTGCACCTCGGATCCTTCGACCGCGGCTTTGAGCCGCTCGAGCCCGGCTGTCATGGCCTTGTGCCCGCCGATCACCACCGCTTTCGCGGCACCCACAACCTGGCCGACGGCGGCATACGCCTCCGTCCCCACCGTGTAGCTCGGCAGATATTGCGTCGTGGCATCAGCCATCCCAACCGCTCCTTCCCTAGCAGCCTACAAACAGGCCTGTCCCCAGTGTCCTGACATTGGGGACTGTCCCCAATGTCAGAACGGAGGGCGCCACCGTGCGGAAGCGCCCTCCGAGCTCATACGACTCTCTCGCGAACGTTACGCGGCGAACTCGCGGACGAGCTCCTCGAGCTCCTTGTCCTGGCAGTTGGCGTAGAAGCACTCGAGGAACGCCGGAGTGAGGGCGGTCTTGACCATCTCGGGGTCGAGCGCGCGGATGATCTCGGGCAGCGGCTTGGCGACGCGCGTCTTCACGTCGTCAAGAAGCTTCACGTTCTTGTTCTGCGACTCCTTGCGATCCGCCGGGTAACCCTGGCCCTTGGGCGAACCGAAGGCGCGGGTGAAGATGTTCTCGAGGTTGAGCTCGGCACCCCAGCCGAAGCCCTTGGCATAAGGAATCGAGAGGGCGTTGCCGTCATTGATCTGCAGGAAGAGGTAGGCATCCGTGGGCTCGATGCAGTAGCCGCACACGACACCGGGGTACATGTTGCAGCTCATGAGGGCGCCCTGGCCGGTGCCACAGCCGGTGACGACGAAGTCGACGGCCTTGGAGTTCAGAAGCAGTGCAGCCTGGATGCCGATGTGCAGGTAGGTGAGACGCGGGTTCTCCTCGGTGTAGTCCTCAGGGCGATCGTTGGGATTGTCGACCTGCTGCATACCGGTGTTGTACACGGTGTTGCCCAGGGGCTCGGCAACCTTCTTGAGCTGACCCAAGATGATGTCGTTCTTCGATGCCTGCGAGAATTCCTGGATAAGGGCGATCTTCATGAGATCCATCTCCTTCACGTTGGTGATACAACCTTCCAGAGGCACTGCGCCTCCTGGGAATGGACGGGGCTTGGGCTGGGTGACTCATTCGGGGACGGGGTCGGGGGGGGGGGGGGGGGTGAGGGGGGGGGGGGGGGCGGGTGGGGGGGTGGGGGGTGAGGGGACCGCGCCCCGCAGGGGGGGCAGGCAGGG
>CASFXG010000040.1 GCA_949298635.1 uncultured Coriobacteriaceae bacterium | reverse complement strand
ACCGATCGGTCGATGTCGAAAAACCCCTGGGGTAATTTTACATAGCCCCCTGCCGGAAACCCCGGGGTAATTTCACATCAGCCGCACCAGCCAAAATCCCCCGTCCCCAATGGCTGGTTCAGGTGACTTAGCCCATCTCGACCACAGGTGACAGCAGCTTCACGGCGTTCTCGTCCACGAGGTAGCGTGCTTGGGCGCGGCGCAGCTGTTCCGCCACAGCCGCAGGTGCCGTACCGCCCTCGGTCGTGCGCGCGGCGACAATCGCATCGAGGTTGAACGCGCCAAGCACGTCGCTCTCGAACAGCTCGCTCGCCGCTTGGAACGTCGCAAGCGGCAGCTCGGAGATGTCACAGCCGGCTTTTTCGGCCTCCAACACAAGATGCCCCACCACCGCATGCGCCTCGCGGAACGGCATACCGCGTTTGGCGAGGTAATCGGCCACATCCGTCGCCGCGAGATGCCCGCGCTGCATGACGGCGCGCATGCGGTCCGCATTGACGGTCCAGGTCGACACCATGCCGGTCATGACGGCAAGGCACTGCTCGAGCGTATGCGCCGCGTCGAGCGCGCCCTCCTTGTCCTCCTGCATGTCCTTGTTGTACGCGAGCGGCAAGCCCTTCATGGTCACAAGCAGCTGCACGAGGTCGCCCACTACACGGCCTGTCTTGCCGCGAATGAGCTCGGCGAAATCGGGGTTCTTCTTCTGCGGCATGATGGACGAACCGGTGGAATATGCATCCGAGAGCGTGATGAAACCGAACTCCTGGCTCGACCACAGCACGATCTCTTCCGAAAGCCGCGAAAGATGCACCGCCATGACGGAGCAGGCGTATTCGAGGTCGAGCAGGAAATCCCGGTCGCTCACGGCGTCGAGCGAATTCTCGATCACGCTTGTGAAGCCAAGCAGCTGCGCGGTCATGCGACGATCGAGCGGATACGTGGTTCCGGCGAGCGCCGCCGCACCGAGCGGCGAGGCGTCCGCGGCATCAAAAGCGGCGGAAAGGCGCGTGAAGTCGCGCGCAAGCATCCAGGCATAGGCGAGCAGATGATGGGCGAAGAGCACCGGTTGCGCATGCTGGAGATGCGTCATGCCGGGGAGCACCGTCGTCCCCGCCTGCTCTGCTGCGTCGAGAAGCGCGTGACGAAGGCCAAGGTTCGCTTCCATGAGGCGCTTGGCGAGCGCTTTCGCCGCGAGGCGCGTGTCGGTCGCAACTTGGTCGTTCCGCGAGCGCCCCGTGTGCAGACGTCCGCCCGCCTCGCCGATACGCCGCGTGAGCTCGGCCTCAATGGCCATGTGGATGTCTTCATCCTCGATATTGAACGCGAACGCGCCAGCGTCGATGTCGCGCTCGATATCCGCGAGCCCCTCGCAGATGGCCGCGGCGTCCTCTTCGGTGATGACGCCCTGCGCGGTGAGCATCGTCGCATGCGCGCGCGATCCCGCGATATCCTGCTTGTACAGCGCCTTGTCGACCGGAAGCGACGCGCCGAATTCCTGTGTCGAGAGCGCCGCTCCCTCTTCGAACCTACCATCCCACAATGCCATGGATGCCGTATCCCGTCTTCTTCGCGGCCTTACCGATCTTCCAACGTCTTGGAGCTTCTCACGCACGCTACAGCGAGGCGGCGGCGGAAAGTTCGACAGCTCCACCCTCGACCACGTCAAACGCGGCGGCACTGCTCTGCGGAACGAAGGCCGCGGCATGCGCCTGCTCGAGCTGCGCTTGCTTCATCGCCCACGTCTTGATGGAGAGCGCCTGGATGTCGATGAAGCCCTTCGCCGCCTGCTGATCGAACGCGTCGTCGTTATCGTAGGTGGCGAGCTGCTGGTCGTAGAGGGCGGCCGCGCTCTTGCGGCCGACGACCACGCACGAACCCTTGTAGAGCTTGAGCTTGATCTCGCCGGTGAGCGCTTCCTGTGTGGCCCCCATGAACGCATCGAGCGCGAGCTTGAGGGGGCTGAACCAGCGCCCGTTGTAGACCTGATCCGCCCAGGTCTGCTCGAGACCGAGCTTGTAGTGCAGCACGTCCCGCTCAAGGCACAGGTCTTCAAGCGCCTTGTGCGCCTGGATGATGGCGAGACCGGCCGGCACCTCGTAGCACTCACGGCTCTTAATGCCCACGTAGCGGTTCTCAATCATGTCGATGCGGCCGAAGCCCGCGGCGCCGGCGATGGCGTTCAGCTTATCCACGAGCTCGACAAGACCCATCTTCTCACCATCTAGGCTCACCGGCACGCCAGCCTCGAAGCCGAGCTCCACGTACGTGGGCTCATCGGGCGCCTCGAGCGGGCTCACGGTCATCGTCCAGATATCCTCGGGCGGCTCGTTCCACGGATCCTCGAGCACGCCCGCCTCGATGGCGCGACCCCAGAGGTTGTCGTCAATAGAATAGGGCTTGTCGAGGCTCACCGGCACCGGCACGCCATGCGCCTTCGCGTAGGCGATCTCGTCCGGACGCATGCCCAGATCCCATTCGCGCACGGGCGCGATGACCTTGAGCGTGGGATCGAGTGCCATAATCGAAGTCTCGAAACGCACCTGGTCGTTGCCCTTACCGGTGCAGCCGTGCGCCACCGCCGTCGCGCCATACTTGTGCGCGGCGTCGACGAGATGCTTCGAGATGAGCGGGCGCGAAAGGGCGGAGAGCAGCGGGTACTTGTTCTCATACATGGCGTTCGCGGCGATGGCGCAGGTGAGGTACTCGTTCGCGAACTCCTCGCGCATGTCCACGACCTCGCAGGCCACCACGCCGAGCGCCTTGGCCTTCGCCTCGATCTTCTCAAGGCCGTCGTGCTCCTGGCCGACGTTGCCCAGCACGCAGATGACGTCGTAGCCGAGCTCATCCTGGAGCCACTTCACGCAGACCGACGTGTCGAGACCGCCGGAGTACGCGAGTACGACCTTTTCCTTGGCGCTGTTCATGGATTCCGTGCTCATGGTTCGTCCTTTCAAATGGATGCGATGCGGACGAGCCCGTCAAAGGGAATGCGTATGTCGGTGGTGTTCCGGAAGCCGACCTTGCTTCTACGAAGGCGCGCAGCGTGGCGCGATAGCAGGGACGCATGACCCGGAGGGGATACGACGACGAACCTTATCGGGACTCTGGGAAGTGCGCGAGATGCGCAGGCAGAGACGACCGATTATCGTCGTCGGGAGATTGCGCGCTGGCGTCGATTCTGAGCGTCGATGGCGCATGCGCCGGGCACCATGGCCACCGCGGCCATGCCCTCATATGTCGCCATCGCGTTCTGCACTAGAAACTCCAACCAAGCCCTGCAATCGAAATTCCGCGAACGGTAGCAGTAAAGCGGCGACCGTCGCGCGTTAGGCGGTATCCTACCCGAGGGCGAGGTGCTTTGCCAAGCTAAAGTTTTTCACAATGAATAATATTTCGAAATGGTGAACAAACGCCGCGACGCACACGATCGGCACGATCAGGACGAACGCGCTCGCCCCTACCAGAACCGTCTGCACGCCGAACATGTCCGCCAGCACAGGGGCGGCGAGGAGCGGGATCGCGCCGGCACCGTTGAAGCCGGCGCTCATCACGGAATTCACGCGCCCCAGCAAGTGTTTGGGCGCGCGCATCTGCACGAGCGTGTTCTGCAGCGGTGTAATCATACCGAACGCGCAACCCAAAAGGATCTGCCCCGCAAGGGCGCAAGCGACGAACGGAGTTCCCACATAGAGCAGACACGCCGCCCCCTGCAGAGCAATGAGCAAGAGCAACGTGCGGACGTTCACCCACGAGGAGGGTACGCGCAGCGATAGCATAGCGCCCACGAAGCTCCCCACGCCAGCAGCACTCGACAACCACCCCATCCAGGCGATGCCCACGTGTAGCACGTCTCGATAATAGAGCGATTCGAGCGGGTCGAACGCGCCGTAGCCCGCATACGCCAGGACGCCGCCCCAAAAGAGCAGTGAGAGCACCGACGACTTCATCACGATGCGCACGGAGTCCCCGAACGTGCCTTTCTCCAGCGTCAGGACGCTGCCCGCGGTTTCGTCGGCATCGCCCTGCCCGGCCGTGTCGGCTCGCTCGACAACCTCGCCCTCAAGACCATGCAGGCGACGCACACCCACGGCGTCGATGCGTTTGAGCAATATCGCGGTGGGAATAATCGCCACCGCACCGAGCACGGCGGAAAACACGAACACGCGCTGTGCCGGGAACACCGAAGCGATGACGCCGCCGATGGCCGGCCCCACCGCGACCGCAGCGTTCGATGCAACGGAAAGCAAGGCGTTCACCTGCTGCAGCTCGCCCGACCGATGCGTGAGATACGCGGGATAGGCGGTGAGGTACGGGTACCCCATGCCGCACGAGAACCCAAAGGCGGCGCTCATGGCGAGAACGCTTGCGACCGAAACGTCGACGAGCTGGTATGCCAAGCACGATGCGACGACGATGACAACCGTCGCCGCCGTGTGGACGCGCGGCCCCTTCACATCGAGCAAGGTTCCGCTGCAGGCGTTTGCCACGATGATGCAGAGGTTGAAGATGCCGACCGCCGCGGCAAGCGCCATGGTGCTCGCCTTAAGCTCGTAGGTGAGCACGCCGACGATGCCGATGAAATACGCCGCCTGAACGCCCAAATAGAACATGAGACGCGTCACAATGAGCACGAACGTCCCCGGCGGAAAGCCGTTCCGCGGCATATACAGCTCCTTTCGTCAACGATGCGGGACTTTGGCACCGGGTCTCTGAGCCCCACCGGTGGGGCTCAGAGACCCGGTGCCAAAGTCCCAAATGCCGGTGGGGCTCAGAGACCCGGTGCCAAAGTCCCAGAATGACTCACTTGGCATCTGCCCAGGTCTCGCCCACGGAGACCTCGGCGATAAGCGGAACGCGCAGCTCCACCACGCCTTCCATCTCCTCGCGCACCATGGCGCTGAGCGCCTCGACCTCGTCCTTGGGGCATTCGAAATCGAGTTCGTCGTGCACCTGCAGGATCATCCGCGTGCGGAAGCCCTCGTCGCGCAGACGGCGCGCCACGCGGTTCATGGCGATCTTGATGATGTCGGCCGCGCTCCCCTGCATGGGATGATTCATAGCCGTGCGCTCGCCGAACGCCCGCTGCGCGGGGATGCGCATCTTGAGCTCGGGTATGGGGCGGCGGCGCCCGTACATCGTCTCGGCATAGCCGCGCGCCTTCGCCTCCGCAACGGTACGGTCGAGGAACGCGCGCACGCCGGGGTACGCGCGGAAGTAGGCGTCGATCATCGACTGCGCCTCGCCCATGGGGATGTCGAGCGACTGCGAGAGGCCATAGGCTTGCTGTCCGTACACGATGCCGAAGTTCACGGCCTTCGCCCGACTACGCAGCTGCGGCGTGACCTCGTCGACGGGCACACCGAACACGCGGGCCGCCGTCTCGGCGTGGAAATCCTCACCCTCGTTGAAGGCGGCGACCAGATGCTCGTCGGCAGACAGGTGCGCGAGCAGCCTGAGCTCGATCTGCGAATAGTCCGCGGCCAAAAAGACGCTTCCCGGCGCCACGGAAAATGCCGTCTTGACCGTATGTCCCAATGCGGAGCGCGTAGGGATGTTCTGCAGGTTCGGATTGGACGAAGAGAGCCGCCCGGTGGCGGTGATCGTCTGATTATACGTGGTGTGGACGCGGGCATCGCGCATCTCTCGCGCCAAAGGCCCCAGCGTATCGAGGTACGTCGACTTAATCTTCGTCTTCTCGCGATACTCCAAGATGAGCCGGACGATCTCGTGGTCGTGCGCGAGCTCCTCCAGTACGCGGGCGTTCGTGGAGTAATAGCCGCGATGCGTCTTCTTGAGCCCCTTGGTGGGAAGGCCCATCACATCGAACAGGATATGGCTGAGCTGCATGGGGCTCGAGATGTTAAAGGTCTCGTCGCCCGCGAGCTCGCGGATGTGAGCGGCAAGCTCGTCGATCTGCGCGCCAAGCTCGGTGGAGAGTGCAGCGAGGCGGTCGGGCTCGACGTACATGCCCGTGCGCTCCATAGCGGCGAGCACGCCCACGAGCGGCATCTCGATATCGCGGAACACCCCGGCCGCACCCTGCTCCTCGAGCGCACGCATGAGCGGCTCCACGACCGCGCGCGCCACGATGACGCCGCGCGCCGCCAACGAAGGCGCATCGTCGCCGGCGCCCTCCTCACCTGCCGCAGCAGGCAGCGTGGTATGCAGGTAGGTATCGGCGAGATAGGCATCGTCGAAGTCCGAACGCACGGAATCGAGCAGATACGCCGCGACTGTCGTGTCGAAGATCCGCGCAGGGTCGATCGACAGCGGATCGAGCAGCGCTACCTCGGCGGAATCGACCGGCGCGAGCTCATGCATGAGCGCCTTGATGTCGCTCGACGCGACGAGTCCCTCGGCGAAGAGGCGACGGAGCACGCCGGGGACGACGCCGCTTGCACAGTCGACGCCGTGCGCGGAAGCGATATCGGCGAGCTCGGGCGCGGGCGCGCCGGATGCATCGGGCTCCTCGAAGGAGAGCAGCGCCTCACCCGTCGCCACCCAGAGCGTGTGCGTGAGGCCGAACAGGGCGCCGGCCTCCTTGTCGTCATCGATGGCGACGGCGACCCACTCCCCCGCCCCGAGCGCGCGGGAGAGCTCGGAAAACGCCTCTTCGGCAGTCGTATCGCCCGCGCCGCGCACGGTGATGACGCGCGGAAGCTCGAGCTCAGCCGGAGCCGGGACACCACCCGCCTCGTCGCCCAAGAGCGCGAGGAAGCGGTTTTGCATGGACATGATGCCCAGCTCGCCGAGCGCCTCCGAAATGGCCTGGGCATCATATGCGGGAAACGACGTCGCGCCGAAATCGACTTCGACCGGGGCGTTCGTCTGGATGGTCGCCACACGGCGCGAGACAAGTGCGTCGTCGATGTGCGCACGCAGGTTCTCGCCCATCTTCCCCTTGATCTCGTCCGCATGGGCAATGACCTCGTCCAGGCTGCCGTACTGTGCGATGAGCGCACTCGCCTTCTTGGGACCAATGCCCGGCACGCCGGGGATGTTGTCCGAGCTATCGCCCTTGAGGCCGTAGAAATCCGGCACGAGCTCCGGCGTGATGCCATGGTAGAGGTCCTCGACGGTCTCCGGCGTCATGACGGCCACGTCCGAGAGGCCCTTCTTTGTGCCCACGATCTTCACGTGCTCGGTGGTGAGCTGGTACATGTCGCGGTCACCGGTGATGAGGAGCATGTCGCAGCCGGCGGCCTCACCCGTACGCGCGAGCGTGCCCAAAATGTCGTCGCCCTCCCAGCCTTCGGCCTCGAGCACCGGCACGGAGATGCGCGCCAAAAGCTCCTTCACACGCGGGAACTGCTGACGAAGATCTGGATCCATGGGCGGGCGCTGCGCCTTGTACTGCGGGAGCATCTCCATGCGCACACGCGGCTTGCCCTTATCGAAGGCGACGACCACGCCGTCCGGATGGAAGGCGTCGACCATCTTGAGGAACATGTTGAGGAATCCGAAGATCGCGTTTGTGGGCGTGCCGTCCGGCGCGTTCATGGTGGGCGGCACGGCATGGAATGCGCGGTGCATGAGCGAGTTGCCGTCGATGACGGCGAACGTGCGGCGGGCAGCGGAAGCAGACATGCGGGATCCTCTCTAGCATTCGATTTCAACGGTATCCAGTCTACCCCATCGTGCAGACAGGGGCGAGTCGGATGGGCGCACCGCCCCTGTGCGTAAAATTGCGTAAAATTACCCCAGGGTTTTTTAACATTGCGCAGAAAGACGCCCCGAGCAGAAAGCCTGCTCGGGGCGCAATGTTAAAAACCCCTGGGGTAATTTTACGCTGAGCTCCCGCCCGCTACGCAGCGAGGCGGCGCAGGGCGTCGACGAGCAGCTTATAGAAGCGCTCGGACGACGCGAGCTCCATGCACTCGTCGGGCGTATGGACGTTCGCGAGCGTGGGGCCGACGGCGATGGCGTCGAGCCCGGGCAGCGCCGCGGCGAAGAGGCCGCACTCGAGGCCGGCGTGGATGGACTCGATGCGCAGCTCGGTGCCGAAGAGCTCGCGGTAGCTCTCCTTGAAGACGTCGCGCACGTGCGAATGCTCGACGTAGCTCCAGCCGGGATACTCGTTCTCAAACAGCGCGTTGAAGCCGAAGGCGTCGGCAAGCGTCTGGATGCGCTCCTTGACGTCCTCCTGCAGCGAGGTGATGGAAGAGCGCGGCGAGAGCAGGAACGTGATCATGTCGTCGCTCGTCTGCACGACGCCGATGTTCGACGAAACCTCGACCGAGCCGTCGGCTGCGACGTTGCGGCGCATGACGCCATTCGGCGCAAGGCGCAGGGCGGAGATGAAGGCGCGGGCATCGGCATCGGGAATCGCCTCGACGGAGGCGCCGTCTGCCACCTCGACGGTGCAGGTGAAGCCGGGGTCGAAGACCTCGAGCTCGGCAGTGACGTCGTCGATCATGGCCTGCGCGGTCTTCGCCGCCGCCTCGGCCTCGGCGATGTTCGCGTACGCGAGCACGGCCGTGCACTCGCGGTTGATCGCGTTGTCCTTCGTGCCTCCGTTCATGTTCACCAGGTGCGGCGCGCCGGTGCGCATGAGCTTCTCGATGATGCGCGCCATGATGAGATCGCCGTTGCCGCGCTCGAGGTGGATGTCGCTACCGGAGTGGCCGCCCTGGAGGCCGGAGATGTCGAGCGTGAGCGTCGCGCCGTCCACATGCTCGCGCACCACCGGACGGGTAAGCGTCGCCACGACGCCGCCGGCGCACGACACGGTCGCCACGCCCTCCTCCTCGGAGTCGAGGTTCACCATGATGCGGGCATCGATCTGCGACTTGTCGAGCGTCTCGGCACCCACGAGGCCGGTCTCCTCGTCCGTGGTGAACACGCACTCGAGCGCGGGATGCACGAGGGAGTCGTCGTCAAGCACCGTGAGCATGAGGGCGACGGCGATGCCGTTGTCCGCACCAAGCGTCGTGCCGTTCGCGGTGAGGACGCCGTCCTTCACCACGAGGTCGATGCCATCGCGCTCGAAGTCATGCTCGACGCCGGCGCGCTTGTCGCACACCATATCGATGTGGCCCTGCAGCATGACGGCCGGGGCGCTCTCCGCGCCGGCGCTCGCGGGCTTCTTGATGATGACGTTGTGGACATCGTCCTGGTAGACCCAGAAGCCGTGATCCTTGGCGAACGCGACCAAGAAGTCGCTGATGCCCTTCTCGTTGCCCGACCCGCGCGGGATCGCGCTGATCTCCTCGAAGTAATGGAAGAGCTTCTCGGGCTCATAGCCGCTGATCTTGTACTCCATACATTCCTCCTAGCGTACAACGTGCGCGGTCCCACCCGGCGCATCGTTTCTTACCCGCGACCATCATCGCAGAAATGCGGGCGTGCAGAGCGCTCGATTACGCAAGCAGTCGGCCACAGGCTGGGAACGGCAGCGCTATGCACGCATGAGCACAATCTATACATATCTACTATGAGATGGTCGTGGCGCTCGGGCTTCGGGGCGGTCCTTTCACTCAGATCCACCCAGAGCACTTGCGAATCGCTTAATTCGCATAATGCCGAACGCCCCGTGTTTAGCTTCCGCACATGCGGGTACGTGGAGCATAACGAACGGAACCGACTCCCCTACCCGCGCCTCCCCAGAATCGAGGGCTTATGCGCCGTCTGCTTCGCATGCTGTCCGCCAGCCTGCTCGCTCTCACCCTCCTTGCAACATCGCTGTTCTCTGCGACATTCGCACTCGCCGCCCCCAGCTCCGGCACCACCGAAGCCGCGGCGGCTCCAGACTCCGCCGTCACCGGCGTGGAGAAGGTCGCCGATCCGGACACCTCACCCGGCTGGCGCACGTTCTTCGGTATAGATGAGAACAACCCCGTGTACAGCACCGACAAAGCTGGACGCATCTGGGTTGACGCCTCGGCCTACGCATCGGATGAGGACGCTGCGGCGGCAGGCGTCGCCGCGCAGCTGGACGACCCGCAGAACGATTTCCTCGTGAGCATATCCGCCATCGCGCAGACCGCCGCGATCCACGAGCGGGACGGCGTCGGCCGCGACGTCGTGTTCGTGGTGAGCCTGAACGGCGTGCTCGGCTCCACGACATACGCGGGACAGCCCAAGGCCAGCTACGTCATCGAGGCGCTCAACAACGCCATCGGCCGCTTGATGGAACAAAACACCGGCAACGACGCACCCGCGATGCGCGTCGCCGTGATCGGGTACTCGAGCGCGGTCACAACGCTCATGCCGCTCGACGAATACAAGCCCGATGCCAACGGAGCCTACCTCACGTACGACAGCGCCACGAAAACGGTCTCCGTCACGGCCACGCCCGCGCAGGCGCAGCTCAGCACGAAAAGCACGAGCTTGGGAAGCGGTGCCTATCTACAGCGCGCCATCTACGAGGCAGGCGAGATGCTTGTGAGCGCCGGTAATGCGGGCGCGGAAGACCGCTCGCCCGAGATGATCATCATGGGAGCGGATACCCCGCCCATGGCGAGCACGCAGGTCGAGGAGCCGCCGGTCTATACGGGCGACACGAACGGGTTCGTGGGGCCGCTCCCCAACACACGCGAATCTGGCTACGGCACGGATGCCCTGCTCGCGACGATGCTCACCATGCGCGCGTCGCAGCAGCGCGTCAACGCCGCCTACGCAAGCGGCGGAAGCACCCTCTCGGTGTACACGACCGGCATCGACACCACAGGGGCCGTCGCATACCTCCTCGACACCCCTGCTGGGCAGGCGAACCGCGACCTCACCGCTATGGTGGGAGGTACCGAGATCGACCTTCGGGAGAACCTAAACGAGGCCGCGCAGGCATATGCCGCGGCGGCAACAGGCGGCAAAAGCGAGGTCACACTCAACCTCTATGGTTCGAGCCAACACGGCATCATGGCGGAGCAGGTTACGCTCCCCGTGGTGAACGGGCTGCTTGACGCGAATGAACCCACCACCCTGAGCTGCGTCGAGCACTACTTCCCCGCACGAAGCGCCTCTGCGGTGGACTGGGCGTTCGCCTCCTCCCTCGACGAAATGTTCGACGTGCGCTACATCTCACCCGTCGACGCCGACGAATCGCTTGCCGAAGGGAGCCGCATCGAAGCCCACAGCACGCTCGGCGCAGGTATGGAGGTTGAGCGCGTCAAGGGCGTACAATACGGCGACACGATGCTCACCGGCGAGCTCGCAGCGCAGGCGATCAAGATGAGCTTGGAAGACCCCAGCGATCTTTCCGGCGCCACGCACGAGTTCGACTACCTGGTGCGCAGCATCAATAGCCGCTACAACCTGGGATATTCGGCATACGACCTCTTCTATGAGGCGCTTCAGGACGGGCAGGTCTCCTACGACGCCTCGACCGGGGCATTCTCGAACCGCGTGTCGTGGTACATCGACGCCGACCATCACATGGTGGCGGGCGACAACGGCGTGCCGTACCGCTTCGCCACGCAAGCGGAACTCTCCGCTTTGACCGCCGGGACAGGTGTGGACGACCTTCCCGACGGCACCGACGCCGCAACGGTCGAGCGTATCGAGGCAGCGCGCGCAGCAGGCGCCACCGCGGTGTGCGAGACGTACCTCTACATCGGCAACCTGCCGAACTTCTATACCGGCGGCGACGTCGCGCTGTACGACTTCTACATCGCCGTTGAAACCGACCTTTCGACGGGCGTGCAAACCGTCTACGCGTCGATCCCCTCGGATGCCGTGCCGGCGTTTCGCGCCGATGTGACCCTGGGTGCAGATGGTTCGGCCACCATGGCGCTCGACGACGTGGAAGCCGTGAGCCCGGTTCGCCTGGTGTTCGAGGTTGCTCCGCGCGAGGAGGTGCGCGACGTCTTGGCGCGCGTGCAAGATGGCGACACCTTGACGAAAGAAGAGCTTGCTGAAAAGCTGGGCAGCGCCGGCGTTGAGAACGCAGATGGCGACCTTACGGTGACGGCGCTTGCGTATGAGGGCGCGGACGGCGCGGGCGCTACCTCCCAGCCGCTCGTGGCAACCGTCCTTACCGGAAACGCCGCACCCGGAAGCGCCTACGTGATGAGCACCGACGCCCCGCTCTACACCCTTGCCGCCGGTACGGAAGTTGCGAAGGACGAGCTGCCCCAGGCGAGCGACCTCGTCCCGCTCACGAGCGAGCCCGTTGCCGGCCACACCTACTATTACCTCGAGACGACGTATTCTGCGCGGTTCTCATCTGCCTCCGAGGCTGCGCCCGCCACCGCGACGAAGACCGTACGCCGCTATGTGGCGAGCGGAAGCACCGGGGCTGCCGCGTGGCGCGTGGGCGCGGGCGGCCAGTACGAGCTTATCGCCGGGACACCCGCCATGCCCACGGGGGCGGTTGCCGTGACGAATGCGAAAGCGGAGAACCGCACGGGCACGCTCCCCTATGCGCAAGAGCTGCGCGGAGATGCATCCGGGGGCACGCTCGTCCTCACGGCGAACCTGGGCAACAACGGCGCATATGTCTTTGAGGTAGAGAGCGAAGAACCCAATCCGGATCCCGATCCTGGTACCGATCCTGAGCCGGGTGGCGACAAGGATCCCGGTGGTGGCGACGGCGGCACGACCCAACCCGACGACGGCGAAGGCGGCGACCACGGCGGCTCGGGCAACGAGGGCGATTCCGATAGCACGCCTGAGCAAGGCGGGGCGTCGAGCGAAGACGGCAACGAAGGCTCGGGGAGCGATTCCGGCACCCTCACAGGCACCGACGGAACGCGCGCTGCGAAGCTCACCATTACGCTCGCCATCTTCGGAAGCGCGGCATGCCTCGCCGGCATCGTCCTCATGGTTGCTCGGAAGCTCAAGCACTGAAGCCCGCCTCGGCAACAATGAAACCATGCAAGTACCGCCGCTTTCGAGCTTCCATTGCCGCTGCCTTGGAGCTCCGCCGTCGCTGAAATGCAACGTAGAGCATTGTCGTTGAAACACAAAGTAGAGAAATTCAGACACGTTCGACGTTGGATCCGCCTATAACTGTCGGAATTTCTCTAGTTTGTCTATAAGGATGGGGCTTGCACACAAACTAGAGAAAATCCGACACATTCGTCGCTCTAACGGCCTAAATCTGTCTGAATATCTCTATTCTGTCCATCCGGTTCTGCGAAAGCCGACCACGCCGCCCGCGCTGCGTGCGCCCGCGCTGCGTGCGTCCACACCGCGCCCTCCGAGCATGCCCGCGCCGTGCTACCATGGCATGCGGAATCGAAAACATGCGGGCAGCAAAGCGCCGCCCGCCCGAGGAAAGGACAGATCCATGGAGCGTCCCTGCGCATGGAAGGCATACGATGACGCCGCGACGGCGGAACTCGAGGAGCTGTGCTCCAAGTATCGCGCGTTCATCAGCGAGAACAAGACCGAGCGCGAGTGCGTGACGGCGAGCGTCGAGCTTGCCGAGGCGGCAGGCTACGTGAACCTTGAGACGGCGATCGCCGAAGGCCGCACGCTCAAGGCAGGCGACAAGGTCTACGCCGTGAACCACAACAAGTCGCTCATGCTCGTGAATCTCGGCACCGAGCCTATGGAGCACGGTATGAACATCCTGGGCGCGCACATCGACTCCCCGCGCCTCGACCTCAAGCAGAACCCGCTCTACGAGGCAGGCGACATGGCCTACCTCGATACGCACTACTACGGCGGCGTGAAGGCCTACCACTGGGTCGCCACCCCGCTCGCGCTCCACGGCGTCGTGTGCAAGAAGGACGGCAGCACCGTCGAGGTGTGCGTGGGCGAAGATCCCGCCGACCCCGTCTTCTGCATCTCCGACCTGCTCATCCACCTGGCAAGCGATCAGTTGAAGAAGCCGGCTGCCGAGGCCGTCGACCATGAGAACCTCGACGTTATCGTGGGCGGCCGCCCCGTCAAGATCGAGGGCGACGATGAGGAGAAGGAGCCGGTGAAGAAGCTCTTCCTCGACATCCTCTCCCAGAAGTACGGCATCGACGAGGAAGAC
>CASFXG010000039.1 GCA_949298635.1 uncultured Coriobacteriaceae bacterium | reverse complement strand
ATGTCAAATAACCCCTGGGGTAATTTTACGCCTGGCTCCTGTAAAAAAGTCGCTGGGGTTACATGCGGCACAAACGTACCCGTCCCCAAAGTGACGCCTGTGGTGTGTCTGGCTACAGCTCGATGATCTGAGAACCGCAAGCGTTGATGACGCGCGCGCCAGACGGGTGGGCATGTTCGCGCTCGATACGTCCGTACTCCATATGCACGTGGCCGTGGACAAGGATACGCGGTTGGAGCATCTCGAGCGCTACGTTGAACGCCTCGAATCCCTGATGCGGGTAGTCGTCCAAATCTCCGCAGCCGTGCGGGGGCACATGCGTCACCATGAGGTCTGCCCCGCCCGTCCACTTCGCCCGCAGTGCAAGCTTAAACATGCGCCAACGCATCTCCTGCTCGGTGAAGCCATACACCCGGTCGTTGTAGCGCAGCGACCCCCCGAGTCCCATGACGCGCATGCCCGAGCATTCAACGATCTTGCCGTCGATGGGCGTACACCCGAGCGGCGGGTTTTCCTCGTAGCCCGTATCGTGATTTCCCGGCACATAGAGCAGGGGCACGTTCGCGAGCGTCACAATGGTCTCGAGGTAGCTGGCGCGCAGGTCGCCGCATGAGACGATGAAGTCGATATGCCCGAGCTGCTCCAAGCCTGCGCAGGTCGTGAGACGGTCTTCCTCGGTATCCGAGATGGCAAGGATCCTCATGAAAGCGTCCCCTTGTGCGGCAACTTCTCGACATCGAGCGGGATGAGGCCGCTCACCTCGACCTTTTCAAGACCGTCCCAAGAGAGTTCGCGCTGCTCGGGCAAACGTCCGACCACGTTCGCATTGAGCCAGCTCATGCGCACAATCTCCTCGCTGGGCAGGCGTCCGGCTCCGTCCACCTGCACGATCCCTTCCTGGCTCATGAGCTCGCCGGCAAAGGGATCGATGCGATGCGTCTGGATGGACTGGCGCAAGATCTCGATGAGCGTACGCTGGCCGTAAGGCAGACCCTCGGCGAGCGCCACGTCGAGCACGCCGGCAGACATCCCCCACCAGTAGTTGAGCGATACACCGGAGACTGAGGCACCCTGCCGTTTCCACGTCTGGTTGCGAATCGACTGCACGATGAGGCGATAGTAGCGCCCCCACTTCCAGATGGGCTCCGCGAGGTGCGTGGTCGAACCGTCTTCCTCGACGCGATAGAGCCCCCACGGCTCATTGGGCTGGGTGGGATCGGCGTAGTCGCGCGCGGAGATGATGCGCACGTCCGCTTCCGCGAGCTCGCGCTTCCAGTCGTAGTCCTTCGCCGAGAACCATTTGAGGAACACGGTGACCTTGGGGTCGACCATCGCGGCGCCGATGGCGAAAGCGTTGATCTCGGAGACGCTGCCGAAGACCGGCGTCTCGGCCACATATCCCACGCGATGGTTGTCCGCCATGCTCGCCGCGAGCGCTCCGAGCAGAAACTTCGCCTCGTAGAGCCTGCCGCTGAACGTACGCACCGCGCTGTGCGAGAGGCTCACAGAGCAGTTAATGAACGGAACCTCCGGGTTCGTCACTGCGGCGCGCAGACAGGCACGCATCTGGGTGGGCGCGATCGTGACCACGAGATCCGTACCCGTCGCGAGCGCATCCGCCACCGCCGCGTCGAAGGCATCATCCTCCGCGCGGTTCTCGTAGGCGCGCGTCACGACCGTCGTGCCGAGCCGCTGCTCGAGCTTAACCCTCCCCTTCTCGTGGAGCGCACACCAACCGTCCGTCTCAGGGCTCTTCTCGTAGATGAACGAGACACGGAAGGGCTTGAGGGTCGCCACCTCCACGAGCCGCTTGAGCTCACCGATGACCGGTTTCTTACCCGCTGCCGGATCCTCGAGGTAAGCGACCTTGCCGCCGTCGCGGGCGACGATGAACTCGTCCCAGATGCGCTCCACATGGCGCGCCACCTCGCTGGGAAGCGACGAAACCGCCTGCGTGAAGCCGAAGATCTTGAGGTAGACGAGAAACGCGTCGCCCGAGCTCATGCCCAAGCGCTCGCCGCCCTGCTTGTTGAACGCCACGAGGAAGGAGTCGAAGGCGCTGCGTAAGTCGTGCACGGCGTCGTCTGGCCAAGGCTCATCGAGCGTGCGCCCCGCGAACGCGGCGAGCTTCGCATACGAGCCCTCCTCGGAAAGGACGATGCCGTAGATGGGAGCCACGCTGTAGAAGCGCATGAACTCCTGGTAGACGCGATAGGCTTTGGAATCGGAGGGCATGGGCACCACGCGGATGACCTGCGCCGAGATCGTGGGCTGCCCCAGGTAGCGCAGGACGGAGACGCGCTTGTTGCCCTCCTGCACGTAGAAGCGCTGGAAGAACTCGTAGACAAGGACGGGGTCGCGAATGCCCTCCTCGCGCTGGGAGTCGATGAGGTCGCTCCACTTCATGGCGAACTCCGACGTCGCCTCGGGCAGCGGCATGAAGTTCGTGGAGAAGCTGTTCTGGCGGCCGCGGGTGCGCGTGCCGGCGATGAGCGAGATGTCGATTTCGGTGGTACCGATGGGGATCTCGCCCTGGCATCCCTCGCCTTTCAGGATGTCATCGAGCGCGGGAAGATACGGGTAGCGGCCGGCCGCGACATCGGCCTGCAGCTGCTTCATCGCGAGCTTGCGCGCTTTGCGATAATCGTCGAGCATGGGCGCTCCTTCGATGTAATGCATCACATGTAAAATTACCCCAGGGTTTTTTACCTGCAAGGAGTGAAACTTACCACGCAGGCCACCGTCCGTGCATGTAAAAAAGCCCCTGGGGTGATTTTACAGAAAAGCCCCTGGGAAGATGTTACATCGGACGAACGCCACACAAGCGCCTTATGCCTCCTCGTCCACACGTTCGAAACGATACATGACGGCGGCGTTCGCCTCAAGCGTCACGGGCAGCGGAAAACCCATATCCATGAGGGCATCTGCTGGGTACACCACGCCAGAATCGAGCTCGCGGTAGCGTGCGCCCGGGGTGAGTCCGCGCGGAACCACGTAGCTCGCCACCCCATAGCCCTCGACCTCGAGCCTGACGGCGCTCACTACAGCGCGCAAGCCGTCCTCGGTCACGTATTCCCACGCGCACACAGGATCTTGCTTGGGTGAGCTCAGACGGAAGAACAACCCTTCGCGCACGATGGCCTCGATCTCGTGATAGCGGCGCACCTGCTCGCGGATATGCTCACATGCCCGCTCGGGAAGCTCGAGCAGATCAAGCTCATAGCCGAACGCGCCCCCCTGCATAGCCGTGATGCCGCGTGTGGAGATAGGCACATCGCGACCGTTGATCTCGTTCGGGCACGCCGATACATGTGCGCCCATAGCGGAAGCGGGGAATCCGAACGACGTGCCATACTGGATCGTGAGGCGGTTGATGGCATCGGTGTTGTCGCTCGTCCAGATCTGGGGCATGTAATACAGCATGCCTGCATCGAAGCGCCCGCCGCCGGCCGAGCAGCCCTCGAAGAGGATCTTCGGATAGCGCGCCACCAAGCGTTCAAGCAGGTCATACAAGCCGAGCATATAATCGTAGAGCACCTTGCCCTGGTCGTTCGACGCGCGCGAGTACGTGTCCACGATGCTACGGTTGTAATCCCATTTCACGTACTCGATGTTCGCCTGGTCGAGTACGGCGCAGAGCTGCGCGAACAGGTTCTCGCGCACCTCGGGGCGCGAAAGGTCGAGCACGAGCTGGTCGCGGCCGAGCACAGGCCCCTTGCCCGGCACGGCGAGCACCCAGTCTGGGTGCTCACGATAGAGCTCGCTATCCTCGCTCACCATCTCGGGCTCGACCCAGAGGCCGAATTTCACCCCGAGCGCGTTCACCCGATCGACGAGCTCCGCGAGCGTGCCACCGAGCTTGCCCTCGTTCACCGTCCAATCGCCGAGCGCGCGCAGGTCGTCGCGACGCGTGGAGAACCAGCCGTCATCCATCACGAGCATCTCGATGCCGAGCTTCGACGCCTTCTCTGCAAGCTTCACCAAGCTCTCGCCGGTGAAATCGAAGTAGAACGCCTCCCAGCTGTTGATGAGCACGGGACGCGGCGCATCGCGCCACACGCCGCGACACACGCGCGTGCGGATGCAACGGTGGAAGTTCTGCGACACGCGCTCGATGCCGGCGTTCGAATACGTCATGATGACTTCAGGCGCCACGAGTTCTTCGCCCGGCTCGAGCGGATACGAGAAGCGGTCGTCGGAAAGCCCCATCTGGAAGCGCGTCTGATCGAACTGCTCGCCCGTCACCCGCGCCTCGAACCCACCGCTGTACACGAAGCTCATGCCCCAGGCACGACCCGTCGATTCCGTTGCGGTGTGGTCGCACAGTATAAGCACGGGGCTGTACTGGTTCGACGACATGCCGCGCCTGCTTCCCACGGAAAACGAGCCGTGTGCAACAGGATGCCGATCCGGAATGCGCTCCATGGCATGCCTTCCGTAAAACGAGATGACGTCGAACTCGCCGTGCACGAAGTCGAGACAGGCAGACTGCGCCCTGTCGACGGTGATGCGCCCCGCGCCCTCGTTCTTAATCACCGCCGCGCGCGTGATGACATCGAGCTCGGGCATCACGCCGTAGAGGAGCTCGACTACAAGGCCTAGGCGCGCGTCGCGCAGGTGCACCACGAGGGTCTCGGCGCCGTCGGCCTCATCATCGCTGTACACGGCGGGAAGCCCAGACAGGCCATACTTCCCCGGACGAATCTCATAGCCTGCATAGCGCAG
Source organism: uncultured Coriobacteriaceae bacterium (assembly GCA_949298635.1). GTDB lineage: Bacteria > Actinomycetota > Coriobacteriia > Coriobacteriales > Coriobacteriaceae > Enorma. The sequence goes on along the minus strand of CASFXG010000039.1, from coordinate 9,270 downwards.
GTCGCATCCGAAGGCGCCGCTCGCGTCGCGCACGGAAAGCAAGGGGCTGCGCATGTCGCCCGCCCCTTGAAAGGGAAATTCCTGCGGCAGCACGTCGAGTGAATACGTGCGGTCGTGCACGTCATAGGGGCACCCGCACATGCCGCTGCGGTCCGCGTACGTCACGAGGTAGGCCATGTACCCGTCCGTACGTGCGCCATAGTACAGATGCAGCAGGAAGCCATAGGAATCCGCCTGCATCTGATAGGTTGTGGAACGGGTCGAGAGCGTGAAGACCCGGGTCGAGGCATCGAAGCTTATGGACATGGTCGCAGCCTTTCCAACACGCAGGGTTGACGTGCGAAGCCCCGACCGAGCACGCGCCGGGTCGGGGTCGCAAACAGTATACGAAAACCGCCGTGCATCCGCCTGCACCCCATCACGTCCACCTTTTCCGCCAGATACTTCAACCTATAAGCTGCATCTGGCGGAAAAGGCGAACCGTGAGAAGGAGGCGGATACCGCGGTGCACAAGAGGGCTACTTCACCGCGCCATTGGTGACGCCGCCGATAATCTGCTTCTGCGCGAAGATGTAGAAGATGATCATGGGCAGCATCGCGAGGAGGTACGACGCGAACGCGAGCGAGTAATCCGTGCCGAATGCCGTTTGGAACGTCATCTGCGCGAGCGGCAGCGTGTTCACGCCCGAGCCGCCCATGATGACGAGCGGGGTCATGACGTCGTTCCACACCGCTAGGCCGGTGAGCACGGCCACGGTGGCGTGCATGGGCTTCATGATGGGGAAGATCACCTTCCAGAACGTCTTCCACGTGCGGGCGCCGTCCACGCGCGCCGCCTCCTCGAGCGCGATAGGGATGTTCCGCAGATAACCCGTGTAGAGCATGACGTTCATAGGCATGTAGAACACGATGTAGAGGATCATGACGCCGAACATGTTATCGAGGTGCAGCACCGCGGTCTGCTTGACGAGCGGCATCATGAGGATCGCGAACGGCACGTACATGCCGGCAACGATGAAGTAGTACGAGAGCTTGAAGGGCTTCTTCTCCATGTTGCGCCCAATGGCGTACGCCGCGAGGCTGTGGACCACGATGGACACGACCACGGCAACGACCGTGATGATGAGCGAGTTCATGAACGTCACGAAGAAGTCCGTCGCCTCGATGGCCTCGACGAAGTTCGCAAAGTCCCAATGCTCGGGCAGCGTGAAGATCTCGAGACCCATGGGATACTGCTCTGCCACGGCGATACGAACCGCCATGTAGAGCGGGAAGATGATGGTGATCGCGGCCAGCACGATCAAGGTGATGGTGATGGGCCAGTTGACCCGTTCCTTGACCTTCACCTCAGAAGTCTGTGCCATTACAGCTGCTCCTCTCTGCTATTCAAGAAGCGCGTCTGGATGATGGAGATCGCCGCGATGAGGATGAAGAAGATCACCGCGTTGGCGCACTGGAAGCCGAACTGCCCGCCCGAGAGACCGTTGTTGTAGATGAGGTAGGAGATGGACTCGGTAGACTGCGAGGGGCCGCCGCTCGTCATGGCGACGATCTGGTCGAAGACCATGAGCATGTTCTTCATCACGAGCACCATGTTGGTGGTGATGGAAGGCATGATGAGCGGAAGCGTGATGTAGCGGAACTTATTCCACCCCTTCGCGCCATCAAGCGCACCGGCCTCGTAGACGTCCTCCGGCACCGAGGAAAGACCGGTGATGTAGATGATGGTCGTCTGCGCGCAGCTCTGCCACACGAGCACCACCACGATGGCGACCCACGCCCAGGTAGGATCGCCGAGGATCGTGTAGTCGGTGTTGAAGAACGCCGGGATGAGCCAGGTAAACAGGAACTGGAACACGTAGCCCACAACGAGCGCGCCCAAAATCTGCGGCACGAAGAAGAGCCCTCGCAGCGCGCTCTTGAACTTGATCTTGCTCGAGAGCGCCATGGCGAGCATGAGCGAGATCACGTTCGTCAAGATGGTGGCCACGACGGCGACCTTGAACGTGAAGAGATACGAGTTGAGCACACGGGTGTCGGTGAACAGATCCGCGTAGTTCAGCAACCCGACCATATTGAAGGCGCCGTAGCCCTTCGAGTCGGTGAAGCTGTAGAAGAATCCCGTGATGAGCGGGTAGGTGTTGAATGCCACAAACAGCACGAGCACGGGGATGAGGATCGCATAAAACGTCTTCATGCGGCTCGAGCCGACTTTGCTCTTAGCAAGGCTTGCCATTGCCTCTCCTCCTTATCCTTGACTCGCTTCGTAGTCCTGCACCTTACGGATGACGTTGCGGTTATAGCGCTGCCAGTCCGAATCGAACTTGGTGAGGAAGCGCTCGATGATCTCGTCTTCGGTACCATCGTTGTCCTGGAGCATCGTCTGCAGCTGTGCGTCGACCGCCATGGCGCTCTGGTAGCTGTGGTCGAGGTAGTCGAGGACGCGCCCCTCGTCGAGCCACGGCTTGATGTCATCGAAGAGTGGATCGAGGTCGAAGTCGCCCTCGACGCACGGGATGGCGCGCTGGTCTTCGATGTAAGTTTGCAGGTACTCGGGTGAGCTCAGGAAATCGAGCACCTCATAGACGGCATCCTTGTGCTCGCAGGTCTCTGCAACGCACCACTGCAGGTCGACGCCGGAAACGACGATACGGTCGTCCGGGTTCTCCGCCGAAGGCATGGCGAACATACCGACCTCGATGTCGGTGCCGGCGCGCAGGATCTGCGGAACCGCGAAGCTGCCACACGGGAACATGGCGGCCATGCCGTTGCCGAAGCGCGTGCAGGCGTCGTTGTACTGGATGGAGAACGGACCGGGATCGCCGATCGTGGTCTGGCTGTACTTGAGCATCTGGCGCATGCGGCGCGCAGGCTCACCGTAGTAGTCGGCGAACTTCGCCTCGCCGGCGTTCACCTGGCGCGCGAGGTCGCTCGGCACCATGTTCACCGTGATGGAGTTCCATGGGCTCAGAATGGTCCAGGTGTCCGCATAGCCTAGGTAGAACGGGGCAACCTCACCCTCTGCCACGATCTTGTCGCAAAGCGCTATGAGCTCGTCCCAGGTCTGGGGAATCTTCCAGCCCTTCTCGGCGAACATCTGCTTGTTGTAGAGCATGCCGGCGGCGTTCGCCACATAAGGCACGCCGTAGATCCCTTCCATCGGGATGTAAGTCACGCTCTTCAAGATATCAACGTAGGCGGGATTCACGTTCTCGAGGCCGGTATAGTCGCTCACATCGGCGAGGATCTCGGAATCGACGAAACTCGCGTAATCCGCATCGCCGCCGATACCGATGACGTCCGGATAGTTCTCGCGCACGAAACGCGTCTTCATAACGGTCACGGCGTCCGCCGGACTCTGGAGGTTCAGGTAGATGTCGTCGTGGCTCGCGTTGAAGTCGGCCATGATCTGCTCGAAGATCGAGACGGCCTCCTGCTTGTAGCTCACGATCTCCACTTCTACCTTGCCATCCGAGCGCTCGCGGGCGCATCCGGAGAACATGAGCGCGGCAGCGCCCGCGGCGGAAAGCCCCAGAAGCGAGCGCCGCGAAATGGGTTTGTTCAGCATCTCTGCTCCCCTCTTTGGCTAGTGGACGATGGCCAGCTCGGTTTCTTTATCGAACACATGGAGCTTGTCCATGTCGAATGCCACGCGCACGCGGCTGCCGGTGCGCGCCGGGTTCGTCGCGGAGAGGTGCGCGGAGATGGTACCGCCGTCCACGTCGCCGTAGATCATGGCCTCGGCACCCAAGAGCTCATAGACCGTGACCGTGGCGTCAATCGCTTCGGAAAGGTTCTTGTCATCGGCGTGCTCATGCTCCTCAATAACATCCTCGGGGCGAATGCCTGCGACGACGACCTTGCCCGCATACGGTTTGAGCGCCTCTGCCTTGGCTTCGGGTACGGTGATGACGTTCGACCCGAAGGTAAGCGTGACCTTGCCGTCTGCTTCACCGACCGCGGCATCGATGAAGTTCATCTGGGGGCTGCCGATGAAGCCGGCGACGAACAGGTTGCAGGGCTCGGCATAGAGCTTGGAAGGCGTATCGACCTGCTGCATGACGCCTTCCTTCATGACGACGATGCGGCTGCCGAGCGTCATGGCCTCGGTTTGGTCGTGCGTGACGTAGATGATCGTGGCACCGAGGCGGTCGTGCAACTTGGAAATCTCGGCGCGCATCTGAACGCGGAGCTTGGCGTCGAGGTTCGACAGCGGCTCGTCCATGAGGTAGACCTTGGGGTTGCGGACGATGGCGCGACCCATGGCGACGCGCTGGCGCTGGCCGCCGGAGAGGGCGGACGGCTTGCGGTCGAGCAGCTTCTCGAGGTCGAGGATGCGCGCTGCCTCGTGGACGGCCTTATCGATCTCGGCCTTGTCGACCTTGCGCAGGCGCAGCGGGAACGCCATGTTCTCGTAAACGGTCATGTGCGGGTAGAGCGCGTAGTTCTGAAAGACCATGGCGATGTCGCGCTCGCTGGGCTCCACGTCGTTCACCACGCGGCCGTCGATCTTGAGCGTGCCAGAGGTGATGTCCTCGAGGCCGGCAATCATGCGCAGCGTCGTCGACTTGCCGCAGCCTGAAGGCCCGACAAAGATGATGAATTCCTTGTCGGCTATCTCGAGGTTGAAGTCCTTCACCCCCTCATAGCCATTGGGGTATTTCTTGCCTACGTGTTCGAGCGTAAGTCCAGCCATCGAGCTTCCCCTTCCAACGCGAGCTCCTGCCCTGCTTTGACATGGCGATAGACAAAGCGTATGAACCCATAGTAGAAACTATCTTTATGCTAGGTTATCCTCTTATTTGTATATACTATTTGTATTAGTTCGTGTTTTTGCTGATAAAGGAATATATTTCATTATGCCTACTTTGATTTGTTTTCGCCGAACGGTCGAAATACGGTCTTCAGCGGCATCTCTATACATCTCGCACACACGCGTTTCAAGAGACGCTTTATACTTCTCTTACGACGTTGAGATGCGTGTTTAGAACGTTGTCTCTTTAATATACCTATATGCTATATCTATAGATTAGTTTTATATCACTATTAGACTAGCCACGCATTTTGGTATATACTGAGCTCGCTGTCAAAACGCGCGCACTCGAACAGGAATGCAACATGGAGGCTGCCATGCGCCCACATGAAATCGAGTTCTCGACCTTCGAAGGCGGCATCTTCACCGACCTCATGCCCTACCAGTATGGGCGAGAGGTTTGCACGCCCGGTCACGCCTTCGGCCCGGCGCGGAGGAGCCATTACCTGTTCCACTTCATCCTTGCTGGCCGCGGCACGCTCACAGCGGCAGACGATGCCGGAGCATCCAAGGTACATGAGCTCCATGCAGGCGAGGGCTTTCTCATCTTCCCCGGTCAGATCACGACCTACGTCGCCGACCTTGAGGATCCATGGGAATACACTTGGATCGAGTTCGATGGCGCGCACGTCAAGACGCAGCTCGACCGCGTGGGACTCTCCCCCGCCTTGCCCGTGTACGAAGCCCAAGATGCGGAGCGCTGCAAGCAGATGGTCGCCGCAATGAGGAGTCTTCTCGATCACCGAAGCGCCTCGCAATTCTACCTTGAGGCGTGCACGTACCTGTTCTTCGACGCCTTCCTCGCCTCGATCAAGCCGCATCGCGCGAACTCAACGAGCCGTCTGCACAGCTTCTACGTAGACAACGCGCTCGCCTACATCGAACAGAACTACCAAAACGATGTCACCGTCGAGGACATCGCGCGTAACGCCGGACTCAACCGAAGCTACTTCGGCAAGGTCTTCCGCGACGCAATGGGCGTCTCGCCGCAACAATTCCTTATCGGGTATCGCATCGAAAAGGCATGCGAGCTGCTCAAGCTTTCGAATCTTTCCGTGGGCGATGTCGGGCGCGCCGTAGGCTATCCCAACCAGCTCCATTTCTCTCGCGCATTCAAGAACGCCTGCGGTGTATCTCCCCGTGCCTGGCGCCAAGAGCACGCGCAACGATAACGGCCGTCCTCCCGCACCGACCCGCCCGGGCATCGTCCCGTGCTCAAACAGTCCTCGCATACGGCCCTTCGGGCCATATGCTGCGGAACTGCGCCGTGACGATGCCCGGGCGGGTCGGTGCGGGAGGACGGGCAACTCCACCATATGTTCAACCCGAAGAACCTCCTGCCCTCCCTCCTCCCCCGGCGCATATCGTCCCGGCGCAGTTTCGCAGGAAGAGCCCCAAAGGGGCTCTTCCGAGGACTGTCTGAGCACGGGATGATATGTGCCGGGGGCGGAGGGAGGGAGTTCCCCTCACCAGCCGCGCTTCTTCCAGAAGAAGCCCCACGCTGGGAGCTCTACCGTGGTAATGTCCTCGCGCTTGCCCGTAAGGAGGTCGGCGTACTCCCCCGCCTCGGGCATCCATATGGTTCTCGGCTCATCACTGAAGTTGAACACGGCATGGAGCGCCTCGCCTCCGCGCTCGCGCACGAGCCAGAGGATTGCCCGGTCACTGTAGTCTTTCGGCCGCAAGCTTGCATCGGATGAGAAGAGCGGCTCGGTGTGGCGCACGCGCTCGAGAAGCTGCAGGCCATCGAAGACGCGTTGCTGCACGGATCCTTCGACATCAATGGTTTCGACAAGATCCCACGGGAAGGCTCCGCGGTGGATATAGCGGGAATCCTCCGCCTTCTCAGGATCGTCTTGATAGGAATAGTCGTTCACCTGAGCGAGCTCGTCGCCGCTGTAGATGATGGGCATACCAGATTGCGTGAGCATGTAAGCATGCAGCATGAGGTCGAGCCGAACGGCGACATCCATCTTCATGGCGTCGCCTTCGAATCCGGCCGCCTCGATTCCGCACATAGACGCGGTCGTTCCGCAAAAGCGCGCATCCCCCGTCACAGGATCCGCGTTGTAGAGCGCTCCCCGGCTCATGCTACCCGGAGCGTTCCCTAAGAAATAATCGTTGAGGTAGCGCTTGTGGGCGACCTCCCGCTGTCCCCATACGGCAAGAAGCGGGTAGTCGAGGCCCCATCCGATGTCGTCGTGGCAGCGTAGGTAGTTCAGGAAGGTATAGGAGGATGGCAGGCTGGAGACGCTCTCGAGCTGGCGACGCAGCAAGCGCGTGTCGCGCGTCGCCACCGTGTGCCAGGTCGTTGCCATGGTGGTCACGTTGTAGAGCATGTGGCATTCGGGCTTTTCCGGCGTGCCGAAATAGGGCGCGACCTCGGCGGGTGCCATGACGACCTCGCCCAGAAGCGCGATGCCGGGACACACGACCTCGCCGATCATGCGCATCATGCGCACGATGGTATGCACCTGCGGAAGGTTTCGACAGTTCGTGCCGAGTTGCTTCCAGATATAGGGGACGGCGTCGAGGCGAATGATGTCCATGCCCTGGTTGGCAAGGTAGAGGAAGTTGTACATCATCTCGTTGAAGACGCGCGGATTGCGGTAGTTCAGATCCCATTGATACGGATAGAATTGCGTCATCACCGATTGCCCGAGCTCCGGCAGGTAGGTGAAGTGACCGGGCGCCGTCGTGGGAAAGACCTGCGGCACGTCGCGCGTATACTGCTCGATCACAGCAGGGTTGGCCTCGAAGAAGTAGCGGCTCATGTATTCGCCCTCGCCGGATCGAGCGCGCCGCGCCCACTCATGCTCTTCCGAGGTATGGTTCATCACGAAATCCATGCATAGGCTAATGCCGCGCTCGTGGCAGGTTCGTGCGAGGTGCGCAAGATCGTCCATGGTGCCAAGATCTGGCCGTACGCGGCGAAAGTCGCTCACCGCGTAACCGCCGTCCGAACGGGACTTGTCGGCAGGCGTATCGAGAAACGGCATGAGGTGGATGCATGTAGCGCCGCAGCGTTCAAGGTACCCGATCTTCTCCTCGACGCCCTTGATCGTGCCGGCGAAATTGTCGATGTACATCTGCATGCCGAGCATCTTCTGCTCGCGATACCACGTGCCATGGATTTCCCGGCTTGCATCGAGGGCACGCAAATCTGCAGGGCGCTCTCTATAAAAGCAGCGCATCTGGTCGATGAGCTCGGCGAACATGTCGCCGTTGTCGTAGAGCTCCATGTAGAGCCACCGGAGCTCATCGTGGTGGCGCGCAAGGCGCCGATCGAACGCGCCGGCATCCAACGTAACCGCACGCTTCGATGTCTTGGATTTCTTTGGTTGGGGCTTCTTGGCCGGCATATGCGCTCCTCATAAATCGAGCCTGGGCGAGCCCCCTGGTTACCCGGGGCCACGCCGCCTCCGTGCTTGTGCACGCATATGTCTATCGCCGGGTCAACTATACCATGGATAGACCGGATTCAAAGACGGGCGCGCAATCACCTGCCCGCGCGCGCGAGGAGGCTCGCCTCCCTAGCCCGCCGCCCAGATGATCGCCCAGCCCACCAGGTTGAGCACGGGAGCTACAGCGCACAGCACAGCTCCGGCTACACCCATGACCTGCGCCACGGTACAGGGCAGGTCGCGGCGGTAATCCTCACGTTTGACCTGGCGCGCGATTCGGAAAGCAGCGACGCCGAGCAAAACGCCGATGAGCTGGGCGATGTTAGACGGAACGAAGGACAGTGCCATAGAGACTGCGCCGAGTGCGATAGCGATATATTCCCGCGGCATGGACGGCCTCCGATTCAATGTGCGACAGGGCACGATCATTATAGGCGCGCCTTCCCTCGCGCAGCGGCGTTTTTCCACACCTTGTAGAGATTGCTGCAAGATTTGCGCACGTAGATCCATATTTTTTATCTTAATGCCGCTAGCTCGAGCTGGAAATCTGAATATTGTGACACTTCCTCTCGGGAAGTATGGGTGTAATTCGCCCACCGCCCTGGTATCGGACTCGCTTATCCCAGCTATGGGCGATGCGCACCCCTGTTTTTCGAGAAGAAGTGTCACAATACTTTTATTTTTGACCAAACTTGTAAGAAATCGCTGTGGAGCATTTGGCCTGAGCGGATCGCGACGCCCAAAACAGGAACGAAGAGCGACGAGACTCGCATGAGCGGCTGCGCTATAGGGTCTAGAAACAACATCGGGACTTCCGCTGAACACGGAAGCCCCGATTCACAAGCGCGTTGTTGATACGAGCCTAGCACACGCCCTGGGCCATCATGGCCTCGGCGACCTTGGTAAAGCCGGCGATGTTGGCGCCCATGACGAAGTTGCCCTCGTGGCCGTAGGCGCGAGCGGTGTCGTCCACGTTGTGGAACATGCCGCGCATGAGGCTCTCGAGCTTGCCGTCGACCTCCTCGAACGTCCAGGAGAGGTGCTCGGCGTTCT
>CASFXG010000038.1 GCA_949298635.1 uncultured Coriobacteriaceae bacterium | reverse complement strand
TCCCAAACACCCACCCTCGCCGTCCATGCACGGATGGCTTCCCGTCGTTCGAAAAGGAGGCGCGCATGCTCGCTGTCGCCATGCTCGCGCTCGGAATGGGTCTCGGTGCACTCATCGCCGCCGCCCTCTACGCGACCGAGCTCAAGCGCATCGCCACGTTCCTGCGCACGCACAACAAGCACAGCAACGCCCGCGTGACCGCGGGAACCCCCGCACCCGGCATACACGAGCTTGCCTCGGTGATCAACGACGGCCTCGAGGAGACCTCACGCGAGCGCATCGAGGCGCTGCGCAGCCAAGAGGAGTTCCAGCGCGACCTCTCCGCCCTCTCGCACGACATCCGCACGCCGCTCACAGGTGCCAAAGGATATCTCCAGCTTGCACTCGATGAAACAGATGGCGACGTTCGCGCGCGCCACCTCGACGCCGCCGCCGCGCGCATCGACAGCACAACCGAGCTTCTTGACGCGCTCTTCGCCTATACGAAATCGACCGATCCGGATCTCTCGCTCACGCCCGAGGTGGTTGAAGTCGAGACGGCGATCGAGCAGGCGCTGCTTGCGCACTACCCCGAATTCGAAGCACGCGGATGGGAGCCTCGCGTCTCGTGCGCCGTGGACACAGCTATCTTCGCCGACCGAGACGCGCTGACGCGCATCTTCGACAACCTCATCGTGAACGCCCTGCGCCATGGCGCAAACGCACCCTGCGTCTCCGTGAGCAACCAGGACAGTACTGTGTGTATCGAGTTCGCCAACGCCATCGCCCCTGGGGTGCAAATCGATGCCGAACGGCTCTTTGACCGCTTCTACCAGGCAGATTCCGCACGCAGTTCCTCGGGCAGCGGCCTCGGACTCGCCATCGCCGCAAACCTCGCGCACGCCATGGACATGGAGATCTCTGCACACATCGAAACGGGCGAGAGCGGAGCGCCCGATAGCCTCGTCATCTCCCTCATCGGTCGCAACAAGTAAAATCCCCCCCACCAGGGAGTCTTCGGCAAATGTGCAAAAAGCGATGAAATGCTCGATAAGCGCGCTTGCGAACGCTCTTACCGAGACTTTCTATGCTTTTTGCAGAGTAACGAACACGCCCCGCCTGCAACGTACGCCCCGCCCGCAACGTTCGCGCCGCCTACAACGTTCGCGCCGCTCGCAGAGCCGTTCGCCCAGCATCGCAGAGCATCCACATTTCGCCCACGCGAATGTGAGACACTGTGTATTCACTCCGGGATGCACAGAACGCCCGGACGATAACGATAGGTGCGAAGTGCGTAGCAAGGTTCTCGAACATATCTCGTCGCCGCATGACGTGCACGCTCTTCCCACGGAGGACTTGCCGAAGCTCTGCGCCGAACTGCGCGACGCGATCCTTGCGAACGCCTCTGCCATCGGCGGGCACCTCGCGCCCAACCTCGGCGTCGTCGAACTCACGGTCGCACTGCACCGCGTATTCGACTCCCCGCGCGACAAGATCGTCTTCGACGTCTCGCACCAATGCTATGCGCACAAAGCGCTCACTGGGCGCGCCGCAGCCTACCTCGACCCCGAAGCGTTCGGCACGGTCTCCGGCTTCTTGAGCCCGCGCGAATCCGAGCACGATCTTTTCTCGATCGGACACACCTCGACCTCGGTGAGCCTCGCTTGCGGCCTCGCAAAAGCCCGTGACCTCGCCGGCGAACACTACGACGTCGTGGCGGTCATCGGCGACGGCTCGCTTTCCGGCGGCCTCGCATTCGAAGGCCTCGACAACGCAGCGGTGCTGGGCAGCGGCATCATTGTCATCGTGAACGATAACGACCAGTCCATCGCCGAGAACCACGGCGGCATCTATGGCACCCTCGCCGAGCTACGCGCCACGCACGGCGCCGCGGAATCGAACCTCTTCCGCACCATGGGCTTTGACTACGCTTACGTCGAAGCAGGTAACGACGTGCGGGAGCTCGTGGATGCACTCGAATCCCTGCGTGGCACGGATCACCCTGTCGTGCTGCACATCCATACCAAAAAGGGCGCCGGCTATGAACCTGCCGAGCGCGAACCCGAACTCTGGCACCATGTAGGCGCATTCGACCTTGCCACGGGCGAGAAGCACAAGCTCATCGGCGGCGACGTGCCTTCCGGCAGCTATGCAGACCTCACCGCAACGCACCTGCTCGCGCGCATGGAGCTCGACCGGAGCATCGTCGCCATCACTGCCGGCATGCCCTACGTGCTCGGTTTCACACCCGAGCGCCGCGCGCAGGCCGGGTCACAATTCGTCGACGTCGGCATCGCCGAGGAGCATGCCGTCACCTTCTCCGCGGCGCTTGCTGCGAGCGGCGCGAAGCCAATCTTCGGCGTATACGGCGCGTTCCTGCAGCGCGCATATGACGAGCTCTGGCACGACCTGTGTCTCAACCGCGCTCCGGCGACGATCATCAATATCGGGTCTTCGGTCTTTGGTGCCAACGCAGAGACGCACCTCAACTTCTTCGACCTCGCCATGCTCGGCGGCCTGCCCAACCTGCGCGTGCTCGCCCCCACCTGTCTCGAAGAGTACCTCGCGATGCTCGACTGGTCGCTCGACCAGCAGGATATGCCTGTCGTGATTCGCATGCCCATTGGGAGCCCCACCTCCCGCCCCAAGCTCGCATCCACGGACTATGAGACGTTCGGCACACCCTCCTACCAGGTCGTTCGCGAGGGCGCAGATGTTGCAATCCTTGCGCTTGGCGGCTTCTTCTCCTTGGGCGAGCAGGTGACCGATGCGCTGGCGCAGCACGGCGTGCAGGCAACCCTCGTGAACCCGCGCTTCGCCACGGAGCTTGACGAGGACTTCCTGCGCACGCTGCCTGAACGGCACCGCGTGGTCATCACACTCGAAGACGGCGTGCTCGAAGGCGGCTGGGGCGAGAAGGTCGCGCGCTTCCTCGCAACGACCGACGTACACACGCGCTGCTACGGTATACCTCGAAACTTCTATGACCGGTTCGATCCGCAGGAGCTCCTTGCGAGCTGCGGTATCACCGTCGCGGGCATCGCGAACGATACCCTGAAGCTGCTTCGCGTGTAGCCTTCGACCCTAATCAAACTCGTGCAGCGCCTGCGAGAGCAGCGTGAGCCCCTCGCGGAGCGTCTCCTTAGGCGCGCAATAACCCAGACGCGCGCCGCACGGGAGCTCGAACCGGCTTCCAGGCACCAGCAGCACGCCGCGCTCGCGCAAGAGCTTCAGACAGAACGCCTCGTCGTCCATGGGTATGTCGAACTGGATATACGAGGTTGAAACCCCTTTCGGCGCCGTCCAGCGCACGCGCGGCTCGTTGTCGACCCATGCCTGGGCGATGGCGCGGTTTTCCATAACGATGGCGCGGTTGCGCTCGAGAATGCGTTCACGGTTGCGCAGCACATGGACGGCGAGTGCGTCGTTGAACACGCCGCCGCAGATGAGCGTGTAATCGCGATAGACGCGGATACGGTCGGCTACCTCGGCATTCGACACCGTCCAGCCAATGCGCGCTGCCGGTACCGAATACGTCTTTGAAATGCTGTTCGTCACCACGGCGCGGTCGTACAGGTCTGCCATCGACACGAAGCTCTCGGTATCTTCGAGCGGCAGATAGACTTCGTCGGAAAGCACATACGCCCCTACCGACCGCGCGATCTCAACGATGCATTCGAGCGTCTCGCGCGGAAGCACCGTACCGAGCGGGTTCGACGCGTTGTTGATGCAGATGAGCTTCGTGTTGGGGCGGATGAGTCGCTCGAGCTCGACGATATCCGGCTGCCAGCCCTGCTCTTCCTTGATGTGCCAATACTCGACATCCGCTCCCAGGGTTCGCGGAATCTCGTAGAGCGGCTGGTAGGTAGGGTATTCCGCTATGACGTGGTCGCCGGGCTCGACGAGCGTCATGAGAGCGAGCAAGTTCGCGCCCGTCGCGCCGTTCGCTTGGAGTACGTTTTCCGGGTCCACCTGTTGGTACAGGCTGGCAACTTCCCGCTTGAAATCCGGCGACCCCTCGATCCAGCCGTAATTCATCTTCTCGCGCCCGAGCTGCTCGTAGAAGCCGGCTCCGTCCGTGCCATCGAGGCGCAGAATCTCGTCCATGGTAAGCGAGGCGATCGTGGATTGCGCGATGTCCACTGCGGCGCTCTTCTCGTGGACGTTGAGCCAATCTTCGACGCCGATGGTCTTGATACGCATGGCAGATCCTCCTCACGATACCGCCTACGCCCAGCCTACTCCGAGCCGCCGACTCTGTCGAGAGGGCGTCGGCGGCCGTGAGTAAACCCTTGGTTTCATGCGGCGTGGCACGTGTATACTCACCAGCGTAGTACACTGATGCGCAGAAGATTCATCGGGGAAGGGGACCGCTATGCTTCGAATCGGTTTGCTTACGAGCGGCGGCGATTGTCAGGCGCTCAACGCCACCATGCGCGGCATCGTGAAGACGCTCATCAATAAGAGCAAGGAATCCGTGGAGATCTATGGCTTCGAGGACGGCTACCAGGGTCTTATCTACGGACGCTATCGCAAGATGGAGCCCCACGATTTCAGCGGCATCCTCACGCGCGGCGGCACCATCCTCGGCACAAGCCGCACCCCGTTCAAGCTGCTCGACACTCCCGAGGCCGATGGCGTGGAGAAGGTTCCCGCCATGATTAAGACGTACAAGCAGCTGCATCTTGACTGCCTCTTCATGTTGGGTGGCAACGGCTCCACGAAGACCGCAAACCGTCTCTCGCAGGAAGGGCTCAACGTCATCGCGCTGCCCAAGACGATCGACAACGACACGTGGGGAACCGAGATGACCTTCGGATTCACGAGTGCTGTCGAGATCGCCACGAAGTGCATCGACGACATCCACACCACCGCGTCGAGCCACGGCCGCGTGTTCGTCGTTGAGATCATGGGGCATAAGGTGGGCTGGATCCCGCTGTACGCGGGCGTCGCCGGCGGCGCAGACGTCATCCTCATTCCCGAAATCCCCTACAGCATGGACAACATCATCGCCACGATCGACAAGCGCATGCAAACCGGCAGCCGCTTCACTATCCTCGCCGTCGCGGAGGGCGCTATCTCCAAAGAGGACGCCGCCCTTTCCAAGAAGGAATACAAGAAGAAGGTCGCGGCGCGCACGAGCCCATCCATCGTGTACGACATCGCGCGCGAGATCGAGGATCGAACGGGTCGCGAGACGCGCGTCGCCATCCCGGGGCACACGCAGCGCGGCGGCATCCCCGATGCACAGGATCGCATCTTCGCCACGCAGTGCGGCGTCGAGGCGGCACTCGGGTGCCTTGAAGGCGAGTACGGCTATATGATCGCCCAGGTAGATCGCAAGATGACGCGCATTCCGCTCGAAGAGGTCGCCGGCAAGCTCAAATACGTCGACCCGAAGAGCGACCTCGTGCGCGAAGCCAAGGCGCTCGGCATCAGCTTCGGCGACGAATAGCGCAGGCATCTCGCCTTACAACCCTACAGACCAAGCGCCGCCTTTGCTGCGTCGGCGATACGGGCGAGATCGTCGTCATTCGGATGCGCAAGGGCGGCATCGAAGTTGTCGATCATCGCCTGGATACGTTCGTCGCCGGGATGTTCGGCGAGCATGCCCTCGTAGCGATGGCGAATGCCCGCGCCCATCTTGCCCTGGCACATGGCACCGCCAAGATATTCAGCGTCCTGGGGCAGCTTTTCACGCACGCCGGCAAGGATGCGATCGAAGTACTCGGGCGCGCCACCGAATCCTGCCGTACCGAAAAGGAAGACCCGCTTGCTACCGAGCTGTGCAAGCACATCTGTCACATCCTGCGTGCAGGAACCCTTGTCGCACCAGAATCCTACGAGCACGGCATCGGCCGTTGCGGCGTTAGATGCCGCAAGCGCGTCCGCCGCACCGCCGTGGGCGATCTTCACGAACGTTACTTCAGCGCCCTCGTTCGCGAGCGCCTGCTCGAGCGCTTCTGCTACCTGCTGGGTATTTCCGCTGGCACTGTTATAGAGAATCGCGTACTGCATAGTGCCTCCAATCGACTCGTCCACACCGTACCCAAAACGAGCGTCAAATTACCCCAGAGGTGTTTTTACATGCGCGCCCCAACCACCAGCCAATGGGGACGGGGGTTATTGGCTGGCGAACCAACCATTAGGGACGGGGGTTATTGGCTGGCCGTTGCCTCAGAAGCATCCTGCCAGCCAGTATCCCCCGTCCACAATGGCTGCAATGGCTGGGGCGCCATCGTCACAGTTCGCGATGCTCGTAGAGTTTGAGCGAGATAGCAGCGGAGATGGTGAGCAGCACCGCGGAGGCAACCACACAAGCGGCGACACCGACCACCATGCCCGCTGGCGTCTCAAGCGCAACGAGAACATTGGACAGGAGCTCCATGCCTGGAATCCCGCCATCAAGCATGCCGCTATTACCCAAAACCACCACCGGTACAACAAAAAGGAGCACGATCACGGTCGGAAGAATCTGCGTCGCGCGCGTCTGACCCAGGCGGAAATAGATCGGCGTTACCACCGAGGCAACCGTTGCGCCGATGAGCAGAGTGAACGCCGTGACGAACAGCATGACACCCAGCATATCCGCGTCAAACGCGAACGCCTCGGCGATATCGCTCGGCAGCGGAATGAACGAGGCGATCGCTGTCGTCACGCATGCGGACACAAACCCCACGACCATCCCTATGCTGCCCAACGTCACGATTGCGGCGTAACGGCCACACACCACGTCGCGTCGAGAAAGCGGCAGCGTAAGGCGGAAAAGACCCCAATGATTGAGCTCATCATAGGCGGCAAGGCCCATCGCAGCCATCATGAAGAACATGCAGGTGAGTGTTGCAGGCATCGCAAGCGGCGTCTGCATGCCGAACCCGGTGCACAGCGAGACGACAATTCCAAGGCCGATGAGCTGCCGAGCGTAATCACGGAAGATGGTCAGCTCTATGAGATATGCGCGCTTCATCTATCGCACACCACCTTTCAGGGTGAGGGTGAGGTAGTCGTCGATGGACATGCGGTCGACCGGTACCTGCGGGAATTTCTCGCTGAACGCGAAACGGTCGGGCACGAGAAGGTCGATGCCGTACTCGTGCTTGCGGTAGCGCAGCTCGTTCTCGGGGATGAAGCCGCTCACCGCAATGCGCTCGAAGTCCGCCACGCGGCAGCGCGCGATGCCCATATCGTCCGTGATGGCGTCTTTAGCAAGGTCGAACGTGATGCGACCATTATCGATGCAGAGCACACGATCCGCGATGCGCTCGAGGTCGCTCGTAATGTGGCTACTCATGAAGATAGCGTGCCCCGGTTGCTCGACGAATACGCGCAGGGTATCGAGGATCTCGTCGCGTGCCATGGGGTCGAGGCCGGCCGTCGCTTCATCAAGAATGAGCAGATCTGCGCCGTGGGAAAGGGCACACGCAAGCGAGAGCTTCATGCCCATGCCGCGCGAAAGCGCCTTGACGGTCTTTTTAGGATCAAGGTCGAGTTCGCCGGTAAGCTGAGCAAAAAGGCGAGGATCCCAACTAGTATACGTGCGCGAATAGATGCGACCAACATCCGCCACCTTGAGGTGATCGGGCAGCGAAATAGCGTCGAACACCACACCGATGCGTTCCTTGACCTGCGCACCTTCCGCGCGAGAAAGCTGCGCGCTCGGCATATCCAGCACGCTCCCCTCGCCCCCGTCGAGCTCAATGAGCCCCAGAAGTGCCTTGATAGTGGTCGACTTGCCGGCTCCGTTCTTTCCCACGAAGCCCACGATCTCGCCTTCGTCCACCGTGAAGCTCACGTCCTGGAGCGAGAACCCGTCGTAATGCTTCGTGATACCACGCGCTTCGATAAGCGGTTTCATATCCTTCAACTCCTTCTGACATTGGGGACAGTCCCCAATGTCATGACATGTGGGACAGGCCTGGGGGACAGGCCTAGGCGTACGAGGCCTCCCTACCCCTACACCTCGAGTGCAAGCGCGAACATCTCCTGGAGCTCGGTGTCCGAAAGGCCGATGGTGCGGCCCTCCGCCACCGCCTTGCCGAGCAGCTCTTCAATACCGCGCAGCTGCTCTTCGCGGATGAGCTCGGTGTTTCCGCCGGCCACGAAGCAGCCCTTGCCTTGCACCGTTTCGATGAAGCCAGCGGCTTCGAGGTCGGTGTAGGCGCGCTTCGTGGTGATGACACTTACGCGCAGGCTGTTCGCAAGGGCGCGAATGCTGGGCAGCTGCTCGCCCTCCGCGAGCTCGCCCGAGAGAATCGCTGCTTTCACCTGGCTCGCGATCTGCTCGTAGATCGGTCGATTGCTTGCATTTGAGATGATGATCTCCACGCGACTTCCTTTCATGTCGCCGTCGAGGCGTCCCCCGAACGGCTGACGGAATCGCCTGACGTCCCAGCGTCCCGCCAACCGAGTATAGTGTATATACTCGATAGCTACAGTATATACACAGTCATACACAGCGCAAGAGGTTTTTTGACACTTTTTGGCAGATATTTCCTAGCCACACTCATGAAGGAGCTCGTCCTCGTGATGTTCGAGTCGCTTGTCTGAGCGGGTTATTCGAACGTCCGAGTAGCGGGCCGCCCCGCATTCCGATGACCTGCGATTTCCTTTGCTAAAAACCGCAGCTACTCAACCGAACGCAATTTCCACTCAGACAAGCGCCTCGAACCTATTTCGCCGAGTGTTCCCATCGGTTAGCGACGCTCTCCTCGCGAGGTGTAGGGGAGCCGCAAGCAGCGCGTCGCCGCGTAAAATTACCCCAGGGGTTATTTTACATTGCGCGCCTCATAGCCACCAGCCATTGGGGACGGGGGTTATTGGCTGGTCACCGCCTCAGGCGCGCCCCACTAGCCAGTATCCCCCCGTCCCCCATGGCTGGGGCGCTTACGCCTCGGCGAACTGCGAGTTGTAGAGCTCCGCGTAGGCACCGCCGCGCGCGAGCAGCTCGTCGTGCGTACCGCGCTCCAGAATCTGACCGTCGCGCATGTAGAGGATGCAATCGGCATTGCGAATCGTGCTCAGACGGTGAGCCACAATGAAACTCGTGCGACCAGCGATCATCTCGTCGAACGCCGCTTGAACCTGCAGCTCGGTACGCGTATCGATTGACGACGTCGCCTCATCGAGCAGAAGGATGGCGGGATCGGTGAGCATGACGCGCGCGATGCACAGCAGCTGCTTTTGACCTTGGCTGAAGGCGCCACCGTCCTCGGGAATCACCGTGTCGTAGCCCTGCGGCAGCGCGCGGATGAACGAATCCGCATGCGCGCGCTCGGCCGCCACGATGACCTGTTCGCGCGTGGCGTTCGGCATGCCGTAGGCGATGTTGTCGTGCACCGTTCCCTCGAACAGCCAGGTATCCTGCAGCACCATGCCGAACGCACGTCGCAGGCTCGAGCGCGTGAGGCTGCGCACCGGCTCGCCGTCGACCCGCACCTCACCGGCATTCACGTCGTAGAAACGCAGCAGCAGGTTGATGAGGGTCGTCTTGCCGCAACCCGTGGGACCTACCAGCGCGAAGCGCATGCCGGGACGCGCATGCACGCAGATATCGCGCAGCAGCGGACGCTCGGGCACATAGGAGAAGTCCACATGGTCGATTTCAACCTCGCCGGCGGGTGCCGCAAGCTCGCGGGCATCGGCGGCATCGGGCTCTTCCTCTGTGGCGTCAAGCAGGGCGAACAGGCGCCGCGCCGAAGCATAGGCCGTCTGGATCTGCGTGATGACGCTCGTGATCTCGTTGAACGGCTTCGTGTACTGGTTCGCGTAGGAGAGGAACGTCTGCACCTCGCCCACGGTGAGCGCAGCGGGAACGCCCGTGATCACGCACGCGCACCCTATAATCGCCACCACGGCGTAGATGATGTTGTTCACGAAGCGCGTCCCGGGGTTCGAAAGCGAGCTCAGGAACTGCGCGCGCTCGCCCGCAGTATAGAGCTCGCGATTGATGACGTCGAACCCGTCTTGGGCGCGATCGCCGTACGCGAACGCGTCGACGAGCTTCTGGTTGCCCACGAGCTCCTCAACATACCCGCCCAGCTGGCCTTGGGTGCGCTGCTGCGCGGTAAAGCTCTTGTTAGAGAACTTCGCGATAAGCGACGCCACGAGCACGGAAAGCGGGGTCACGAGCACTACGACCACCGCCATAGGCACCGAGATGGAGAGCATGAACACGAGCGTGCCCACGATGGTCACCACACCGGTAAAGAGCTGGGTGAAACCCTGCAGCAGGCCGTCGCCCACCTGATCGACGTCGTTCACCACGCGGCTGATAAGGTCGCCGTGCGCGTGGCTGTCGATAAACGAAAGCGGCATGCGGAAGAGCTTATTGTTCGCCTCCACGCGCATGTCGCGCACCGTCTCGTACGAAAGGCGGTTCACGCAGTAGCCTTGCAGCCATTGGAAGGCGGCCGCGCCCACGATCACGAGCGCGAGTTGCTGGATGAGCGGGAGCAGCGCGTCAAAGTCCACCGCACCCGTCGAGATGATGAGGTCGATGCCGCGGCCGATGAGGATGGGCACATAGAGCTGGAGCACCACGGAGATGGCGGCAGAGATGAACGAGATGCCGAACGTCACAGCGTGCGGACGCACGTAGGAAAGCAAGCGGCGCGTGACCTCACCGGTGCTATAACGCTGCGCGGAGCCGGAACCGCTGCCGCCGGCACCGGGACCGCCAAAGTCGTTCATGTTGGAATCTTGACCGGAGATGCTCGACGTCACCGTGGCGACCGAGCCCACCGAAGCGTACGGGTTCGCCATCTACGCCACCCCCTCTTCCTGTGGGACTATCACACCAGGTCTCATAGTCCCACTTGGGTCGAGTGGGACTCTGGCACCGGGTCTCATAGTCCCACCGGACGCCGGAGTATCGATTCCCAGCTCCTCGCGCTTGAGCTGCGAGAGGCAGATCTCCTGGTATACCTCGCACGAATGCAGTAGCTCGTCGTGCGTACCGAGTCCCACGACCTTTCCGCGCCGCATAACGCAGATAAGGTCCGCATCGCGTACCGAAGAGACACGCTGGGAAACGATCACCGTGGTAAGCGGCACGGCACTCAAGCCCTGAGCGCTCCGCTCGCGAATTGCATGGCGCAAGGCGGCATCCGTTTTGAAGTCGAGGGCAGAGGCGGAATCGTCCAGAATGAGCACGAGCGGCTCCCCCACGAGCGCGCGGGCGATCGTGAGGCGCTGGCGCTGGCCGCCCGAGAAGTTCTTGCCGCCGGCCTCAACCGGACTGTCCAATCCTTCCGGGAGCTTGCGCACGAACTCCGCCGCCTGGGCGCACTCGAGCGCGCCCCACAGCTCCTCGTCCGTGGCAGCGGCGTCGCGCCAGCACAGGTTCGAGCGGATCGTGCCGGAAACGAGCGATGCCTTCTGCGGAACGATTCCCACCGCGTGGCGCAGCTGCTTGAGCGGCCACGCGCGCACATCGCGGCCGAACACCTCGACCGAGCCCGAAGTCGTGTCGTACAGGCGCGGGATGAGCGAGACGAGCGTCGACTTGCCCGAACCGGTACCGCCGATGACGCCGAGCGTCTGCCCCGGGCACAGCGCGAACGTCACATCGTCGGCGGCATTCACGCTGGAGCCGGCGAACGCATAGCACGCATCGTTCATGCGAAGCGCCGGAGCACCCGCCGCGAGCGCAGCCTCTACATCGACAGGCGCAGCGCCCTCATCCGAAATGCTCGGCTCGCACTCAAGCACCTCGTTCACACGCGCGGCGGAAGCACTCGCTCGCGTGAACACCACCACGAGATTCGCCACGTACACGATGGAAAGCAGCGTCTGCGTCATGTAGTTCACGAACGCCATGACCTCGCCCTGTGTGAGCGCGCCCACGTTCACCTGGATGCCGCCCGCCCAGAGGATCGCGCACACACCGAGGTTCATGACGAGAAACGTCACCGGGTTCAGCACGCTCGAGAGCTTGCCCACCGCGATGGCGGTCGCCGCTTGGTCCGCCGCCGCATCGCGAAAGCGATCGCGCTCGTGGTCTTCGCGCACGAACGCCCGCACCACGCGCGCACCGGAAAGCCCCTCGCGGCAGATGAGCGCAATGCGGTCGAGCTTTTTCTGCATGCTCTGGTAATACGGCACGCAGCGCGCCATAACGATCCAGAACACGAGCCCGATGAGCGGCGTCGAGATAAGGAAGATGAGACCGAGCTTCACGTCGATGGCGAGCGCCGCCACCATGGAACCCACGGCAAGGAACGGCCAACGGATGAGCTGGCGAATACCGAGCGCCACGGCGAGCTGCACCTGGTTCACGTCGTTGGTGATGCGTGTGATAAGCGATGGCGTGCCGAAACGGTCGAGCTCGGCGTACGAGAGCCGGTTGATGGAGCGGTAGAGGTCACGGCGGATGTCCGTCCCCATGCCCTGCGAGGCGAGCGCGGCCATCTTCTGGCACACGAGCGTGAACGCCATGCCAATCGAGGCCATGACAAGCAAGAGCACGCCGTAGCGCAGTACGATGGGAAGGTCGCGCGCGCCGACGCCCTCGTCGATCATGCGCGCAATGACGAGTGGCGTGAGCAGGTCGAAGAACACTTCAAGCAGTTTGCAGGCGGGCCCTGCGATGAAATAGCGGCGGTATGCGCCAGCGAATCGGCGAAGAAGGGTAAGCATGGGCTCCTTCGATATCGAGATCAATTCGTCAATCCTCGAAATGATACGCCGTGCACTGCCACGCTTCCATAATCAGGCGGTAAAAAATGCGACATAAACCATGGATTGCAGGGAAGACACGACGTCCGTAGTGCGGCCGACGTCCCGCGTGGCCTTCGGAGGATTGCGGCAAGCCGCCCCACGCGGCAACTCGCCAAAACAAAACGCCCCGTGCGCTCGATGGATCCGGGTGCCCGGCAGAGGCTCCTTATGGCTGCTTCCTCCCGGACCTGACCAGGTTCGGAACATATCGTCACCCGAACCCATCGAACGCGCAGGGCGTCCTGTTATCTTATCGGTTTCTTCCCCGAATGTACAATAGCCCCAACGACTTTTTGAATGTAAAATAACCCCAGCGACTTTTTTACATGAGACTCGGTGCGGGCGGCGTCACATTACCCCAGGGGTTTTCGACATTGGCCAATTGGCAGATGTCGAAAAACCCCTGGGGTAATGTGACGCCTTACATCAGAAGATATGCGTGCATGGCAGCCTCACCGGCGGCGCGGAGGTTCGCCTTCGCCTCGTGAGGGTCGAGTGCTTCCGCAAGCGACATGGGCTTTCGAACGATGGGCAGCACAAGGTCGATACCGGCGGCATAGACGTCGTCAATGTCGTCTGCGCGCCCACCTACCAGCGCTATAGTGGGCACTCCTCGCTTCTTCGCGCGGGAGGCAGCACCTGCCGGCGCCTTGCCATGCGCCGTCTGCTCGTCCATGAATCCTTCACCCGTAATGAGCAGGTCGGCGTCAGCAAGTGCCTCGTCAAATCCAATAAGATCGAGCACCGCATTCGTTCCCGAGGTCATACGTGCGCCGAGGGCAAGCAGCGCTGCACCGAGACCGCCTGCCGCACCACCGCCGGGAACGCCCAAGACAGAATGGAAACGAGGAGATGTTTCGGCCTTATCTGAACAATCGAGCTTTGCTCGTGCCTCGTCGAGCGCACGCCCGTATGCCACCATCCAACTATCGTACACAGCCAAAAGACGCTCGGTCTCCGCCTCATCGCCCACATAGCCGTCGCCAGAGAGCAGCCCCTTCTGGGCACCATACATGCGCAGCGCGCCACGCTTTCCCACGAGCGGGTTGTCCACATCAGAAAGCACCACGAGCTTGCAGGAGCCAAGTGCGTTGACTGCCGGGGCGAGGTCCACACAGGACAGGCTCTCCAAACCAGCGAGACCGCGCGCGATTTCCGTACCCTGGACGTCGAACAGCCGCGCACCGATCGCCTGCAGAAATCCTGCGCCGCCATCGCTCGTCGCGCTGCCACCGATAGCGAAATACACCGTCTGAGCGCCCTGAGCCACAGCGTCGAGCAGCAATTCGCCTACGCCGAACGTCGAAGCCCGCAACGCCGCCTCGTGCGTACATGGCGAATACTCGATACCCGCAGCCTCGGCCATCTCAATCGCCGCGAAGATGCCCTCGGGGCTTTGCGATAAGAGATACGACGCCTCCACCGGCTCGCCAAGCGGGCCCGAGACGCGACGCGTCACAAGCTCCCCTCCCAAGGCAACATGGAGCGCCTCGACAGTGCCCTCCCCGCCGTCTGCCATGGGAAGCATAGTCACCTGCGCGTTCGGGCATGCATGACGGATGCCCTCCGCCGTCCACGCCTCGACCTCCGCGCTGCCCGCGCACCCCTTGAAGGAGTCAATTGCAAGGAGCACGCGCGGGGACGGGGTGGCAACGTGCGCCTGCGGCATCTCCTCGAATGCCCGCATGCGAGCATCTTCATGCGCATCGCCCTGCACGCGCTCTCCCGCACGCACCCGCGCGAAGAACGAGTGCAGCACCTCGGTGCATTCGTCCTCCAGCACGCCGGCGGTCACGTCGAAATGGTGGTTCAGCCGTGCGTCCTCGTTCACATGAAAGAGCGTGCCTGTCGCGCCCCCCTTGGGGTCTGCCGCACCATACACGCAGCGATCCACGCGCGCATTCACCATAAGCCCCGCGCACATGAGGCACGGCTCGAGCGTCACGTACACCGTGCAACCCGTGAGCCGCCAACGACCGAGCTGCCGGGCAGCCTCGAGCATCGCCCGGAATTCCGCGTGCGCGGAAGGATCTTCGTCCAGCTCGCGGCGATTATGCGCGCGGGCGATGACCTCGCCTTCATGCACCACGACGGCGCCGATGGGCACCTCGCCCAACTCGGCGGCTCGTCCTGCTCGTGCATATCCATATTCGCCCTTCCGCCGCAAATCCTTTTGAACGATGCTATCATTACCTGTCACGGAGAGATGGCAGAGCGGTTGAATGCGGCGGTCTTGAAAACCGTTGGGCGCGCGAGCGTCTCGAGGGTTCGAATCCCTCTCTCTCCGCCATGCGACTTGCACGCCCGGCATCCTTGTGGTGCCGGGCGTTTTGCTAGCGAAAGCAGGGATTCGAACCCGCAGGGCGCGGAGCGGAGCAAACGCGTGAGCGTTTGCCGCGGAGCGCGCAAGGCGGCGCAGCCGCCGCAGCGACCCGCACGGCGCAGCCGCGCGGACATCCCTCTCTCTCCGCCATGCGCCTTTGCGCGCCTGGCGTCCTTGCGGTGTCGGGCGTTTTACTACCGAAATATGTAAAAACGGGAGATAAGCGCCCTTGCAAAGCCGCTTATCTCCCAAAATATGCAAAACCAGGCAATAACAAAAACCAACACGCGGTGGCAGCTCCGCCCCGCCGCGCTGCGCCGCTAGCAGATCTTCACGACCCAGCCCTCGGGTCCTTCGATCTCGCCGGCCTGGATGCCGGTCAGGGTCTCACGCAACTTCTGCATGACGGGACCCACGTGCTCCATGCCGCCCTCGCCGAAAACAACCTCGGTCTCGCCGTTGACGACCTTGCCCACAGGCGAGATCACGGCCGCCGTGCCACACATACCGCACTCGACGAACGCGCCGCTCGCGACTTCTTCGAACGTAACCGGGCGCTCGACCACGGTCATGCCGAGCATATCCTGCGCCACCTGCACGAGGCTGCGGCGCGTGATCGACGGCAGGATCGAGTCTGTCGCGGACTTGGGTACCACGAGCGTGCCCTCCTGGTCCACGAACAGGAAGTTGGCACCGCCGGACTCCTCCACGAAGGTGTGGGTCATGGGATCGAGGTACATGTTGTCGGCGAAACCCTCGGCATGTGCCTGAACGCTCGGATAGAGCGACATGGCGTAGTTGAGGCCAGCCTTGATGGCACCGGTACCATGGGGCGCGGCGCGGTCGTACTCGGGAACCTTCACGGCCACGGGCTTGACGCCGCCCGAGTAGTACGGACCCACGGGCGTCACGAGGATGCGGAACTGGTACTCATCGGCCGGCGCGACGCCGATGACCTCGCCGGTCGCCACCATGAACGGACGCACGTAGAGCGTGGCGCCGGAGCCAAAGGGCGGCACCCAGGCCTCGTTGGCCTTGACAACCATCTCCACGGCCTCGATGAACTTGTCCTCCGGGAAGGGCGGCATCACGATGCGGCGCGCGGAGTCGGCCATGCGAGCGGCGTTGAGATCCGGGCGGAAGCAGACGATGTCGCCGTCTTTGGTGGTATAGGCCTTGAGGCCTTCGAAGACCTCCTGGCAGTAATGGAAGATGCCCGCGCACTCGGAGAGCGTGAGGCTATGATCGGTGGTGAGGCCGCCTTCCTCCCAGGCACCATCCTTGTAGTTGCAGACATAGCTGTAGTCTGTGGGCCTGTAGGCGAAGCCGAGGCCGCCCCAGTCGATATCCTTCTTCTCAACTGCCATAACGTGCTCCTTTACCAGGTCGAATCTTTCGGCACACAAAAGCGTCCAGGCTAGCTGGGCGCTCTTGGCTCGTTCGCTTGTAATACCGACCATTGTACTCCGCCGCGCTAAAGCGGCCGGTTAATTCTTTGTTGCAAGCGAAACGATCCGCCGTGGAAATCAGCCTGCCAGCGGCATTCCCATATCGTTAATCCTACCAATTCGCTATACTTATCCGCATCGAATCGGTGCCATGCGCCGGCCATCGCCATCCTAGGAGCACCCATGAGCTTCATCGAAACCCTCCGCGAAGACATCGCGACCGTAAAAGTGCACGACCCCGCTGCCCAAAGCGGCCTCGTTATCGCCCTCTCATATCCCGGCCTCCATGCGAAGTGGATGCACGCGCCGGAGCACTGGCTCTGGAACCACGGAGCGCGCGGCCCCGCGCGTGTGCTCAGCCAGGTCACGCGCTTCTTCACCGGCGTGGAGATCCATCCCGCAGCGCAGTTGGGCAGGCGCTTCTTCATCGACCACGCCATGGGCGTCGTCATCGGCGAGACCACCGTCGTGGGCGACGATTGCGTGCTCTACCAGGGCGTCACACTCGGCGGTACGGGCAAGGAGTGCGGCAAGCGCCATCCCACGCTGGGCAACAACGTCACCGTGGGTGCGGGCGCCAAGGTGCTCGGCAACATCCACCTCGGCGACAACGTCAAGGTGGGCGGAAACTCCGTCGTGGTGAAGGACGTGCCCGAGAACTGCACCGTCGTGGGCGTGCCGGGACGTGTCGTACGCCGCAACGGCTGCCGCATCGTGGAAGAGACCTACGAGGCGAGCAAGCACCGCGAGAACCTGCCCGACCCCGTGGAAGAGCAGTCGCGCATGAACCGCGAGGGCATCAAGAGCAATCGCCGGCGCATCAAGGAGCTCGAGCAGCAGATCACCGACATGGAACAGCAGCTCGCCGAGATCACGAAGCTGGTCGAACAGCTCGTGGAGCAGCGTAGCGCGTAGATGATACGGCTCCGCCGACGCTCACGCGGGGCGAGGTGTGACCCAATTGGGGACAGGTGCATTTTGGGACATCAGGCAGTCGCGTCTGGTGTCCCCAAAAGCACCTGTCCCCCAATGGGTGACACCTCGCCCCGCGGGAGCGTCGGCGGGGCCGGATAAGATACGCGCTACGCTGCTCCACGC
>CASFXG010000037.1 GCA_949298635.1 uncultured Coriobacteriaceae bacterium | reverse complement strand
TACGTTCGTGTCGTTTTTGATACAAAGATACCCGTCCCCAAAATGTCAAAAACGACACGAACGTACCCGTCCCCAAAGTGACGCCCCCGGCGCCCCCGGCACAAACCAACCCGTTCCCAAAGTGACGCCTAGCGGGTTGCGGCGTTGCGGAGCGAGTTAATCTCGACATCGGTGAGGTAGCGCCACGAGCCCTCCTCGACGCCGGTGAGCTCGAGCGGGCCGAACGTGGGACGATGGAGCTCGAGCACCGGATGTCCGATCGCACCGAGCATACGTTTCACCTGGTTCTTCCGCCCCTCGCGAAGCACAATCTCAACCACGGTCGTCCCGCCGCGGCGCTCAAGCACCTGGGCTGGCGCCGGCTGGCAAGGGCCGTCGTCGAGCATGATACCCTGGCGCAACGGCTCGAGCTCGCCGTCACGCACCACGCCGTCCACAAGCGCGATATAGGTCTTCTCCACATGATGTGAGGGATGAAGCAGCGCATGCCCAAGGTTGCCGTCCGTAGTGAAGAGCAGCAACCCCGTCGTGTCGAAGTCGAGCCTCCCCACGGGAAAAAGCCCGGGATGTTCCGCCACGGGCACGAGCTCGGCCACGCACGGTCGGCCCTGGGGGTCGCTCATCGTCGTGAGGTAGCCCGCAGGCTTGTTGAGCATGAGGTACACGGGTTCATCGCACCAGTGCACGCGCACGCCGTCAACCTCGACGACATCGACATCGGTGTCAACCTTCGTCCCCAACTCGGTCGCCACGACGCCGTTCACCGTCACGCGCCCGGCGGTCATGAGCGTCTCGGACCCGCGGCGGCTCGCCACGCCGGCCCGCGCCAGAAACCGCTGCAAGCGCATCGTGTGCGGATGCTCCTGCCGGGCCTCAGCGCTCGTCATCGAAGTCATCCGTCGCGTCGCCCACGATCATGAGGTCGTCGTCGGCGTCCTCATCATCCGTATCGGCATCCACGCCAGCACCCACGCCATCGAGCGGCGCGTCGATAAGCTCGCGCTCCTCATCGAGGTCTTCCTCGGTCTCCTCAAGTGTAGAGGCGATGGAGCGGCCGGAGAGGCGCTCACGGATGAACTGTCGCGACTGCTCGTCCGGGGCGAACTGCTCCAAATCTGGCAGGTCGCGCGTAGAGCGCAGGCCGAACTTCTCCAAAAACGCGTTCGTCGTGCCGTACAGGATCGCCTGCCCACGCTGAGCGTCACGTCCCACCTCGCGTACGAGACCCTTGTCCACAAGCGAGGAAATCACGCCGTCGGAGTTCACGCCGCGGATGCCCTTCACCGCCTCGCGCGTCACGGGCTGGTGGTAGGCAATCACCGCGAGCGTCTCGAGCGCGGCCTGCGAAAGCCGCTGCGTATCCCAAGAAAGCACATACGCCTCGACTTGGTCGTGGTAGGCAGGGTGCGTGAAGAGCCGCCAGCCGCCTGCCACCTCGCGCAGCTGAAAGCCGCGGTTGGCCTCCTCGTACTCGACCTTGAGCTCGGCCAGAAGCGACGCGGCCTCGCCCGGGGTGATATCGAGCGCCTGTGCGAGCGTGCTTGCGCTCACCGGGTCGCTCGACACCAAGAGCAGCGCCTCGAGGGCGCCCTTCGGCGAAAGCGGGTTCAAAGCTTCGAGGTCGTTCATGTGCTCCCCTACCTAACCATCATCCAAAGCGCAAACGCCTAGGCGTCGTAATCGTCGTCGAGTGCGTCACCCGGGTGGTATTCGGGCGCACCCTCGACGCGATCGATGCGGATCTCGCCGAAGAGGTCGTCCTGTGCAAGCGTGATCGACCCGCGCTTCGCGAGCTCGAGAATCGCCAGGAACGTCGCGACGAGCTGCTCGGTGGTGGAATCCGCGTCGAGCAGCGAGCGGAACGTGGTATGCGCGTTCGTGCGGGTGAAGCGGTCGACGGAGGCGACGGTGAGCTCGATGGGCACGCGCTTGGGTGCCACGTGCTCCGCCTCGAGCAAGAAGGTCTCGCGCCGGCTATCGAGATCCGCGCAGATCACCGCAAGCCCGCGCAGCGTGATGTCCTGCAGGTAATCGGGCATGAGGTTCAAGAACTCGGGATCAGGGCCGGCCACGCGCGGATGCATGCGGCTCTCAGCTTCCATACGGCTTCCCAGCGCTGCGGCGGCGCTCTTGAACTGCTTGTAGGCAATCAACCGTTGGATGAGCACCTCGCGCAGCGACTCGGCGTCGAGTCCCGCGTATTCGTCGTCGATATCCTCGTCATCCACCAAGGGCGCGTCATCGTTCGGCACGAGCGAGGCGGCCTTGATGTCGAGGAGTGTTGCCGCGACGAGCAAAAAGTCGCTCGCAACATCCAGGTCGAGCGCCTCGATGCGCTCCACTTCGGCGAGATACTGGTCGGCCACCTCGGAAATGGAGATGGCGCCGATATCGACTTTCTGCCGCGATACAAGCTGCAGCAGCAGATCGAAGGGGCCGGTGAAGCCCTGCGTCGTCACACGGTAGGACATCGCCCCTCCCCATCGTCGGCGTCCAACCTATCCAACTTGTATAGTGTAGCCTAGATGAGGCCGTACGCGAGCGAAAGCAGCGCGTTCATGAGCGGATACACGGTGAATTCGAAATACCAGCCCACCAGGTCGATGCCTGTGATGCTCGGGAGCAGGTAGAGCACGATGATGAGGATCGGCATGGAATAGCGCTGGATCTCGTAGTAGGTGCGAAGCGCCTCGCCTTTAAGGAACAGCACGAGGATGCTCGAGCCGTCGAGCGGCGGCAAAGGTATGAGGTTGAAGAACGCGAGCGACAGGTTCACCGACATGAGGGTGACGAGGAACGACGCGATGCCGTTCGCGAACCTGAGCGAGAGCGTCCCCGCGCTGAGCCCGGGTACGAGCACCGCGCCCAGCAGCACGCCGTACACCAGCGCCGCGACGAGCGCAACAAGGATGTTCGATAGCGGCCCCGCGAGCGCCACGAGCACCTCGTCGCGCTTCGGGTTCTTAAGGTTGCTGAGGTAGACCGGCACGGGCTTGGCATAGGCGAAGACCGGTCCTCCGGCGAGCACCATGAGCAGCGGCAAGAGCACCGTGCCAAAGGGGTCGATGTGCGCAAGCGGGTTGAGCGAGATGCGCCCCCGCGAGCGCGCCGTGGAGTCGCCGAGCACATACGCGGCGAGAGCATGTGCGCTCTCGTGCACGACGATGCCAATGATGACCGCAAGGGCGGAAAGCAGGATGGAGAAGAGGCGATCCAAGATTACCTCCTAGCGCACCGCGCGCGAGAAGCGCGAGCAGGCGAAATCGAGCACGAAGAACACGATGCCCACGATGAGAAAGTCGAAGCGGAAGACGCCGCCGAACGGCGAGACGATGACGCCCCAACCGGCAATGACGCCCGGCAGCACGCGCGACAGGTCAATGACGAGCCCCGTAAGGCCGAGCTGGTTCACAATCCCCGGGAAGCAGAGCATGATCACGAGGATGCACAGGGCGATCCCGATGATTCTGAACGCGTACGCGCAAATATTGAGCGCGACCGCGGCCGCCTTACGCGCCTCCATGTGCCGTCTCCTCCTCGATTGTGGCAGAAAGCTCAAGCCATTCGTCCTCAAGCGCCGGCAGCGCCTGCTTCAGCTCGTTATATTCCCCAAGTGCCTCGTTGAAACGAGCCTGGTCCGCATAGAGATCCTCGCTCGCCATAAGCTCCATAAGCTCGTCATAGCGCGCCCGCTTGCGCTCGAGGTCGCACTCGACGGCCTTCAGGCGCTCGCGCGTGGATTTGAGCCGCTTGTTGAGGGCGGCGCGCGCCTCGGCCTCGGCGCGGCGCTGCTCTTTCGTCTTCTTGCCCGTGGGTGTCGGTGCGGCTGCCTCGTTGGCACTCCGGTGCGTGCGCGGTGCCTTGGGCTCGAAGGTGCCGGCTGCGGGGCGCGTGACACGGGCAACCTCCTCGGCCGCTGCGGCCTCGCGTTCAGCCAGGTCCTCGCGCTTGAAGAGGTAATAGTCGTAATCGCCGTCGATGACGGTCATCTTGCCGTCACGGATGTCGATCACCCGGTTCGCCACGGCGCGAACGAGGTGCTCGTCGTGCGAGATGAGGACGAGCGTGCCGGGGAAGTTCTTGAGCGCGTTCTCGAGCATATCCACCGAGTCGATATCGAGGTGGTTCGTAGGCTCGTCGAGGCAGAGGAGCGCCTCGGGCGCCACAAGCATCTTAGCAAGCGCCAAACGAGCGCGCTCACCGCCGGATAGCACGCCAACGCGCTTGTCGACGTCGTCGCCCGAGAAGAGGAAGGCTCCGAGAAGGCTCCTTTGCTGGGGCACCGTCCAGGTAGGAGCCACGGAATCAATCTCCTGCAGGACGGTATTCGCCTCCTTGAGACCTTCGAGCTGGTGCTGGGCATAGTAGGCCACGCCCACATTTACGCCGAGGTCGCGCGCGCCCGAACTCGGCGCCTCGATTCCTGCGAGCATCTTGAGCAGCGTCGACTTGCCAGCGCCGTTGGGACCCACGAGCGCCACGTGGTCGCCGCGATAAAGCGTGAGGTCGATGCCGCTGTAGACGTGCTTATCCGCATACGACTTCGACACGCCCTCGAGCTTCACGACCATATCACCCGAGCGCGGCGGATCGGGGAACTTGAAGTCAACGTGCTTGTGGCCCTCGGGCAAGATCACGAGCTCGCTCTTGATCTGCTCGATGCGGCGCATGCGCTCCTGCGCCTGAGCGGCCTTGGTGGGCTTGTAGCGGAACTTGTCCACGAACACCTGCATATGCGCGATCTCGCGCTCCTGGGCGGCGCGCTTGGCACGCATCTGCTCGAGGTTGTCCTCGCGCTGCTTGAGGTACGAGCTGTAGTTACCTGTATACACCGTGATGCGACGGTTCTCGAGCGCCGCCACGTGATCCACGCAGGCATCCATGAAGGCGCGGTCGTGGCTGACGATGAGGACGGCACCCTCGTAGTTTGCGATGAAAGACCGCAGCCACTGGACGCTCTCGAGGTCGAGGTGGTTCGTTGGCTCGTCGAGGAGCAGCAAATCGGGGTGGCGGAGGAACAGCTTCGCGAGCGCGATGCGCATCTGCCAGCCACCCGAGAACACGGCGCAGGGCTTGTTGAATTCTTCCACCGGAAAGCCCAGGCCGGCGAGGATCTGACGGGCGTTGCTCTCGAGCTCGTAGCCGCCGAGCCCCTCGAAGCGGTCTTGCACGCGGCCGTATTCATCGAGGAGCGCACTCGGCACCTCGCCCGTCTCCCCCGCCTCGGCGATCTTGAGCTGAAGCTCCTCGGCGCGCTCGCCGAGCTCGCGAATCTCGTGCGCGGCAGCCATGACCTCATCGATCACGGGCACGTCGCTCGCGAGCTTCGTCTCCTGCTCGAGGTAGCCCACGTTCACGTCCTTCGCGAACGTGATGGAGCCGCCGTCGGCGGTGTCGAGTCCCATGATGATCTTGAGGAGCGTGGTCTTGCCGGCGCCGTTGGGTCCCACGAGCGCAAAGCGGTCGCCGGGATTCACCTGGAAGGACGCACCGGAAAAGAGCGTGCGCGCTCCGAAGCTCTTCTCGATCTTGTCTACGTTGAGGATCATCTGTTCACCCCGCACCCAACGCGCAGCGCTTTTCGCACTGTGACCGTTCGATAAGAAAAAGGGCCGGCGATTGCTCCCCGGCCCCGTTCATGTTCTGGTGGGCGTTACAAGATTTGAACTTGTGACCCCTTCCGTGTGAAGGAAGTGCTCTACCCCTGAGCCAAACGCCCTTGTGCTTTTCAGCGAAAGCTATAGTACCACGCTACTCCCCCGCTGCCAAGCCTGAATTTTTGAATCGAGATATTCTGCCATCTTCGTATACCTTCAAGATAGATAGTGGCGATTTTAGCAAAACGCCGCAGCGAGCGCTGAACAACGATTATCGAAGACTGGGGCAAACAAACTAATTTCCGCTTTCGGACACCCCGCCTTCCTCGCGACCAGCCGCCAGGATCCCATCGCTGTGACGACTCGGCTCACGATGCGTCGTGCATCTCCATCCGAGATGCCGCATAACGGAGCGAGGGCGCGCAGCCCTTCAATCTCTCCATCAGCTGTCTCCCCATATATCCCCGTAACCCGAGGTTCCGAAAGGTCGGGGTTCGGGTTAACGTCGAAACATGGAGACAGCTTCCATGCTTGTCCCGACCGTATCAGACCGATATTACGCAGATGGTCATCGGTATTGTGCAGGGCAACATAGAGAACTACGCGAGTGAACAGGTCACATAGCGTCGCTTCGACATCGCTCGCCGTGTCAACGAGCGCTTCGGCAAACTCAGCATAATCACGGAAATCGCCATCTTGAGCCTGAAGCAAGGTCATAGCGCTCATGTAAGGCAGACGTCTCCCCTGGAGCATGCTGTCAGCGCGATCGAAGCGCTCAAGCAGCAATACGTCATCGGATCCAATGGAAACAAGACGGCTCACAGGAACTGACAAACCAACCTCGGCCGCCATGGAAAGGGCAAAATGCTCCCAACGCATGACATGCACCTCATCGCCTGGATGCGAGAACTTTGCCAGCAGAAGCCGTGCGCCATCGACCACCGATGCCTTTGGACGAGCTCCGCCGAGTGAACCGGACCCCGCATCAAGTAGGGTCTTGATATCTTCAACGCCTCCAAGTTCTGCAGCTATTCGATTACTCGCCGCTAGAAGACGCGGCAACTCGATGCGCGGGGGAATATCCGACTCTGCGGCTAATCGAAGGCTCGTCCCTGCCTGAGCATAGCGGAGCGCACCTTGACGAGCGGCATCATGCACGCCAAGGAGATAATCAACGTCATCCAACGTCCGAACGGCTTCGCGTTCCTCGCGTTGCGAGCGAAGTCTTCTTGAGATGAGGTGCCTCCCCCAACGATCGGGAGCCGAATCGCGAAATACACCGGGGAGTCCATCCGTATAGCTTGCGCTTGCCTGCAAAGGAAGTCCAGGATCGATGCTAAATGCGTCATTAGAGTCAAGATACGCCTCATCGTAGATAAACGAAGTCGACACACGTCCTTTCCTCAAATTGAAGCGGGCGCGCCCCACGAGGGTATCCAGGCCGTTTTCACCCGTGGAGAGATAAACGTCTACTGAGGGGATCACACCTGCCTCCTTACGCGTTGGGGAAGCTCATGGTCTGCACGAATGCGCCCAATTTCGGTCTCATAGGGGTCGGTCGCCTCGATCACGCGATCGAGAATGCCGAGTGTGCGACAGATGTTCAGCACGGTGGCGAAGCTTACCGTGGGGTCACCGTTCTCGATGCGCGAAAGCGTGCTGCGCGAAACGGCGGCTTTTGCAGCCACCTGTTCAGAGGTGAGCTTGTGCATCTTCCGCCACGTGGCAAGGTTCTCCCCCACCTGTTTGGCGGCAAGTTTGGTGCGTATGGGGATCGGTCGCTTCATAAATGATAGCCTAACGTCTGGTATCTAAGACACTATTTAAGATAGTGTAGCATATACCAGACGTTAGGCATATCGAATATTGACGAATAGGCCTACTGAGACGTCCTCTTGCGGAGGCCGGCGACGACGAACGCTATGCCGGAGATCCCAGCAAGCGCGCAGACCAAAGGCTCCACATCGCCCGTGGCGGGGATGGTTTCCTCGTTCTT
Organism: uncultured Coriobacteriaceae bacterium; assembly: GCA_949298635.1. Taxonomy (GTDB): domain Bacteria; phylum Actinomycetota; class Coriobacteriia; order Coriobacteriales; family Coriobacteriaceae; genus Enorma. The sequence continues at coordinate 16,554 of CASFXG010000037.1, read as the reverse complement.
GGCAGGCTCTTTAGCGCCACAGACCGTGCAGATGCCGTCTTGGTAGCTATGGCCGGTGGCGGGGACCGTCTCGCCCTTCTCGATGACGTAGCCGCAGACGGAGCAGACCGTGTCGCCGGTGTAGCCGTCCTCGGTGCAGTTGGCGTCCTGCGCGCCCTCGACCTTGGGCATGTGCGCAGCGTAGTCAAGCTCGTCGCCGCAGGCCGCGCAGGCGTGCCAGTGCCCGTCCGCGTCGCTCGACCACGCGCCGGCGGGGTCGTGCTCGACCGTCACCGTGCAGGTCGCGGTCTTGTTTCCGTCCTCCGTGGTGACGGTGATGGTGGCGGTGCCCGCGCCCACGGCGGTCACGTTGCCGTCCGCGTCCACCGTGGCGACACCGGGAGCGCTGCTGCCCCACGTCACCTTCTGGTTGGTGGCGTCGGCCGGCTCCACTGTGGCGGTGAGGGTGGCTGTATCATTCTCCGTCAGGGTCAGGCTGGCTGCGCTCAGCGTCACGCCGGTGACGGAGACTGTCTGCTTGGGAGCGATGGTCAGGGTATATTCCCTGCTGTCGCTGCCGTAGCCGTTTTCAGCCTTCACGGTGAAGGTGCTCGAGCCCTCCGCGGTGGGGGTGCCGGTTATCTCGCCGGTGCTTTCGTTGATGCTCAAGCCTTCGGGCAGGGAGCCGCTTGCGAGGCTCCATGTAATGGTGTCGGAGCCAGTGACCGCAAGGGTCTGACTGTAAGCCGTGCCAACCGTGCCGTTTGGCAGGCTTTCGGTGGTGATGGTGGGGGCATATCTCACTGTACCCGTTATCTTATCTCCACCGGTGAGGGTGCCGCCATCTACAATCACCTCATGGCTACCCGTGTTCAGGCTGGCCCCGTCCGGGATGGCCAGGCTCTCGTCCTCGCCGATCTCCAAATCCTCCTGCAAGGTCACATCGCCGTACACGGTGCCCTCGTTGCCGTCAAAGACGATGCCAGCGCCTGATGGTGTAGGTTTATCGACACGCTCAGCTTTGATTCCGTTTTTCGCCCGCACGATGGCATTATCGGTGACGGTCAGGCTGGTGGTGGCACCGGTGGCTTGAGATGAACCCACATAAAGCAGTACCCCATCACTGTTTCCTGTGCCGCTGGCAGTCAGACTGCCGCCGTCGACGGCAAGGGAAAGATTCGGGGAGCTGGTGGCAGATACACTGGACTGAACACAGACGCCGGCGGAGCCAGAATAGGTGTAAGTAGTGCTTGCCGCGACAGATGCGTCGTTGACGACAGATGCGTCGTTGATGGTCAGGGAGGCATTGCCTGTTCCGCTTTTGACAAATAGGCCGTGGCTGTTTGTGCCGGTAACTATGAGACTGCCGTTACCAGTGATATTTAGGGAGGCATCTGTACCGTAGCTATTAGCTGACATCTCAGCATTCACATAGATCCCATAGTTGCCTGTGATGGTATTCTCGCCAATCAGTTCGATGGTCAGGGTAACTGGTTGACCGCTGTCGCACTGAGCATAGATCCCGGCGCCATAAGGAACTGATGAAATATTGTCGTTTCCCGTGATCTTCGCCCCGTTTAGGGTCAGGGTTGCGGTGCTGGGGTCGTAGTTGACAGTCCAATCGTTTTCACCGCCTTCTACCAGACTGCCTTGTGTTGAACCTGCTTTTAAGTAGGTTATCGCGTTGCCGTTTGTAATCTGGTAATTGCCCACATACAGTGTTGTAGGAGCATTTTCAGCCGCCAGCGCCGTGGCGGGGAGCGCGACTAAACAGAGCAGTGCCGCAACGAACACGGTAACGATCGTCTTTTTCAGCATCTTCATCCTCCACCCAGCGCATGAGCCGCCGACGCAACAGGTCTTGAACCCATTGTTGAGGAGGAGGCACCTCCTTCCCCTACCCGACAGGTAGGGCAATATGGGGAGAACGGAGGTATGGCGAACTGAAATTAGCACGCACATCTTGTCTGAGAGCCTGCAAACCTGCCTACGCCAACATGAATTGCGCGAGGTCTTTGCGGCTCGATACCCCGAGCTTGCGGAACGCGTTGGACAGGCACTCCTTCACGCGGTTCACCGAGAAGCCCATGTGCTCAGCGATTTCGGCGTTCGACCAGTCGCGCGAGGCGAGCATGCAGACTGCGAACTCGGTGGTGGTGAGGTTGTCCGCCACGTCGTCGGCCGTCGAGGGGTTATGGACGCGCCGCCATCCCGCACTGAAGCGGTAGGTGATGTCGATCATGCGCTTGAAGTCGTCCGGCCACGCGGGCTTGATCGCGGCCTCGAGCATACCGCCCAGAAGCCCGTGGTGCTCGCCGAAAGGCTGGATGAGACCGTCCGGACGAGCAATCTCCCAGGCGGCGAGGACGTGCTGGCGCGCCTCGTCGGTGCGGCGGAGCGCCATGAGGCTCATGACGGCCGCCAGGTGCAGGTAGATGGCAGGTATGGGGTAGAGAGCATCCGCCATGGCGAAGGCACCCAGCACGATACCGTAGCTCTGTTCGTAGGCGCCCTCGAGGTAGAGGCGGTGCGCCTTGACATAGCAGGCGAAGAGCCTGAGGCCGGGCGGGAGGAGCGGGAGCAGGTCGGGCGCTGGTGGAGCGGGCTCAGGTGCGGGTAAGTGCAACAGCGCGCTCGCAGCGATCTCGATGAATGCCGCCATGGCCGTCACTTCAGGAGGCGTACCCCCCCCCACTCGGAATTCAGGCTGCCAAGAGCGCCATCGAGCGCGAAGCGGGCATCGTTGATGCGGCCGAGGGTGAGGTTCGAGAACGCGCAGATGAGGCAGGCGGAAAGGCGTGCCTCGGCGTCGTCGCTCCTGAGGAGCGGGGCGGCAAGGTCGCGTGCACGCTCCGCATCGCCGGAGAAGTAGGCGAGCTCGGCCTGCGCGACGGACGCGCGCGAGCCTTCCGCGAGGGAGGCAACGAACGCCTTCGCGGTCCCCGGAGCATAGGCCGTGCCCATGAGCGGCATGAGGTGCTGGAAGGAGGATGTGGGGCGATGGCTTGGTACCTGCGGCGCGGAAGTACGATCTCCCCTGCGCGGGTCGTCGGGCTTGACCGTGCCCTCGGGGATGCGCCACGATCCGCCGAGCTTCTCGGCGCCCGCGATGCGCCCCTGCTTGCAGTAGCGCTGCACGAGGCGCGTCGTCACGCCCCAGCGGCGTGCCGCCTCCTCTGCCGTGATGTAGAGCATGCGTTCCCCTTCCATGTACTTGGTTGCCCTGTACTAGGGGCAGCATAGCAGAATGAATGGTTCGCCAGAACGAACAGAACTGACGAGATTTGTCGTTCAACTCGACACCTCTCTATCGGGAAAGAGGAAGTGTTTATCTCACGTTGATTTCAACAAGTATTATTTCATTTACAATCAATTGCAATCAATTACATGTGCGGGATGGGTACAATTAGCTTGCAACTGTTACCTTATAGATTGGAATGTCATGGCAACTAAGACCATTCGCACGGACGATGAAGTCATGAAAAGGTTTGACGAGATAGCCGAAAACCTCGGACTGAGCTCCAATGCCTGCATCAACGTCTTCATGCGTAAGTTCATCGCGTATCGCGGGTTTCCATTCAGCGTGCGAGATACCAGCACGTGCAGAGCGAACATTCCTGCCGCCAGGCTGAGCGACCATGGAACTATCATCGCGCCCAAGGAGTGGAGGGACGCCGATGACGAATCTGACGAATGGGATTAGACCGTTCCAAGTTTGGCGAGCACCCTTTGAGTATGAAGACATGCCTGGCGTCGTTAAGCATCGCCCCGTAGTCCTCTCCGAGGTTCGAGACAGCGAGGCTGTTGCCATTGCGCTTAAGGTGACTGGACATGAACCGCGAAGCGAGTATCCAGGAGAGGTTCCACTTACCGGCTGGCGAGAGGCGGGGCTGACTAAGCCATCGACCGTGAGATGTTCGAAGCGCATGACCATTCCACTCGAAGCATTCGACATCATGACTAAGTATGGTGAGCTCACTGAGTGGGACGAGGTTGCCGTGCGGGATGGCATCGCGGAGTGCGAAAGCGTTGGAATGTAGCCGTAAACAAAACGGCTCCCACGCGGGAGCCGTGAAATGTGTGGTGGGCCCAGCAGGATTCGAACCTGCAACCCAGGGATTATGAGTCCCCTGCGCTAACCGTTGCGCCATGAGCCCATATAGCAAAACGCCCTCCGATTACTCGGAGGGCGACTGTTCACTTGGGTGGAGACGAGGGGGATCGAACCCCTGACCTCTTGACTGCCAGTCAAGCGCTCTCCCAGCTGAGCTACGCCCCCAAGCGGTGCGGGAAATACTATACGGAAACATCGGATCGATTGCAAGCAACAATTTGAAAAAAATTGACTCGTGCTGTTGACCTGCAAGGATGCGTCACTCGAATATGTATTGAGCCTATGCTGCGCATGATGTTCAATCAAAGGATTCTGTAATTCAATCATTTCGAATCTCGAGGCACACAGTCTAGATATAACGTTCTTCAAAAATACTCGTCGCATCTGTTCGTTTTTACTATCTAAAGTGAACCAATCATTCGACGATTTTCTAGCATGAAAAATCATCGAATGATTTGTTCATTTTCACGCCGAATAATGAACTAATCTTTCGATGATATTGTACGTGGTAACGCATGAGAAGCACAATAAGGGCTTCCGATCTTTGCAAACCGGAAGCCCGTCAGTAGCAGACGCAATTACTTGAAGTCCGATACGCGCGAAAAGGCGTTACCAGCGGCCGAATTATGCGCGAGCAGCCTTTACGAGGGAGGCAACCTTAGCAACAACCTCGGCGACGGCCACATCCCGGCGCTCCCCCGTCGCGCGATCCTTCACCTCGACGGTGCCGGCGGCAAGGCCGCGCTTGCCCACAACGACCTGGTACGGGAAGCCCATGAGGTCGTTGTCGGCGAACTTGACGCCCGCGCGCTCGGCGCGATCGTCAAGCACGACGTCGATGCCCTCTGCAGCGAACGCCTCAGCAAGCTCCGCAGCAGCATCGAACGCCTCGCCCTTCTTGTCGAGCGAAATGACGCTCACCTCGTACGGCGCTACAGAGACCGGCCAGATGATGCCATGCTCGTCATGGTGCTGCTCCACGATCGCGGCAAGCGTGCGCGAGATGCCGATGCCGTAGCACCCCATGTAGAACGGCTGCTCGCGGCCGTTCTCGTCGGCGAACGTGGCACCCATCTTGGCGGCGTACTTGTCTTGACCGATCTGGAACACCTGGCCGCACTCGATACCGCGACCACCCTTGAGGGGCTTTCCGCAGTGCGGGCAGGGATCGCCCTCGTGCACGGTGACGAGGTCTTCCCATGCGTCGACCGTGAAATCGCGACCGGGGCAGGCGCCGGTGAAGTGGTAATCGACCTCGTTGGCACCGCATGTCCATGCCTTCGAAGCTTGAAGCGAGCGGTCGCACACGAGCCGGATACCATCGGGCAGGTTTACCGGGCCGATGAAGCCCTTGAAGAGGCCATGCTGCTCGAGCTCCTCGTCTGTCATGAGATGGAAGTCGCCGAAGAGCTTCGCGGCTTTGATCTCGTTAAGCTCGTGGTCGCCGGGCACGATCGCCACGACGGGCTTGCCCTCGCCGTCGATGAGCGCGAGCGACTTGCGGGTGCCATTCTGGGGGAAGCCGAAGAACTCCGCTACCGCCTCGATGGTGCCGAGGCCGGGCGTGTGCACGCGCTCGAGCTCACCCGCACCGGAGCCCTCGGAGACCACGACCGTGGTGGACGCCGCCTCGTCGTCAGCCGCGAAGCCGCAGTCGCACCACACGAGCGCCGCCTCGCCGGCTTCGGCGAGCGCCATGTACTCAATGGAGGAATCGCCGCCGATCTCGCCGGAATCCGCCGCGACAGGCAGCGCCTTGAGGCCGACGCGCTCACAGTAGCGCGCGTAGGCGCCCTTCATGTCGTCGTAGCACTCCTGGAGGGACTCCTGCGTGGCGGAGAAGCTGTAGGCGTCTTTCATGATGAACTCACGGCCGCGCATGAGACCGAAGCGCGGGCGTAGCTCGTCGCGGAACTTGTCTTGGATCTGGTAGAGCGTGCAGGGCAGCTGCTTGTAACTCTTGAGCTCGTTGCGTACGAGGTCCGTGAACGTCTCCTCGTGCGTGGGACCGAGGCAGAAGGTGCGGTCGTGACGATCTTGCAAGCGCATGAGCTCAGGTCCGTACGCGCCGATGCGGCCGGATTCCTCCCAGAGCTCAGCTGAGGTAAGGATGGGCGCGAGCATCTCCTGCGCGCCGATGCCGTCCATCTCGTCACGGCAGATGTCCTCGATCTTGCGGATCGAGCGCCAGGCGAGCGGCAGGTAGCTGTAGAGGCCGGAGGCCACTTTGCGAATGAAGCCCGCGCGGAGCATGAGCTTATGGCTGGCAAGCTCGGCCTCTGCGGGGTCTTCTTTAAGCGTGGGTGCGTAGAGCGCGGACATCTTCATGACACGGGTGCGTGCGGACACGGTTCCTCCTTGTATGACGGTAACGCGCAAGATGATACCGCATTTTGCCTCGACACTTTCGAGACAGGCGCGTCACTTTGGGGACGGGTCGGCTCGTGGCGGGTGCGGCATGTAAAATAACCCCAGTGACTTTTTTTACATTGCACGATAACTTCATTGATTTGAAAGCTCTTTCGTTATGCAATGTAAAAAAGTCACTGGGGTTATTTTACATGCCGCACCCGCCACGAGCCGACCCGTACCCAAAATGTTAGGTTACATGTTGTCGATCTCTTGCATGAGGGCATCGACGATCTCGGCCTCAGCAACCTTGCGCACGGGCTTGCCGTGTTTGAAGAGCAGGGCGCTTCCCCGGCCGCACGCCACGCCCACATCGGCATCGGACGCCTCGCCCGGGCCATTCACCACGCACCCCATGACGGCGACGGAAATAGGCTTCGTGCAGCCCGCAAGCCGGCGCTCCACCTCCTGCGCAATGGGGATGAGATCGACCTGCGTGCGCCCGCACGTGGGGCACGAGACGAGCTCGGGACCGCGTCGGCGGATGCCCAGGCACTCGAGGATGCCCCAGGCGACGGGCGGCTCTTCAACCGGGTCTGCGGTGAGCGAGACGCGCAGCGTGTCACCGATGCCCTCGGCAAGCAGCACGCCGAGCCCCACCGCGCTCTTGATGGTACCTGCGCGCACCGTGCCCGCCTCGGTCACACCCAGGTGCAGCGGCACGTGCGGCAGCTCATGCGTGAGCGCCCGATACGTCTCGATGGTGGTGGGAACGCTATGCGCTTTGGCAGAAAGCACGATGTTCGTGAACCCGCGTTCTTCGAAATGCTCGACGAACCGAAGGGATGAGGCCACGAGCTTCTCCGGCATCGTAAGGCCCTCGTGCTCGGCGATATCCTGCTCGAGCGAGCCCGCGTTCACGCCGATGCGAATTGCCGCGCCAGCCGCACCTGCCGCATCGATCACGGCATCGACGCGCTCCCACGAGCCGATGTTGCCGGGGTTGATGCGCAGCTTTGCCGCCCCCGCCTCCACGGCGGCGATGGCGAGCCGGTAATCGAAATGGATGTCCGCGACGATAGGCACGGGCGACGACTCGCACACGGCGCGAAACGCATCGACGGCCGCCTGGTTGGGCAGCGTCACGCGCACGATATCGCAGCCAGCCTCGACAAGCGCGCACACCTGGGCGAGCGTCGCCTCCGCATCTGCCGTATCCGTGCAGGTCATGGACTGCACCACGACGGGCGCTCCCCCGCCGATCTTCACGCCGCCCACATCGACCTGTCGCGTACGCTCGCGCGGAAGTATTACGGCAACATCCTTCGCCATATGCGGCCTCCCAACCTCAAGCCCGATCCGGGAATTGAACGCGCCTAAATGATGAACCTAAGGATATCGTTTCTGAGCACGTAGACGAAGAGCGCCAAAAAGAGGGCGACGCCCACGTACGACACGATGGTCTGCACCTTGAGCGGCAGCTCGCGGCGCGTCACCGCTTGGATGACCTCGATGAGGAGCTTGCCGCCGTCGAGCGGGGGTATGGGCAGGAGGTTCATGAGACCGAGCGAGAACGAGATGAGCGCAGCAAGGGCAAGGAAGGTCGTAGGTCCTTCGGCCGCCGCCTGGGCGGACATGACCGAGATACCCACCACGGACGTCGAGCTATCGAGCATCTCGAGTGTGTGCTGCGGGTTGAAGAGACGCGCGATACCGCGGGCGGTCTCGGAGATGTACCACCATGCTTGTTGCGCGGAATCGATGGGGCTCAGGCGAACGACGCCATAAGAGACCGTGATGCCCAAGATCTCGTCGGACGAGAGCTCGACCGTAGCACGCTGCGTAGCGCCATCGTGCACGAACACAACCTCGAATGGCGCATCGGTGCTCTTGGCAGCGCCGATCGCTGCAATGATGTCCTCCCAGGTCGCCGTTTCCCTGCCGCCGATCGAACGCACGGCGTCGCCCGGCTCGATACCGATCTCTTCGGCAACGGAGCCGACCTCGATGCCGCCGATGACGTTCGTGTTCTGCGCGACCTCGATGCCCACGACGGAATAGATGCACATGAGCAGCAGGAAGCCGAACAACAGGTTCACGAAGATGCCGGCGATAAGCATGCTCGCACGGAGCCAGAACCCCTTGCCGAGGTACGTGTGCGAGCGCTCGCGCGCGAGGAATTCTTCATCGGTGCAGGGCGGATCCCACACCTCCCCTTCAGCAGTCGCGTGCGCTCGGTCGAACTGGCGGCCGTCGAGCACCGTGTTGCCGTCAACGTCGCGCGGGACAGACGCATACGTGCTGGGGTATGTAGAGCCGCCTTCGCGCTCGCCTTGTTCCGGATCATACACGGGCGCCACGGAGCCCCAGTCCATGAGCTGGATGCAAGCTTCAAGCGCCTCGTCCTCGGTTATGGCAAGCTCACGCGCAATATCCTCGACGCTCGCGCGACCGTTCCTGTGCACGAAACCGAGCACCTGCGCCGCGTGCTCGCTCTTTGTGGGATCCATGCCGCAGATCATGGCGTAGCCGCCGAGGAGCAGCGGCGTGACGCCGAATCGCGTGCCGTTGCGCTTGGAGACGAAGCTCGCGCGCCAGCGGCACGGGAGGCCGAGGAAGTACTCCGTCACGCGCACGCCGCAAGCACGCGCGGCGAGATAGTGCCCGCCCTCGTGCACGAACACGAGCACAGAGAGGAGCAGAAGCCCCCAGAACACGGTCGTTATAACAGAGACGATCGCCTGCATAGCACCTCAACAACCTCGATGTTCAAAGAATGGTACAACTCCGCCTGGCCGGGATGGGACACCGTAAGCACATGAATACCGCCCTGCCAGAGGGAACGTTTTATGCTTGCGCCAGGGACGCGATGATGTCACGGGAGCGTGCGCGTGCCCATGCGTCGACTTCGGAAAGCTGCTCGAGTGACTCGACATCCTCACGCTCATGCGCGTCGAGCGCGCGCTCCACGATGCGTCCGATGTCGTTGAAACCGCAGGCACCGGAGAGGTAGGCATCAACGGCCACCTCGTTCGCAGCGTTGAGCACGCAGGGCATGGTGCCGCCTTCCTTGCCCGCGCGCCCAGCGAGCGCAAGGCAGGTGAAGGCCGCGGTATCCGGCGCGCCGAAGGAGAGCGAACCAATGGTGCGGAAATCGACGCGCTCGCACGGCGTGTCCCAGCGCTCGGGGTACGAGAAGGCGTACTGGATAGGGATGCGCATGTCGGAGGTACCAAGCTGCGCGATTACGGAGCCGTCGCAAAACTCGACCATGGAATGGATCTTCGCCTCGCGCTGGATGAGCACGATGATGTCGTCAAGCGGAAGGTCGAAGAGATGCATGGCCTCGATACGCTCGAGCCCTTTGTTCATGAGCGTCGCTGAGTCGATGGAGATCTTGCGACCCATGGACCACGCCGGATGGCGAAGTGCCCGGTCTGCCGTCACGTGCTCGAGGTAGCTGCGGCTCTTGCCGAAGAACGGGCCGCCGGAACACGTGAGCCAGATAGCATGGAGCGGCGAGCGGCGGTCCCCCACCAGACACTGGAAGATCGCGCCGTGCTCGGAGTCGACGGGGAGCAGCTGGTCGGGCGCGGCGAGCGGCATGATGAGGTCGCCGCCCACGACAAGCGACTCCTTATTCGCAAGCGCGAGCCGCTTGCCCGCTTTGAGGGCGGCGACGCTCGCCGAGAGTCCAGCGGCGCCGACGACGGCATTCAGCACGCAATCCACATCGTCGCGTTCGCAGAGCGCTTCAAGGGCGGACGAGCCGGAGGTGAGCTCGCAGGACGCGGGCAGCTCCTCGAGAATGGGGTCGCTTGCATGCGCGGGATCGGCGACGCATGCAGAGCGTACGCCGAACTCGCGCGCGGCACGTACGAGTCCCTTGGTGTTTCGATGCACGGAAACGGCTACGACTTCGAGCTTGTCGATATGTTGACGGCACACGTCGAGCGCCTGGGCGCCGATGGAACCCGTGCAGCCCAGGATCGCGACGCGGAGCCGCTTGACGTCACTCACAGAACGCCTCCAAGATACAACAGAAGCTGCGCAGTGATGCAGCCGAAGATGAGCGAGTCGCAGCGGTCGAGCATGCCGCCGTGGCCAGGGATGAGATTGCCGGAGTCTTTAACGCCTACGCCGCGCTTGATGCGCGATTCGATGAGGTCGCCGAAGACGCCGAGCACTGCGACGAGGGCACCGCACAGGATCGCAAAGAGCGCGTCGAAGGTGAAGAGCCCGGTGAGCACGAGGATGAGCCACACGATCACGGAACCTGCGATGCCGCCCGCGAAGCCTTCCCAGGTCTTCTTAGGGCTGATGCGTGGCGCCATCTTATGCTTGCCGAACGCCTTGCCCACGAGGTAGGCGAAGGAGTCGGAGACCCACAGCGACGCGCAGACGCCGATCGTGAGGATAGGGCCTGCAAGCCCGGGTAGCGCGTCGCGCAGAAGCACGATGGACGACAGCATGAACCCGGTGTAGATGGGGCCCATGAGCGTGGCAGAGACGTCGGCGATACGCGCGCGGGGCGTATAGACGTACCAGAGGCCGATGGCGAGCATGAAAAGGAAGATGACAGCGGTGAGCAGCACGGAGTCGCCGAGCGCCGCGAGCGGGAACAGCACCGCGGCGACATCTCCGATGACCTCGTTGGGCACCTTGCCGTCGCGACGCACCATCTGGAAGAACTCGTGCGCGCACAGGCCGCTCAGAAGCGCGATGAACAGAGCCGTGGGAATCGTCCCTGCAAGGATGCAGCCGATGAAGAGTCCAACGTAAACGACGCCGGACACGATGCGTACGGATAAGCCCTTGAACGAGCGGCGCTCGGCCGTCTCTTCGGCGCTCACCTGCGTGGATGCAACGTTGGACGGAGCGCCGTTCGGCTGATTCTCTTCAGATGACATCGTCTCGAAAACCTCTTACTCGTGGATCCCGCCGAAGCGACGGTCGCGACCCTGATAGGTGAGAATCGCGTCGATGAGCCCCCAGCGGTCGAAGTCCGGCCAGTAGGTACTCGTGATGTAGAACTCGGAATATGCTGCCTGCCAGAGCAGGTAGTTGGAAAGGCGCAGCTCGCCCGACGTGCGGATGATGAGCTCCGGGTCGGGCAGGCCGGCGGTATAAAGCTTGGAGGCGACGGCAGCCTCGTCGATCGCATCCGGTGTGGTGCGACCAGCGGCGACGTCCTCGGCAAGGAGGCGCGCGGCACGGGCGAGCTCGGCGCGGGCGCCGTAGTTCACCGCGAGCGCGAGCACCATGCCGGTGTGGTGCGCCGTTTCGTTGAGGCCGTATTCAAAGACCTCGCGCGTGCGCTTAGGCAGCGCGGAGATGTCCCCCAAAAAGACGACGCGCACGTTCTCACGCTTAAGCAGCGGAAGCTCGTCCACGAACGTCTGGGCGAAGAGGTGCATGAGGAGGTTCACCTCGGCGGCGGGGCGGTGCCAATTCTCCGTGGAGAACGCGTAGGCGCTCATGACCTCGACACCCAGGCGCACACAGGCGGTGATGATCTCGCGGAGCGAGACGATGCCCGCCTTATGCCCCTCCCCGCGCGAGAGCCCCTGCGCGGTGGCCCAACGGCCGTTGCCGTCCATGATGCAGGAGATATGGCGCGGGATGCGCGAACGGTCGAGTGCGTCGAACTCGAGGCCTTCGGGCGGGTTCGCGAAGAACGTCTCGAACGTGGAGTCGTCGTATACGTGATTCACTGCCACGCTAGATCTCCATGACCTCGGCCTCTTTGGCCTTCAGCATCTCGTCGATTTTCTTGATGTAGGCATCGGTGTGCTTCTGCACCTTCGCCTGCTCGCGGCGAACCTCATCCTCCGAAAGCTCCTCGTCACGCTCGAGCTTGCCGTTCACGTCGCGACGGATGTTTCGGATGGAGACGCGTGCCTGCTCGGCGATCTCGCGGCATTCCTTCACGAGTTCGCGGCGGCGCTCCTCGGTGGGCGCGGGGAACGGCAGGCGGATGACCGTGCCGTCGCTCGAGGGCGTGATGCCGAGGTCGGAGGCGTTGAGGGCGTGGACGATACCGTTTAAGACGGACTTGTCCCACGGCTCAATCATGAGCATGTGCGCTTCGGGCACCTTCACGGCGGCGACCTGCGTGATGGGCGTCGGCACGCCGTAGTAATCGATGGTGATGTCCGAAAGGATGTTGGCGTTCGCGCGACCCGTGCGCACCTTGGCGAACTCGTGGCTCAGGCTGTCGATGGTCTTGTCCATGCGTTCGGTGATCTCGGCCATGTTAGTCCTCCTTGACGACGGTGCCGACGGGTTCTCCCTTGAGGGCGCGCTTGATGTTGCCGTCGCCCTCGATGTTCAACACGATGATGGGCATATGGTTGTCCTGGCAGAGCGCGGCTGCCGTGGAATCCATTACCTGGAGACCGCGGACGAGCACCTCGTGGTAGGAAATGGTGTCGAAGCGCACAGCATCGGGGTTCTGCTTGGGATCCTTGTCGTAGATGCCGTTCACCTTGGTAGCCTTGATGAGGCAGTCCGCATCGATCTCGCAGGCGCGCAGGGCTGCAGCGGTGTCCGTGGTGAAGTACGGGTTGCCGGAGCCGGCGGCGAAGATGACGACGTCGCCTTTCTCCAGGTGGCGCATGGCGCGGCGACGGATGTAGGGCTCGCAGACCTCGTTCATCTGGATGGCACTCATGACACGGCACTCGCAGCCAGCGCGCTCGAAGGCGTCCTGGAGTGCAAGCGCGTTCATAACGGTGGCAAGCATGCCCATGTAGTCTGCCTGGGCGCGGTCCATGCCCTTGGCAGCACCGGCCATGCCGCGGAAGATGTTGCCGCCACCCACGACGACGCCGACCTCAATGCCGTCGTCGTGCAGGTCGCGAACCTGATGCGCTAGGCGATCGGTCACCTCGGGATCGATGCCGTAGCCGCCCTCGCCCATGAGCGCCTCGCCCGAGAGCTTCAGCAGCACGCGCTTATATCGGTAATCTGACAAGAGATCCTCCTTTTGTCGTAACTTATAGCATTCTAGCAAAGTGGCAGGAGCGCGCTTGCATGAAGCCCGTAGACGGCCAAAACCAACACTTTGCGCGCGTCACTTTGGGGACGGGCCAACACTTTGGGGACGGGGTCAAAAGTGTTGAAATTAGCATTTTGGGGACGGGGTCAAAAGTGCCAATTTCAACACTTTTGACTCCGTCCCCAAAGTGTTGGCCCGTCCCCAAAGTGACGCACACGCCTCAACGTGGCAAGAAAAAGGGCAGCCCGGTCGAGCTGCCCTTCTGCAAAGCAATGTTGAAATGCTGTTACGCGTCGCCGCGCGCAAGGCGATCGAACGCGACGACCTGGATGGTGTCGCCAAGCTCCTTGCTGACCTTCTCGGCGTACTTAGCGATGGTGAGGTCGCCGTCCTTGATGAAGGCCTGCTCGGTGAGCACGACCTCCTTGTAGAACTTCTCGAGACGGCCGGTGGCAATCTTCTCCTGGATGGCCTCGGGCTTGCCGGACTCGGCAGCCTGCGCCTTGTAGATGCTCATCTCGTGCTCGATGGTCTCGGCCGGCACATCCTCGCGGCGAGCGCAGATGGGTGCCACGGCGGCAACCTGCATGGCGACGTCATGGGCGAAAGTCTTGAAGGCATCAGCCTGAGCGGTCTCGGGCTTATCGAAGGAGAACTCGACGAGGACGCCGATCTTGCCGCCCATGTGAACGTAGCTCGAGCAGGCACCGTGATCGGCGGTGCGGAACGCGAAGCGGTTGATCTTCATGTTCTCGCCGATGACGTGGATGAGCTCGGTGAGCGCGGCCTCGACGGTCTCGCCGTCCATGTCGGAGGCAAGGAGCGCCTCGACGTCGGCCGGATGCGTGTTCGCAATGTGCTCGGCGAGCTTGGCGGCGAAACCGGTGAACTTGGGGTTGGTGCCCACGAAGTCGGTCTCGCACGCGACCTCGACGAGCGCGGCAAGCTTGCCGTCCTCGGACACGTAGGAGCCGATGGCACCCTCGTTCGTGGCACGGCCAGCCTTCTTCGCGGCGGCGGCAAGGCCGTTCTTACGAAGGATGTCGACGGCCTTGTCCATATCGCCCTCGGCCTCGACGAGCGCCTTCTTGCACTCCATCATGGGCGAGTCGGTCATGTCGCGGAGCTCTTTGACCTGGGCGGCGGTGATGTTTGCCATGGATCTTCCTTTCGAGCGGTATAGGTGAATGGTACGTTAAGCCCGTCCCGCTATCAGCGCGGGACGGGATGCATTACGAACTGCTTACTCGGCGGGAGCGGCCTCGGGCTCGGCGGCGGGGGCAGCCTCCTCGGCCGCGGCCTCGACGGGAGCCTCCTCGGCAGGGAGCTGCTCGCCGGCCATCTCGGCAACCGTGACCTCGGGCTTGTCGCTACCGGCGAGGCAGGCGTCGGCCATGAGCTCGCACATGAGGGTGACGGAGGAGATAGCGTCGTCGTTGCAGGGGATGCCGATGCCGTTCTCGAAGACCTCATCCGGATCGGAGTTGGTGTCGATGAGGGCGATTACGGGGATGTTCAGGCGGCGAGCCTCCTTGATGGCGTTCTCCTCGCGCTTCGTGTCGATGACGAAGAGGGCGCTGGGCAGGCCCTTGAGGTCGCGGGCGCCACCGAGGTTGGCCTGGAGCTTAGCGAGCTCCTTGGTGAGCACGGACTGCTCCTTCTTGCCGCGAAGCGCCATGGAGCCGTCATCGACCATGGTCTCGAGCTCCTCCATACGGTTGATGCGGGAGCGGATGGTCACGAAGTTCGTGAGCATGCCACCGAGCCAGCGCTGGTTGATGTAGGGCATGCCGCAGCGCTCGGCAGCAGCCTTCACCGGCTCCTGAGCCTGCTTCTTGGTGCCCACGAAAAGGACCTTGCCGGAACGGGCGGCGTTACGGATGAAGCTGTACGCCTGGTCCGCGTTCAAGATGGTCTGCTTGAGGTCGAGGATGTAAATGCCGTTGCGCTCGCCGAAGATGAACGGCTTCATCTTGGGGTTCCAACGACGGGTCTGGTGGCCGAAGTGGCAGCCAGCCTCGAGCAGGGTACGGATGTTGATCTTGGTAGCCATGTAAACCTCCTGTGGTTTGACCTCCGCGCGGGGTCGACCCTTCCCCACCACCCGGGCTTTTGCTACCAGAGCCCGGGCACCACGGCGAGAAGGTAGCCGCGCGTGCGTGATACGAACGCTGCCGAATCGGCAACGCTCGGTATCATACCAGATTCCCATCCCATTCACGCGTCACTTTGGGGACGGGTAAGTTTGTGTCGAAAACGACACAAACTTACCCGTCCCCAAAGTGACGCGAACGGATGGCGGTATAGATGGTGGTTCGACCTAAACCCGTCGCGCGAGCAATCTGGGAGCCAGTCAAACCGGCTTCGTTGAGCTTGACGATCGACGCATCACGCTGCTCTTTTGGAAGAGCAGCTAATGTCGCGGGATTAACGCCGTCGAGAGCTGAGCGAACCGCAGCCATCACATCAGATGGCTCGATACCACGACCGCGTCGCATGTAATACCGGTCATTTCGTTCATTACGGCTAAATTCAACGAATCCCCGAGCGCCACCTAACAAATCGAGGATCGGGGCTGTGTTCATCCAGCTTGGTTGATGTTCAGATGCATATGCTGAGTAACTGCTCCATGGATACGCTTCTGCACTACAGATGTTCGCCTTAACCGGATTGTCGTGAATATACTTCACGCAATACAGAAGCTGTCGTTCGTCGCGTATAGGCACGCTGTTGAATCGATCTTCGAAAACCGATCCCTTATGGCCGGTCACATCATTGAAGTATCGCGCATATGAAAGCGCTAGGTCATGGATCATTAAGCTTAGCTGTTCCTGTTCGTCATCAATAAGAATGTGGACGTGGTTATCCATAAGACACCAAGCGATGACATGTATGCCGTAGCGATCGGCGTATTTCTTAAGAAGATCAATAAAACGGCATCGATCGGCATCTTTCTCGAAGAGGAAACGCCTGCCGTCACCGCGATGCGTAACGTGATAGTAACCGGACTCAGTAAGCGATCGAGCAGTTCTAGGCATTTCGGTACCTCCGAATCGTAAGGGCGTCACTTTGAGGACGGGTAAGTTTGTGTCGAAAACGACACAAACTTACC
>CASFXG010000036.1 GCA_949298635.1 uncultured Coriobacteriaceae bacterium | reverse complement strand
TCCCCTGAGCGATTCCGCAGGCGCGGCCGCCGCCCGGGAACCGCCGGAGGCGGTTCCCGGGCGGCGGCCATGCGCCGAGGACAAGCGAAGGGGAAAGCCGGGGGCTTCCCGGTCGGCGTCAAGGTCTCACGTGCTCAACCTGAAGCGCGACCCCACAACGTACTGCCAACCCACGAAAAACGCCTCACCAGACGCATCGAGGAAGTTCGACTTCATGAGGAACAGCGGCTCGCCCACGGGCACGTCGAGCGCCTCCGCCGCCTCCTGCCCGGCGCGCACAATCTCGATGGTACGCCCCGGCGCCTGCCTGGGATAGCTTCCCGTGTGCTCGCAGATCTCCGCGAAGATCGATACCGGCCCATCGAGTTTGGCATCCTCAAGAAACGAGAACCTGTCACGTGGAAAGAAACTTCTATCGAGCAGCACTGGAATATCGTTCGCGGTGCGCAGACGCTCCACAACCAGCACCTCACAGCCCGGCTCGACACCTAAGAACTCGGCGATTTCGCCACCGACAGGAGCAGGATAACGCGCGATGAGCTCTGCATTCGGCTCCATGCCGTCATCCCGGCACGCCGCGCTGAAGCTGCGCACATCTGCTCCGAACTGCACCTTGCGCATAAGCTTGGGCGCATTCACAAATGTTCCGCGCCCTTGCTGTTTGGTGAGGAGCCCCTCCCCCACCAGCTCTTCGATAGCGCGGCGAACTGTGACTCTTCCCACGTTATAGTCCGTCGAAAGCTCGAGCTCGGTCGGGATCTGACTGCCCGATTGATACTCGCCCGATTCGATCTTGCTGCGAATCTCATGCATCACGTGCTGATAGAGCGGAACGGACGATTCCTTCTCCCGACGACAGGCCATCTAAATCACCTCGAGGATCTCCGGAACCGTGTCGATGATCGCATCCGCTTTATCCTGTGAGAAAGGAAACCGGCTCTCGCGCTTCGCGAACACCGTGAGCCCCGCCCGTTTACCCGCCTCGATGCCATAGGGCGAATCCTCCACGCAACAGCACACACGCGGATCGAGCCCAAGCACCTCGCAGGTATGCAGATAGATCTCGGGGTTGGGCTTGCTCTCGTGGAACTGCTCGCCGCTCACGATGACCTCGAACGAGTCCTTGATCCCGCATGCCTGGAGCACTTCGCGGATGTTGTCCATTGGAGAAGAAGATGCGAGTGCCAGGCGAAGACCCCGTGCGCGCAGGGCGTCGAGCGTCTCCGGGACGCCGGGATTCATGAGCGCGCGGTAGTCGTAGACGTAGTCCTTGCCCCACTCGTTGAAGCGCGCGATCGCCTCGTCGGGCGTAAACGTTCCGTACCCGCCGCGCTCCCACCACTCAGCGACCGTCTGGTTGAACGTCTCGTGCGAGCAGCCAACGGTCTGGGCTATCTCCTCATCCGATACCTCGATCCCGAATGCATCGAGAAATGCACGCTCCTCCTGGGCGTAGGCGTACTCGGAATCAACGATCACGCCGTCCATATCGAAGATCACAGCGCGAAACGAAGCCTGCGCGGACATCGTACCTCCTTGCGTAGAATGCGACCGCATCACTATCATACCTTACGCCCAGCCAGGCAACACGGCAAGGACAGCTCAGCAAGCAACATGGCCTCAACCAGGCAGCGCTAACCCAGCAGCTCCTCGAGCGCCGCGGCGATGCCGTCCTCGTTGTTCGAACACGTCACCATATCCGCCGCGCGCTTCACCTCATCTGTCGCGTTCGCCATGGCAATACCCGTGCCGGCAAGCTTGAGCATGGGAATGTCATTCTGCCCGTCGCCGAACGCGATGAGCTCGGAGGGGTCGATACCGCGCTCGGGCAGCGCATGGGAGAGGGCACGCGCCTTGTCGATGCCGTGCGCAGTGAACTCGAAATAGAAGTCGGCCGTGAACATGCAGCTCAGGCGGTCGGCGAAAGAAGCCGCCATGGCCTCGTGGTGCTCGGCAAGATAGGAATCCGTACCTGCGGTGAGAATCTTGTTCTGCGGCGTGATGCACCAATCCAGAAGCGATCGCACCTCATGGATGCGCAGGCCGCAGGCATCGCGCTCGTATTTGACGATGTTCTTCGGCTCGCCCTTGTGGTAGATGGTGCAGCGATAGGCGTCCTCGATATAAAGGCGGTCGGCGTCGACGAGCATGGGGATGACGTCGAAGCTCTGCAGATGCTCGAGAACCGCACGGGCGTCCTCGACGGGAATCGCTTGGTTGAACAAGAGCTCCCCGGTGGTGGCGTCGCGCACCTGCGAGCCGTTGTAGGCGACGAGCATGCCATGGTAGCGGTCGAGCTCGAGCTCATGGGCGAGCGCGCGCAAGCCATGCGCGGGGCGCCCCGAAGCCAGGATGAGCGTGATGCCCGCACGCGCGGCGGCAAGCAGCGCCTCCTTCGTGCGCGGCGTGATGCGCTTCTCGTCGTTGGTAAGCGTGCCGTCGATATCGAGCGCGATGGCCTTGATGGACATGAGCGCTATTCCTTTCCCTTCCGAGTCCGTTACTGCAAGGACGGGCGCCGTCCCGAAGTGCCGCTTCCGCCGTGAAATCCGGGCAGGAAATGGCGTGTACCTCAACCATTATCTCGATACACACGCCAGTTCCTGCCCGGATTTCCCAAGCGAGCACAAAACGAGGCAGCGTCGCGCACTACGCGAAGCGCTTGGGATGTCCCCACGCGCCCTCGATGCCGCAAACCTCGGCAGAGAAAGAAGCGGCGCCGTCGAGCGCGCGGGCAACGGCGTCGTCGCGCGCCTCCCCTTGCTTGCAAGCATCAAGATATCCCAGCAGAAACGCCGCGATGAACGAATCTCCGGCGCCCATCGTGTCGCGCACCGTCGCAGCTGGCTTGATGGGCTGCTCGAAGAAACGATCGCCGTCGAACGCAACCGATCCCCGCTCGCCCCGCGTCGCCACGGCGATACCAGGCCCCAGGCTGCAGAGCCATCGCAGGTGCTCGCCCACCACGTCGTCGCTCGCCTCGTCTTCCGCAGAGTAGAAGGCGAAGTCCACGAACGGCGCTACGTCCTCCACATACGAATCGATGGAATCCTCTGAGAAATCGAAGCTCACCGGCACGCCCGCCGCACGCACCGCCGGCAGCTCGCGCTCCGTGAAGCAGTAGCTGCCGGTATGCAGCACGTCGAAGCCACGCACGTATTCAAGGGCGAAGCGATCGAGCACATAGCGTGACCTCCCGCGAATCCCACCCTGGTTCGAACCGAGGAACACGCGCTCGCCCGCCTCCACCGTCACGCTCGACGCGCCGTTCTCGCCGACCTCCTGCCTGCAGCGTACGAGTTCCACGCCTTCATCGGCAAGGCTCTCGATCACATGCTCGGCAGCATCGTCCGTGCCGAAGATGCCCATGTACGCAGAGCGCACCGCCCCGAGACGCCGCGCATACACCGCGACGTTCACGGCGTTGCCGCCGGGATACATGACGCCCAGGTGCTCGTAGCGGTCGACGACGTTATCTCCAAAGCCCAGGATCGATACGTCGAATCCCATGGCGTCCCCCTTAGTACGAGACGACTCCCATATAGCGGCGGAAGTCCGGATCATGGTCGAACACCTTTCCGCGCGCGGCGCGCAGCTCGACGTTCATAGCATAGAAGAGCACGGGGTCGAGATAGGCGCGCACGCTCGCCGGCACCTTGTCCATACCGTACTCAAGGGCATCGAGCACCAAGAGGGTGTCGGTGTGGCCGTTCAGGAATGCGTGCGCGCGCTCGTCCATGGCGCGGTACTCACTCGAGCCCATCTGCAAAAAGTAGAACACGCCCGGCTCCGTGACCTCGAACGGTCCGTGGAAGTACTCGCCCGAATGGATGTAGCTGCAGCTCTGCCACTGCATCTCCATGAGCGAGCAGATCGCGAAGCCGTAGGTCTGGCAGAAATTGGGACCGGAACCCAAGATGTAGAGGAAGGGATGCTCCTGGCAAAGCGCCGCAAAGCGCTCCCCCAGCTCCGCGTTCACCTTCTCGCGCGCCGCGGGCAGCACCTCGTCCATCATGTCGACGCCCTGGTAGAGGTCGGCAAGGTCGGCGAAACCCTCCTGCTGGTCGAGCAGCTCGGCGGCCAGAAGCGGCGCGATGCCCGAGGGCACCTCGCCCGCGGGGACGTCGGTGCCCCACGGATACACCCAGCACGTCCACGCGCCCTGTGCGATCTTGGACTCCGCGCCGTCGGTAAGCGCGACGACCTCAGCCCCGCGCTCGCAGGCGAGCTGGCATGCATCGAGCACCTCGGGCGTGTTGCCGCTATGGCTGCACGCGACCACGAGGCTGTGCTCGCCTAGGCGCTTCGGCGCGGTGATGCAGAACTCGCGCGCCGTGTACGCACCCGAAACAATGTGCCTCGCCTCACGCTCGAGCAGCATATGCGCCGGCAGCAGGTCGATGAGCGAGCCGCCGCAGGCGACCCAGTACACCTCTTCGATCGCACCGCGCTTCTCGATGATGTCCTTAATGAGATTGAACGGCTTCATGATGTCCCCTTTCATAAGCCAATCTACCTTCCTCGCGTCGGTTCTTTACGCCTCGGCGGCACGCTCCCCCTCGACGATCGCGATGCCCGCCGACGCGCCGAGTGCGCTCGCGCCCGCCTCGATGAACGCCTTCGCCTGCTCATACGTGCGGATGCCGCCCGCGGCCTTAACCTGTACCTTGTCGCCAAGCACCTCGGCCATGAGCCTCACGTCTTCGAGCGTCGCCTTATAGGGGCGGCCGGAAGACGTCTTGAGGAACGCAGGGCGCGCCTTGAGGGCGATCTCGCACACGCGCCGCTTGTCCGCCTCGGACTCGAACTTCGGCATCTCGACGATGACCTTGTCCCGCATGCCATGCGCGCGGCAGAACTCCGCCACGCCGCACATCTCGCGCTCGATAGCATCGAAGTCGCGCTCCTCGACGGCACGCTGGTTCAGCACGTAGTCGATCTCCGTGAACCCAGCCTGCGCATAGCGCTCGAATTCCGGCAACTCCTCTTCGAGCGTGAGCGCGCCCTCGGGGAAGTCGATGGCCCCCGCGACGATGACATCCGTGCCCGCGAGCACCTCGCACGCGTGGTCGTAGGTCTCGGGATCGGCGAAGATGCAACGGAACCCATAGCGGCGCGCTTTTTCAAGGTATTCGTCGAAGGTGTCGTTCGGATCGTCGATATAGTCGATGTACGTGTTGATGCCCATGATGCGATCTCCTTTCGAAGCAGGTCTGCCTTTTGTTCAGCTCTCGTCCGGCAACTCGAAATCCGGGCAAAACATGGCGTGCAGCTGCGGCATTTCTTAGAAACACCTGCCATTTCATGCCCGAAGTTCCCGCGTGCCGGAATCTCGCGAACGGGAAGGACAACGGCGGCGGTTACGCGGGGGCGTACTCCAGGACGGCGCCGATGACGCCTGGTATCTCGTTCACCATGATGTCTGCTCCGCGTTGCGTGAACCCGAAGCGCTCCTCGCGCTTGGCGATCGTGTAGAGCCCGGCACGGCGTGCGGCCTCGATGCCGGGGTCGGAGTCCTCGACGGCGCAGCACGCCTCGGCAGGAAGGCCGAGTTTGCCTAACGTGAGCAGGTAGATCTCGGGATTCGGCTTGCTCTGCGTGAGCTCGTCACCGCTTTCCACCGCCTCGAAGAAGCCTGCGATGCCGCATTCCTCGAGCACCTTCTCGATATGCTCGAGCGGCGAGGATGAAGCGACGGCCAAGCGGTATCCCAAGCGCTTGAGCTCCTCGAGGGTCTCGGGCACGCCGGGGTTCATGATCTCGCGGTAGCTGATG
This sequence comes from uncultured Coriobacteriaceae bacterium, assembly GCA_949298635.1. Taxonomy (GTDB): domain Bacteria; phylum Actinomycetota; class Coriobacteriia; order Coriobacteriales; family Coriobacteriaceae; genus Enorma. The sequence goes on along the minus strand of CASFXG010000036.1, from coordinate 9,837 downwards.
GGATGCTGATCCCAAAAGACCTCCTCGCGGCGCTCGATCTCCTCGCCGTCGAGCTTCTCGCCGAGCGACCGCTCCCACCACTGGGAATAGAGCTGGCGCTCGACCTTGCGCGACGAGCCGGCGAGCATGTCGTGCTCCTCGGGCGAGACCGCGACCCCCATGGCCTCGAAGAACGCCTCGCGCACCCGCCGGTACGCGGCCTCGGAATCCACGAGCACGCCATCCATGTCGAAGATGACCGCTTCCAGCTGACTCATAGCGACCAGCTACTCCTTTCTGCATGCGATGGGAACCACCGCGTATAGTGGCGGAACGAGCGCACCTAGCATGAAGCCTCCTTGTGCGCGGCGCGCCTCATCGACGCGCGCCTCATGAGATACGTGCTCGCTCCCACGAGGGCGATGATGCACGATGCGCCAAAGAGCACCTCCTGCACGCCGAACGCAGCCGCCAGAAACGGCGCCACGGCGAGCGGCACGACGCCCGCGCTGTTGAGGCCGAGCCTGACGAAGCCCATCACGCGGCCGATATGCGTCATGGGTGTGCGCTCCTGCACGAGAATCGCCTGGGTGGGCTCCATGAAGCCCCAGGCGAGGCCGTTGATGAACTGGCCGACGATGGCGATGGCGAGCACGTTCGTGCCCACGTAGACCATCGACCCCACCCCTACGAACGTGAGCGTGGCGAGCAGGAGCGGGATATCGATCTTGCGCTCCGGGATCTTCGTAAAGACGTACGAACCGATCGCCATGCCGAACCCGGATATAGCAGACAAGATGCCCATCCACACCACGTCGACGGCAAGCACGTCGCGGTAGAAGAGCGACTCGAGCGAGTCGAAGGCGCCGAAGGCGAAGAATCCCAGGAAGCCGCTCACGAAGATGAGGCGCAGGTCGTGGGTGCGCATGGTGATGCGCGCGCCCTCGATCACGCCCGAGACCATGCCGAGCTTATCGTCCTTCTGCTCACCGCTGTCCTCGCGCTCCGGCGTCACGGTCTCGCGGCAGTCCCAGGTGACGAGAATCGCGCCCACGAGGCACACAGCCATGAACAGGAAGACGACGCGTGTGGGGAAGAATCCCGCGAGCACGCCGCCCGCGATGGGGCCTGCAGCATAGGCGATGTTGCTGTAGAAGACCATGAGGCCGTTCAACCGGGCGAGCTGCGCCCTGCCGCGCGTGAGATACACCGGGTACGTGCGCGTGCAGGTGTTGATGGAGCCGCCGCCCAAACCCATCATGGTCGCCGCGAAGATGAGCGTGGGCACCGAGGGCGGCACGATCCCCATGAAGATGCTCATCGCGAGCATGGCAAAGAGCGTAACGAGCGCCGTCTTGCGCGGCCCTATGCGATCGATCACGGGGCCAGACGCCGCGTTCGCAAGCGAGTTACAGAGGTTGCGCACGAGCGTGATTGCAGCGACGAGGAATGCGTCGCCGCCGAGCTCGTAGGTCGCCGCGCCGATGAGCCCCAGGAAGTACACGGCGTTCACCGCACACCACTGCAAGGACTCAAGCGCGATGAGCCGCTTCTCGCCCTGCGTGAGCGAGCCCATGCGGCCGCCTCTCGCTACGCTATCCACGTATCGACTCCTGTTCTCGTGTTCGGTTACCCGCACACCGGCTACGTGAACCCGAACTGCTACCGATATCAAATGAAACGTACTATAACGTTATGCCCTTTCGGGATTGAGAAAAGGGGCAGCGGCGAACCGCTGCCCCGAAGGAGGACGTATCGACTAGGCGAGGATGCCGAAGTACACGCCCACCACACCGAGCACCATGGTGCCCAGGATGAGGATCATGGGAGAGACCTTCTTCTTGAGGAGGAAGTAGTACAGACCCATGAAGGCGAGGCCGAGCATGCCGGGCATAATGCCGTCGAGCACGCTCTGGAGCGTGGTGACCTCTTCGCCGGAGCCGAATTCAACCGCGAGCGACGCCCAGAACATACCGCAGGTCATGGAACCAACGACCATCATACCGATGATGCCGGCAGCCTTAATGACCTTGTCCATGATGCCGGACTGCTCGGCGGTCTCGAGCAAGCTCACGCCGATCTCGTAACCCTTGTGGATGCCCCACACGCGCAGGATGTACTGCGGAACGTTGAAGAGCAAGAGGAAGATGATCGGGCCGAGCACGTTGCCCTGGGAGGCCAGCGAGATGGCGATGCCGGCGGCGACCACGCGGATGGTGGTCAGGAAGACGGCGTCACCGATGCCGGAGAGCGGGCCCATGAGGGCGGCCTTGATGTCGTTTACGGACTCAGGAGGCATCTCACCCTTGGCGATGCGCTCCTCCATGGACATCGCGATGCCGCCGACGAACGGAGCGAGGCAGACCGTGATGTTGAAGAACGCGGTGTGGCGCTCGAGCGCGGCCGCATAACCCTCGGGATCGTCATGATAGATCTTCTTGAGCATCTTCTTGACCATCATGCCGAAGGCGAGGCCCATCTGGTTCGCATAGGTCCAGGAGAATTCCATGCCGAGCGCGCCGATGGAAAGGGCAGCCTTGGTGAGATCCTGCTTGGTGATGGCGTACTCGCCCGTCTTGTAGGCGCTAGCCTGCGTGGTCTCATTAGAAGTCATCGTCGTCAGCCCCCTCAATCTGTGCCACGGTCTGGTTCTTATCCAAGAAGCCGAGCGTCAGGACGGCGATGATGACGGCGATAAGCGCAACGCCGAGCGTCGAGACGCCCATGTACGAGGTGAGCAGGAAGCCCAGGAACAGGTAGGGCAGGAGCTCCTTGCGATAGATGAGGCGCAGAAGCATCGCGAAGCCCATGACCGGCAGGATGTTCGCGGCGGCGGCGAAGCCGCTGAGCACGAACGCGGGCACGGCGTTCACAAGCCAGTCGATGGCGCCGGAGCCATAGTACACGGCGCAGAAGATGAGGATGAACCACACGGGAGCAAGCCAGAGGCCGAGCAGCCAGTGGAGCGCCATGAGCTTCGAGCCCTCGCCCTTGAGCGCGATGCCGGGGATGAAGCTCGTAAGCCAGTTGCTCACGATCTGGGCGAGGTTGCCCACGCCGAGAACGAGCGTGCCGATGGGCATGGCAAGGCCGACGGCCGCCTCGGTGTCGAGACCGAGCAGGATGGCGTAGGCGGTGCAGAGCAGGCCGGCCGAGGTGGCATCCGGCGGAATGTAGGCGCCGATGGAGACGGAGCCCATGAAGAGCGCCTCGATGCTGGCACCCATGACGAGGCCAGTGTTGAGGTCACCGAGGAACGCGCCCACGACGGGGCACACCACGATGGGACGGAACGCATACAGCGTACCGAGCTGATAATCGAAGCATTTGAAGAACACGTACAGTACTGCGCAGAGTATGCTCTCGAAAAGCATGCGTCTACCTCCAATCACATGGGAGCATGGCGATTACCCTAGATGAGCTTGAGGGCGTCCACCTTGGGCTCTTCAGCGAGCCCGCGGATCTCGACCTCGATGCCCCTAGAGCCGAGCTCGCGGAGGATTTCCTCCTCCTCGGGCTCGAGGAACACCTGACGAGCGATGGTCTTCGTCGTCGGGGACTCCTTGGTGTTGCCGAGGTTAAGACTCTTGATCTGCGGACAGCCGTCGATGAGCTGCTTCGCCTCGGCGATCGTCTGCACGCAGATGATCATCTTGTACTTGTCGGTCACGCCACTGTTGATGGCCTCGATGGCATGCGCCATGTCCTTGATCACGAGCTTGCAGCCGGCGGGCTTGCCGAGCTTGAGCGTGGTCTTCCACACGGGATCGTTCGCCACGTGGTCGCCGACGCAGAAGATGCAGTCGGCACTGAGCGTACCCACCCACGAGGTCGCCACCTGTCCATGTAGAAGGCGATGGTCGACGCGCGTTAGAAGAATCATCTTTCCCCTCCTTTTCCGTTACTAGAATTCCTCGTCGTCCGCGTTAAGCGCAGCCAGCTCATCGTTGCAGTACTTCGGCCGCACCTCGTCGGTCGAGACGGCGACGCGAATCGCTGCTGCCAGATCGGGCTCGTTGATGGAGAACAAAAGCGAGATCAGAAGCGGCAGGTTCATGTTCGTCACGAGGTGGATGTTCTCACGCTGCTGAAGGACGTTCGTGAACTCGTTGTTCACGCTCCCGCCGAAGATGTCGGTGCAGACGAGCACCTCGTCCTCCTCGGGAATCTCGGCCAGCGTGTTCGCAACCTCCTGGGCGATGTCGTTCGCCCCGTCGACGAATGCGCAGATGACCTTGATGTCGACGCCCGCGCCGCCTCCCAGGAAGGAAAGCGCCTCGGAGATGCCGGCAGCGAAGTGCGCATGCGATGCGATGACCATGTGTCTCATTGGTACACCTCCTTTACCGTGTCGAGAGCCTTTTCGTACTGCCGAGCCGACTGCACGAGGGCAGTAGCTGGATCGGTGTGATAACGCGAGTTGACGATCTCGAAGCTTATGGGGCCTGCGTAGCCGCCGCGCTCGAGCGCAGCGAGGTCTGCCGCCATGTCGCGGGCGCCGTCGCCCCACGCGAGATGACTTTCGGCACCGATGTCCGAGAAGTGAAGGTGCTGCACGCGCTCGCCGAAGCGCTTGAAGTACCCATCGATGGAGTCACTCGCGCGCCAGGCGGCGCCGAGGTCGAGACAGACGACAAGATGGTCGTCGTGAACGTCATCGAGAAGCTGGTCGAGCTCTTCAGCCGAGCGCGCGAGGTTCGTCTCGTCGCACTGGAGCGCCTCGATGGCGGGCATGACGCCCTGCTCCGCTGCGTAGGAGACGACCCTGCGGAGCATCTGCACACTCCGCTCCCAAGCGTCTTCGCGCGGCTCGTCGAGATAGCCCCAGCCACTCGTGACGACGATCTTTCCCGCCTGCGTATCGCGTGCGATGTCGATGACGTTTTTGAACGTGGCGAGGGTGCGCTCCTGCGCTTCCTCGCCGCGCGCCGCCATGTTCGCGGGCTTGGGGTTCGTCTGCTCAGGGCAGATGCCGATGATCTTCACGCCGTAGCGGTTCGCAAGCTCGGTGAGGACCTGCGGGTCGTCGTGGCGCGCCCAATCAAGCGCGAAGTGCATGGGGCCGCACCACACCTCGACCGCCGGATAGCCGGCGGCGCTCGCGTCCTTGAAGAACGATTCCAGGGAGAAGAAGCGGTAATGGCAGTTCATCGCCGCGATATGCCAGCTGTCGCCGATCATTGCTCCTCCCCTTTCGCGATCATCGACTCGAGTGTTCTATATAAGTCGGACGTTCTTCATACCAAAACAGGAATCAGCATAAACCTTCGGCAACGCTCGGAAACGCATGGGCGCAAGGAACACGCCAAGTGGTATGAAAAAGTCGATAAGCGGTATATAACACCCCATCACCTCTTCCACCATCGTGTCCTGCGCGCAGCGCTACTGCGATACGGAATAGCGCGCGTGCTCGCCGATCGCGACCGACGTTACGTACTCGAGCGCGCGCCCGGCTGCGTCGTAGCTCACACAACGAATCCCGAGCGCTGGATCGCCCACGCTCCCGCGTAGCAGCTGCGCCTCGCGCGGCTTGAGTTCGCACACCTGAAGATCCTCAATGGCGCGCACGACCTCATGCCCGCGCAGGGCATAGAACTCATAGAGGCTGAACAGCGAGATGTCCACGGTCTCGATGCCGGGGAAAAGCTCGCAGGGGACGAGCGCGGTCTCGATCGCGAAGGGCTCGTCGTCCACGCAATTCAGGCGGCGCACCTGGTAGAGGTCGCCTTCGGCGGAGACGTCGAAGAGCCGCGCATAGTGCGCGCCCACCGGCCGAATCGAGGTCTCGAGCACCCGTACGCTCGGACGGTGCCGCATATCGCCCTGACTCGCACGGAAGCCCCGGGGGCCGTGCGACGAGCTGTTCGCGCTGAGGCCATGCGTGACGAACGTGCCCTTGCCCTGCACGCGAAAGAGCAACCCTTCGTCGATGAGGCCGTCGATGGCGTTGCGTATGGTGAGCTTCGTCGTGTTGTACTGCTGCGAGAGGTCGGATTCCGAGGGTATCGCCGCGCCGGGTGTGAATTCACCGCTGTTAATCTTCTCGCGTATGATGCGCCTAATGCGCAGGTAGAGCGGCAGATTGACCCCGGCGGCGTCCTCGTTGAGCCACGGCGCGCTGCTATAGCCCTTGGCCATGCGCCGCACCTCCCTCCGTGCCCGCCGATGCAAGCGCGGGCTGCTTGAATACAGTGTTGCATACGATGCCGAAACGCTCGGGCACGTACAGCGACTCATAGTATTCAACCGGCGACAGGTCTTTGTCCGTGCGCATGCCGCGCTCGAAGAAGATGAGGTGGCGCGCGGGGATAGACAGGAGCGCCGCCTCATCTTTCGAAGCGCGTCCCACCGAGACCGTGAGCGACGTGTGCACGGTGGGCATGCCGTAGCGGCTCTCCAGGGTCGCCGTGAGCGATTCCTTCGAAAAATCGATGGCCTCGATTCCTGGGCACGCACGCACCGAGACGAACGACGTCTCGAGGCAGACCGCCTCGTCTTCGACGCAGCGCACGCGTCTGAGCTGGAACACAGGGTCGCCGGCGGCAAGGGCAAGACGGGGCGCGATGTCGTCCGGACAGGCGATGGCGCCCTTCCATACGACGTGCGAGACCGGCGTCTTCCCGATCTTGTGGACGATCTCGCTGAAGCCCGAGAGGTCGTCGAGGTGGATGGTCGGAAGGGGCGGACACACAAAGCTACCCGCACCAGGCTTGCAGGAAACGATATGGTGCGCCGAGAGCTCGGCGAGGGCGCTTCTCAGCGTCGTGCGGGAGACGTCGAGGGTGACGCACAGCTCGCGCTCGGAGGGAAGACGGTCGCCCTCGGAAAGCCCGTGTGCGTCGATGTATTCCAGGATGCCCTCGTACGCCCTATCGAAGGGAGAGATCTCGACGCGCTTAGCCATTTCCCTGCCCCGCTATCATCTCATCGAAGACGCCTTTGAGCTCGTGGGCGCTCTCCATGACGTTGCGGTACGCCCGCGTGCCGCGCTTGAGCTGGCGCAGCCAGAGCTTGATGTTCACCTCGACGGGCGTGGCATCTGGCCTGCGCACGCTCACCTGGACGACGACACCGAGGATGCGGTTCCCGCGGCGCAGGGCGTTTCCGCGCGAGACGGCCATGGGGTTCATGACAATCTCGCCGACGCCCTTGAGGCCATCCGGTGCCTCCGCGCGCTCGGGTTCGATCTCGACGATCTCGCACGCGGCAACGTCCTCGCAGCGGTAGATAGTCGGCTTCGGCGCACCGGGCTGGCGGATGCTCCATAACCCCCTGGCCTCATCGAGCAGCACCTCGGGGATACCGAACACCGTCATCGGCGCGAGAATGGTGCGGGTCGCCTCGAAGGCATCGCCGACCGCTTGAGGCTCGTTCATGACCGCTCTCCGTTTCATGCTTATTTGTGCTTGTTGTAACTATATCTATTCGAGTAATTTAATACCAATTCCAATCCGTAGATGGCGGGAGGTCTTCCATGAGCGGCATGACGATGCTCGATTACGTTCGCGAATGTCCAACGAGGCTCAACGAGAATGTGAGGCGGCGTGGGGAGCTTTGCGGTGCGCTCGCCGAACGCTACCGTGCCGCCGTTGCAGCAGGCAACGCGAGCATGCGCCTTATCGCCTGCGGCTCTTCCTACCATGCCTGCCGCGCCATGCAGCCCTTCATGGAGCACGTGCTCTCTGTGCGCGTCGATGTGGTGACTCCCGGTAGCTACGTGCGCTATGGTGCGGCGATGCAGCCGGCCTTCGAAGTCATGGTGTCGCAGAGCGGCAGCAGCACGAACATCATCGCCGCGCTCGACACGGCACGCGAACTGGGACGCGAGACCATCGTACTTACCGGCAACGTCGAGGCGGACGTACGCGAACATGCCGACACTGTCGTGGACTACGGCGTGGGCGTGGAAACGGTGGGCTTCGTGACGGTTGGTCTCGTCACCCTCATGGAGTTTCTCGCTCTGTTCGCACTCACCTGCGCGGAAGGCATGGGCGCGATCAGCGCAGACGAGCTGGGGTACTGGATGGCAGAGCTTGAGGCAGCCGCCGCGCTCCATGGCGCGCTCGCCACGCGTATGGAGGAGGTCTTTACCGCGGACGAGCTGTCCTTCCTCTCACCCGGTCCCACCTTCGTGCTCGGCGATGGACCGAACTATGCAACGGCGCTCGAAGGCGCCCTCAAGATCCAGGAAACACTCAAGGTGCCCGCGATCACCTATGAACCCGAGGAATTCATCCACGGTCCGAACATGCAGCTCACACCTGCCTATACGGTGTTCGTCATCGATACCGATGCGGCACCTGGCCGTGCTTTCGATATCTGGCGCGCCGCCTCCGAGGTCACCGACCGGGCGTATCTCGTGAGCACGCGACCGAGCGAAGGTGCGCGGATAATCGCCGCCGAGGGGCATGCGGTGAGCGAGCTCATCTCGCCTATCGCGCTCGTCGCGCCCTTCCAATACCTCTGCGCGCGAGCCATGGCGGAGCTCGATTGCGAGGATGAGCATCCGCTCATGACTCGCTTCGAGCGCATCGTCTCGAGCAAGACGGAAGCCTACCGCCGCGAACACGGCGCATAAGTGAGACTTTGGCACCAGGTCTCTTAGTCCCACTTTGGGACTTTGGCACCAGGTCTCTTAGTCCCACTTTGGGACTTTGGCACCAGGTCTCTTAGTCCCACTCACATCGCAAGCTCGGGTGAGGGCTGGGCAGCCGCATCCTTCTCGCGCTGCTCGAGCACGAGGTTCACGACGATGCTGCCGATGATGAGCACTGTGCCCGCGAGCGCGAAACGGCCGAAGCTCTCGTGGAAGAAGACGAATGCCCAGGTGGGGGCAAACACGACCTCGAGCATGGTGATGAGGTTCGCGGTGAGCGGGTTCGCCCGCGTGATGCCCCGCGAGAAGCACACGTTCGCAAGGCCGGAGCACACGATGCCGCCGGCGGCCATGAGCCCCCACTCATACGGCTTCACCTGCGGAAGCTGTGGAATGTAGAGCAGTCCGGGCAACACGGAGATCGCGCAGCTAATCATCGCCGACGTCACAGGCGACGAGCCGCGCTTGGCGTTCAGGAAGAACATGAGGCCGAAGAACGCGCCCGAGATGATCGCCAGGAGATTCCCCAGCACATTTTCAGGCGAGAGGCTGTCGAGGAAGAACACGACCATACCGGTGAGCGCCATGACGATGACGAACACCTTGCGCGCCGGCGGAACCTTCCGCTGCTCGATAGCCTCGTAAAGCGCTACAAACGCCATGGAGCTGTACTGGAGCACGATGGCGCTCCCCACGCTCGTGAGCTTGTTCGCGTATGTAAAGGTGATGCCCATGAAGTACGATGCGAGCCCTGCCGCCACCACGAGCTTCGACACGCGGATCGTGGGGCGAATCACCGTGAAGTAGAACAGCAGGGCGACGACGGACGAGACCGCACTGATGAGAAATCCGGGTTGGCTATTGAGCTTCGTGAAGACGCCCGAAAAGCTCCATGCGACCGCCGTGCCCAGCAGCCAAAGGTATCCCGTATTTATGCGATGACCCGTATCCATGTGTATCCCCCTGCTTATGCGCACAAAGGCGGCCGGGAGCCGAGCCCCCGGCCGCCCTTCATCGACCTTGGTCTATCAAAGCCTGCTACCAGGCGCAGCCCTTAGTAGTCGAACTGGTGATAGTAACGACGATACTTGAGGTTGTGCTTGGTGACCGTCTCGTAGTAGCGAGCGAGGCGGTCGGTCACGAGGATGGTGAGGATCCACGGGGAGACGATGACGCGGAAGTCGTCGTCGAGGCCGGGGATGGCGTACTCGGCGGTGTCGATCACCACGACGTCCTCGTCCTTGGTGCGGTCGGCGAAGTTG
>CASFXG010000035.1 GCA_949298635.1 uncultured Coriobacteriaceae bacterium | reverse complement strand
GGGTGCCCGAGGCGTCGCGGCCAGCTCGCCTTCCCCCATCCCGAACGCGTCCAGCCTGCCGGAGATGCCCATCCCTGTGCCCCGAACGGTCACGCGCGAGGCGCTCGCCGGCATGGGCGGTGCCGTCGCGACCGGAGGCGTCGCAGGGGCGGCGGCCGCGGGCATGGCGAGGCAGAACGCCCCTGCCCCCCAAGCGGTCACCGGTCAGCTCGTCGACGTTGTGACCGGCGAGGCGCACCAGGTCACTGCACCCGCATGTATCATCGGCCGCGAGCGTGCCGCCGCGAACATCGTGCTGCGCGACCCCAACGTGTCCCGTCGGCACGCGCAGATTACGCTCGCCGGCACGGAGTGGTCCATCGAAGACCTCAACTCCACGAACGGCACGCTCGTGAACAACCGCCGCATCACCCGCTGCCCGCTGCGCAACGGCGACGTCATCACCTTCGGCCTCAGCACGTTCGAGTTCAGGAGCTAGGTCCATGATCGATGTCATCCTCTTCATAGGACGCATCGTCCTCGTCGTCCTGCTCTACATCTTCCTCTTCGCCGTCATGAAGACCGGCGTGGGCCTCGTACGCGGACAGCGGCGTGATTCCGCCATCTGGACGATCGACGTCGACAAAGGCCCGCGCGGCATCCGCGGCATCCACGTGGACATGCTGGGGCCTGTGATCGTCGGCCGCTCGCCTAGCTCCGATATCTGCATCAATGAGCCGTTCGTCTCCGCCTCGCACGCGCGCTTCTCGTTGCAGGGGCCTGCGCTCGTCATCGAAGACCTCAACTCCCTCAACGGCACGCTCGTGAACGGCCGCCAGCTCCTGGAGCCCGCGACGCTGCGCGAGGGCGACGAGGTGCAGATCGGTGATGTCGTGATGAAAGTGAACCGTCGATGACGTCTGAAGAGCACATCTTCACCACGGGACCAGATCCCATTCCGCACGACGCCCCGGCGGCGCCGAGCGCTGTCGCGCGTCCCGATACCACGGCGGAAATCGACGTCACCGCGGTGGAGCAGAAGCTCTCCGACCCCGGCTCGACGCAGAGCTTCCCCGCGATCGCTCCCGAGCGCATCGACACCGAGTCAACCTACGACGCCGGCACGAGCACATCGCTCATGTGGGGCGCCCGCTCCGACGTGGGCTGCGTTCGCACGCACAACGAAGATTCCTACCTCGTGCAGTCGCCACTGTTCTGCGTATGCGACGGCATGGGTGGCCATGCCGCAGGCGAGGTAGCCTCATCCATCGCGGTGGAGACCATCGCGAAGCTCGCGCCGCAGGAAGCAGACCCCGCACGCCTTGCCGCCGCCGTCGAAGCGGCGAACGCAGCTGTCATCGAAGCCGCAGACAACGGCCTCGGCAAGCCCGGCATGGGCTGCACGGCGACGGTCGCCTACATCGAGGGCACATCGCTCGCCATCGCGCATGTGGGCGACTCGCGCGCCTACCTGCTGCACGAGGGCACGCTCATCCGCGTCACGCACGACCATTCCTACGTGGAAGAACTCGTCGACGCCGGCGAGATCACGGCAGACGAGGCTCGCATCCATCCCAATCGCTCCGTCATCACCCGCGCGCTTGGCTCCGACCCCGCCATGTACGCGGACCACTTCCAGCTCAACATCGAGGAAGGCGACCGGCTCATCCTGTGCTCGGACGGCCTCTCGAGCATGATTCCCGACGCCGAGATCGAAGCAGTCGCCACGCAGTCCCCCACCGCACAGCTGTGCACCGACAACCTCGTCGACGCCGCGCTCGCCGCGGGCGGCGGCGACAACGTGACCGTCGTGGTCGTGGACGTAGTCGACGACGGGCGCATGCGCGACCTCGTGCGCCGGCGCCGCAGGAACGTCCTCGTCGGGCTCGCGGGTATCGTCGTCGCGCTCATCGCGGCGTGTTGCATCGGCGCCTTCATCATCATGAACTCGCTGTTCCTGGGCGTGTACGACGGCCGCGTGGCCATCTACTCCGGCGTGCCCGAGTCCTTCCTGGGCATCGACCTCTACCGCCTGTACGACGAGACGGCGATCTCAATCGGGGACCTTCCCGCAGACACGCAGAATCGCCTGCAAGAAGGCATCGGCCAGCGCAACATGGACGAGGCGCGCGCCACGCTCTCGAGCTACCGCGAGCAGATCGCCGCAGACCGCACGCGCGCAGAGGAGAACGCCGCCGCCATCGAAAGCAGCACGGCCGGCACCACCGACGCCGATGAACCACAGGCACAAGATGCCGTACCGAGCGCCGAGGGAGGGGATGCGTGATGGGTAGCCGCCGCAACACCGAGCTTATGCTGCTCATAGGCTCCGCCTTCCCCGTCATCTTGCTCTATGCGCTCTACGTGGTCACCACGGGTGCCGCGCTCTCGTTCGGCACGCTCGCCGTGCCACTCGGCCTCTTCGCCGCGTTCGCCGCGGCGCATATCGGCGTGCGCTTCTTCGCCCCTGGCGCCGATCCGGCAATCCTGCCCATCGTCTTCGTGCTCTCGGGCGTGGGTATCACGTTCGTCACGCGCCTCGCGCCGGAACTCGCCATGAACCAGGTCATCTACCTCTTCGTAGCCATCGCACTCATGATCGGGACGCTCGCCGTGGTGAAAAACCTCGACGTGGTGAAACGCTATAAGTACACGCTCGGCATCGTGGGCATCGCTTTGCTGCTGCTGCCCATGTTTATCGGCACCGAGCGCTGGGGCTCCAAGCTGTGGATCGTTATCGGCGGGTTCAGCATCCAGCCCGGCGAGTTCGCCAAGGTGCTCATCGTGCTCTTCCTCGCGGGCTATCTTTCCGAAAACCGCGAGCTGCTTTCCATCGCGAACCACAACGTCCTCGGCTTGAAGGTGCCGCGCCTGCGCCTTCTGGCGCCGCTTTTCGTGGTGTGGGGCATCTGCCTGGCGATCGTCGCCTTCGAACGCGACCTCGGCTCGGCACTCCTGTTCTACACGCTCTTCCTCATCATGCTCTACGTCGCCACGGGACGCGTCTCCTACGTGGTGATCGGCATCCTGCTCTTGCTCATCGGCGGCTTCGGCATGTACCAGGTCATGGGACACGTGCGCGTGCGCTTCAATATCTGGCTCGACCCGTTCAGCGACGCCCAGAACACAGGCTACCAGCTCGTGCAGTCGCTCTACTCGCTCGCCGACGGCGGCCTGGTGGGCACGGGAATCGGCCGTGGACTCGCAGACTACATCCCCGTCGTGGAGTCCGACTTCATCTTCTCGGCCATCGGCGAGGAGATGGGACTTCTGGGCGCCACGGGCGTGATCATGCTCTTCATGCTCTTCGCGGTACGCGGCCTTACCACCGCCGCGCGCGCCAAGAGCGACCTCGCGGCGTTCTCGGCCGCCGGCCTCACCGCCGCCATCTCGTTCCAGGCGTTCCTCATCATCGGCGGTGTGACCAAGCTCATCCCGCTCACCGGTGTGACCCTGCCCTTCATGAGTCAGGGCGGCTCGTCGCTGCTGGCAAGCTTCATCATCGTAGCGCTGCTCATGCGCGCGGGCGACGAGGCCACCGGACGCGAGACGGAGCTCACCGGCACGGGCATCATGGCAGCCATCCCGGCGAGCGCTTCCGGCGCAGCAGCCGTGGCCGAAGGCAAGCTCAGCAGCGTGGGCACGCGCTTCTTCACCGGATCGCGCAGCGCCAGCGGCGACACCGGCGGACGCTCCTCCGGCAGCAGGTTCGCCGGCACCTCCACCTCCGGCAGCCTGGGTGGCTCGCATGCGCGCCCGGGTTCGCGCCTGCGCAGACGCCTGCTCGATACGCCCGAATCCGGCGTACTCGGCCGCGTAGCCCTCGCCAAGCGCCTCACCCGCACGGTGTTCCTCTTCACCGCGCTCTTCGCGGTGCTCATTGGCAATCTCACCTACATCCAGGTCATCAAGGCCGATGAATACCAGAGCATGTCGTCCAACAACCACACAATCATGCGCCAGGCGTACATCCAGCGCGGATCGATCATCACCTCCGACGGCATCACGCTCGCCGAATCCGTGAAGCAGGACGACGGCACCTACACGCGCTCCTACCCCAACGGCAACATGGCCGCGCACACGGTGGGCTACTATTCCACTCGCTATGGCAGCTCGGGCGTCGAGAGCAGCATGAACGATACGCTCACCGGCTCGAAAGACTATTCGAGCTGGGAGAATGCCGTGCTCTCGCTCGCCGGCGTCGCGCAGCCGGGCAACTCGGTGGTGCTCACCATCGACTCGCGCATCCAGTCGGCGGCGGAGCGGGCGCTCCAAGGGCGCACCGGCGCCATCGTGGTGCTCGACCCGCGCACCGGCGCTGTGCTTGCCATGGCAAGCTCGCCGAGCTACGACAACACCGACATCGCTTCCGTGCGCGAGTCTGGCAGCGAGGGATCCGGCGAGTACAACCGCGCGACCCAGGCGCTCTACACCCCGGGCTCCACGTTCAAGGTGCTCACGCTCGCCGCAGCGCTCGAAAGCGGCTCGGCCACACTCGACACCGAGTACGATTCGCCCGACGAGCTCGAGATTGGCGGCGCGAGCGTCACGAACATCGGCAATACGGACTGGGGCACCATCAGCCTCAGCCGCGCGTTCGAGGTCTCCGCGAACACCGCGTTCGGCCAAGTTGCGACCGGGATGGGTGCCGATAACCTTGTACAGTTCGCGCGTGCGTTCGGCTACGGGCAATCGCTCGGCCAGGATTTCTCCACCACCGCCTCCATCATGCCCGACCCCTCCGAGATGACGGAGTGGGAGACCGCATGGGCGGGCGCCGGCCAGCCCGTCGGCCAGGGGCACACGCCCGGCCCGCAAACCACTTGCATGCAGAACGCTGTAATGGCGGCCGCGATCGCCAACGACGGCATCGTCATGAACCCGTACGTGGTCTCGCAGGTACTCGCGCCCGACGGCACCGTCGTCAACACCACGCAGGCGCGCTCGCTCGGCCAAGCGGTCAGCGCCGACACCGCGTCGCAGGTTGCCGAGGCGATGCTCGGCGTCGTCGAGGACGGCACCGGCAGCGCGGCGCAGGTCTCCGGCGTGCAGGTCGCAGGCAAGACGGGCACGGCCGAGGCCACCTCGTCCCAGGTGAATTCCACGTTCGTGGGCTTCGCCCCCTACGATACCCCGACGGTCGCCATCTCGGTGGTGATCGAAGATTATTCGCGTGATGGCGCCTCGGCGGCGGAGGTCGCCGGAAAGGTGCTGGCGGCGGCGCTCGCGGCCCAAGGGTCGTGACGCATGAGGCAGATGATGGGTTTACGCGCTCCGGCACGTACGAAGCAGAGTTGTGAGGAGTAACGATGCAGCAGCAGGTCCTCGGGGGAAGGTACCTCATCAAGGACAGGGTCGGTTCCGGCGGCATGGCGACCGTCTACCGCGCGCAAGACCAGGTGCTCGACCGCACGGTGGCAATCAAGATCATGCTTCCGCAGTACGCGGCCGACGCCACGTTCGCCGCGCGCTTCAAGCAGGAGGCGCAGGCAGCGGCCGGCCTTCAGAGCCCGTATATCGTGGGCATCTACGATTGGGGCAAGGACGGCGACACCTACTACATCGTCATGGAATACCTGCGCGGCACCGACCTCAAGAGCGGCATCCGCAGCCATGGCGCGCTCGACCCCAAGAAGGTTGCGCAGATCGGCAGCCAGATCTGCGGTGCACTCTCCGTCGCCCATAAGCACGAGATCATCCACCGCGACATCAAGCCGCAGAACATCATGGTGCTGCCCGACGGCAACATCAAGGTCATGGACTTCGGCATCGCACGCGCCAAGAACAGCCACCTCACGCAGGACAACAACGTGCTGGGAACCGCGCACTACGTCTCGCCGGAGCAGGCGCGCGGGCAGGAGCTCGGCCCCACGAGCGATATCTACTCGCTGGGCGTCGTGATGTACGAATGCGCCACCGGCCAGGTGCCCTTCGATGGCGAGGATGCCATCTCGGTCGCGGTGAAGCAGATGAACGAGCTGCCCGTTCCCCCCTCGCAGCTCAATCCCAACCTGGACCCCAACCTCGAGCGCATCATCCTGCGCTGCATGGAGAAGGATGCAGCAAACCGTTTCCAGTCGGCCGATGAGCTGCGCCTCGCGCTCAACGCCTACCTCGCCGGCCGCCAGATCGACGTGCCCGAGCCCACGCGCGTCCTCGCCGGCGGCGCTATCGCCGGCATGGGCGGCGCAGGCACCACCGAGACCCGCGTCATGACCGAGAAGACCCAGGCCATGGCACGCCCCGCGGGCATGGGCGCCACAACCGTGCGCGGCGGCGCGAGCGGCCAGGCGAGCGCATCCGGCGGACAGGGCGCCTATGACCCTGAGCCCAAGCGCAGCAACACGGGAAAGATCGTGGGAATCGTCATCGGCGCAATCGTGGCGATCGGCGTCATCGCGTTCGCTGCGATGACGCTGCTCGGCGGCGGTGGTCAGGAATTCCCCGCACCGAGCCTTTTGGGCATGACGCAGGAAGAGGCGGAAGAGGAACTCGCCAAGTACGGGCTCGAGCTCGGTACGATTGACCCCGGCTACAGCGACGACTACGCCGAGGGCGAGATCATGGACCAGACGCCGGGCGAAGGCAAGCCCGTGCACGAGGGCGATAAGATCGACATCACCATCGCACAGGGTCCGGAGACGAAAACCACTAAGGTGCCCACCCTGGTAGGAAGAACCCAGGAAGAGGCCGAACAGCTCCTTGAGGAGGCTGGGCTCACCGGACACCCCGTCATGGAAGAGAACGACGCCGAGCAGGGAACCGTCTTTGAGCAAAACCCTGAAGCGGGCGAGGAAGTCGATGAAGGCTCCACGGTGACGTACAAGGTCTCCAGCGGCCCGGATTCCGAACTGGTCGAAAACGTGAGCGGCTACTCATTCGATGAGGCGCAGCGCATTCTGGGCGAGCAAGGCTTCGGCGTCAATCCTACCTATGAGTATTCCAGCACCATCCAAGAGGGGTATGTCATCAGCTATAGCCCCGGTGGCGCGCAGCCGCTCGGAACGACCATCACGCTTGTGGTTTCGAAGGGTCCCGAGCCGCAGCCCGAAACCGACCCAGAACCGGCAACCGACCCAGAACCGGCAACTGACCCCAATCCCGATACCGAGACCTCGGATTCCGATGAGGAATGGGCACCCGGACTGTAACGCTCCCCACAAGCGCCCCATGTACCAAAAGGGCGACGCGCACACGTGCCGTCGCCCTCTTTCATTGCAAAAAGCTCTGCCTAAGACTCTACGAACCTTGGCTCGCCTATTTCGGAGGCACGCCAAAGAAGCGAACAGATACTACTTATCGTATTCAATATGCAGGCTTGGATCAGTCTCGAATTCATCAATGATGCTGTTGTAGTTCTCGATAAGCTCACTTAGCACGCTTTTTCTCGTGTTCGAGTTGAAGAACCCATGCTCGTATACATTAGTTGACAGGAATTGTTGCAAATCCCACACTTCAACTCTACTACCGATGCCCGCATCTTCAAGAAGGTTCCGCGCTGTAGTTACGCGATCGGATATCGTAATGATAATCGGATTGATTCCGTGCTCTATATTGCTACGACACTTCTCGATCAACAGATTTGCAGGAGCCGTCGTGCAATGGATAGCAGTATCGTCAATGATGAAGTCTCCCGCTCGGCCTGTTTGATCATCAGCATCGGAAGCGCCATGGATCTCGATGGTTGGCATGAGAAGCTCTAGCTTCGCGGCGACGAGATGTTGCAATACTGTTCCGGCATATTTCATCCCGGGGTTTTCTTTTTGCCGCTTTGCAGCCTGTTCAAGCAAGCCATTTACCGCGTCGGTTACGCTGCGGGACGAATCCTTGGCGAGTTTGAAGGGTTGACCGGCAAAGTACTCTTTTACGCAGGCAATCCAATACTCTTCGATTGCACTGAATTCAACAGGTCGAGGCAGACCATTTATGAATTCAGCATATGCGTGCATAAGACCCATGTTGCCCCGGTTGGTACGGCCAGCCTCTTTCGCAAGCTGTCGCACGATTCCATGATCCGCAAGGATTTTCCTGAGGTTTCCCTCGCCAAGGCCGGCAACCTGCCCCTGCTTGTCCGTTACGTAATCTGCAGGATCAATCGGCAAGAAGTCTTTCGAAAATGCTCTCGTCAGCTGAACCACAAGAGCAAGAGCGCCCTTCCCCTTTATCTTCTGCGCATAACGGAAATCGTCAAGCTCGTCCTTGTACAGCATAGGCAGCCTCCACTAACCGCGAGAGCAGATGATCGGATAGGAATTTGGCAACAGGTACCGCCACGGCATCCCCCATTGCAAAATATCCGTCGTTGTACGTTCCGGGCAACTTAAAACTATCCGGGGCTCCCATAAGACGAGCGACCTCCCGCGTTGTAAGCAGCCGCGCGTGTACTCCGTCATCGCCTTGATGCACCAGATACTGCCTTGATGAGCCCCCCGCCGGAGTCCTTAGGCATCCCGCAACGCCATCGCATCGAATTTCCAGCACTTGCTTACCGTTTCGAGTGCGCCTATATCCAGTTGCATATCTTCTTCCAGACTCCCTAAGTTTATGGAGGTGCCGTTCGGGGATAAGCGCGACTGCGTCATCTTTGTCGTAAGGCACATTTTGCTCCACAAGGTCGTCGATAACACAGGCACGATAATCGGGCTCCGGTAGACCCCACCAAACAAAACCACCAATAGTAGCGGCAAGTTTCCTAAGCGCAGTGGGATGGGCCCAATGCGGCGAATCACAAACAAGATCATCTGGCAGCGTGCCTTTTGTACCAATTACGAACACACGGGGACGTGATTGAGGCACAAAACGCTCAGCGTTGATGAGCACCGCACCGACTGTGTAACCACGGTCGACAAGAGCCTGATGAAGGTGACGGTAGTCCTCGCCGCCATGCGCACTTACCAAACCGGACACATTCTCCAAGCAGATCACGCGAGGAGCAGCTTCCCCCTGCTCGTCGAGAACGCGCAACCATTGCCAGACCAAGCCGGATCGCTCGGAATAAATTCCCTCGATATTACCGGCAAGAGAAAGATCTTGACATGGGAAGGAAGCCCATGAAAGGACGGCTGCCGGCAAGCTTGAGCCTTCGACATCTGCGATATCCCCAACATGCAACACATCCGGGTCGAGATTGGCTCGGTATACTTTGGCCTTTCTCTCGCTTACATCGTTCGCCCACACCGAACGAAACGAATTCGAAAGCCCGCAACTCACCAATCCAGAGCCTGCGAAAAACTCATGAAAGGGATACTTCGATCTGGTCTCCATGTTTGCCACACCCTCCTTTCTAACGCGCTTCTTCTGCTCAAAATACTATACCGGCCAGACAGAAAGTTACGATTAGAGCTTGAGATAGCACACTATTCTGAACCCCATCCGCAACCAGAAAACCAAAGGAAATACGAGTGTCTCGCAGAACGAGTAGAACACCATCGCCCAGTTGAATGACCAGCACTAGTTTTTCTACTCAAACCCTAGCCAATCGGAATCTCGAAACCGAATGAAACCAGAACAGGCCAGCGGAAGAATAGCCACTGGCCTGCTATTTCACCTGGTGCCCCCGGGCGGATTCGAACCGTCGACACCCGCTTTAGGAGAGCGGTGCTCTATCCCCTGAGCTACGGAGGCAAGTACCTAGATTCTAGCAGAACGGTGAGCGCTCGCCATGCTGATTGCTTTTGCTGTAACAGGGGCGCGCTCCTCCACCCGCACACGTCAACAACCTAAGAATAATTGTCAATCTCTGCTGACAGAGCGTCAATACCAAGTACACTGATGCTACTCCACTACAGGAGAGGAGACACCATGTCCACGCACTACAGCTCGCATCGGAGCAGCCGCCACGCATACGATGCTCGCCGTGAAGAGATCCTCCAAGCTGTCATCGATGTATGCTCAAAGGAGGGTATCGGCAAGCTCTCCGTCTCACGCGTCTCGGAACGCGTGGGCTGCACGCGCTCGCTTTTCTACCACTACTTCCCTAACAAGGAAGATGCGCTCTCCGCGGCGCTCGATTACACCATCGATGCGTTCATCGCGCGTTTGCGTACCTGGAACGAGAACCGCGTGTTCGGCGACATCGAGGGCGCACTCGACAGCATCTCCGAGCTGCTCAAAACCCTTGTGCTCGAGATGCCCGGCATTTCCGGATCGATCTCGGTCGGCGGGGATGCCGTGCTCTACACGGCGTTTGTCAATCGCGTGGCAGAACGCTGCGCACGCTATATGTGCGAGTCGACCGTCGTAGACTTCGCGGAGCACCATGAAGTCTTGATCGACAACGTCTTCGAGACCTTCTATGTGCTCATCAGTGGCCTCATCCTGTATATCCGCTCGCACCAGGACGTGCCGGTCGAGGTTATCAAAGAGATCATCGCCTGCACGCTGCACATCGAGGGTTACACCGAGAAATACAAGGATCGACGCCCGGCGAGGTAGCATTTCGGGCTCCAGTGGCCAAAAACAAAAGTATTGTGACACTCATCCTGCGGAAAGGTGTGTGCGAATTCTCCATAGCTGGGATAACCACGCTCGCTACCAGCATGGTGAACACATGGCACCCCTGTTTTCGCAGGATGAGTGTCACAATACTTTTATTTTTGGCCACAACGCGCTCGATTGCCCAACCGACACCGCAAGCATGCCGTTAATTGCAGGGACGCCGCGCGTCTTAGTTCCACGGATCGCGCTCGAAAAGCGGCTCGGGATCCGGCCGACGATCGGAATAGGGATCGTAGCCGTCGTCATCCTCGTTTTCCGCACGCAGGAAGGGGTCGACAGGCTTAGCAGGCTTTTCGCGCTGAATCTTCTGGGAAGTCTGCGGCCGCTTGTGCACCTCTTGCTCTTCACCCATGAGAACGCCCCTTCCGTCGATCCGCCATTTCGATGGTACCCGATTCACCGGCATGAGCAGTTCGCAACCGACTGCAACGGACTCAAACCACGGCGACCTCTTTAATCATGACCTCTTGGCCCTGTTCGAGTACCGTGTTCTCGCTTCCGCACATAGGGCATATGCGGCCGTGTTCCACCGTGCCGTAATGTGCGCCGCACCCGTTGCAGCGTGTCACCGCGGGAATATCTTCAACGACGAGCTCGGAGCCGCGTAGCAAGTCGTGCTTGTCGGCTGCCCAGCGCCACGCATGCTGCAGGTAGCTCGGCACCACGCCCGAAACCTCACCGAGCTCGAGCGTCACACGTTGCACCGCGCTTACCTCAGCACCACGCACCGCTTCCTCTACGTCGCGGATGATATAGAACACGATTCCCAGCTCGTGCACGACAATCCTTCCCCCGTGCGCTCGGGGCGTCGCACATCCGCCGCCCCAACGAGCAGAGGGCGGATGAGGGGAGCCGCCCCGTCATCCGCCCTGCCTTCAATTACTTCTTCCCGCCGAACTTGATCTTGATGGCACGTTTGAGCGCGTATTTGCCAATCGCGGGCAGCTTGTCTTCGTACTTGATCATGGTGCTGGCCTCGGGATGCTCACGGTGCAGGTGAATGGCATCGAACGCGCACTTCGTGGTGCATAGGCCGCAGCCGATGCACTTGTTCTCGTCCACGATGCTCGCACCGCAACCCAGGCAACGTGCAGTCTCGGCACGCACCTGTTCCTCGGTGAAGGTCGCGACGTACTCTTTGAACGGCTCCGAGGTGCGGCCGAGCCCTTCGGCCACCGCAGGCTCCTGTCGTGCTGTCGTATCGTAGCTGCCCGGGTCGATGTTATCGCGGTCGAGCTGCTGGTACGCGCGCGGGTTGCGCCCGATGGTGAGCGTCGCGTTCTGCACGTAGCGATGCAGCGAGATGGCGGCCTCATGACCAGCTGCGATGGCATCGATGGCGAACTTGGGACCGGTGTAGACGTCGCCGCCCACGAAGATGTCGGGTTCAGCGGTCTGGTACGTCTTGGGATCGGCGACGGCGCCCTGACCGCGCCCGAGCTCCACGGCGGTTCCCTCGAGCAGACCACCCCAGCGCACGGCCTGGCCAATCGAGAACACCACGCGGTCGGCGGCGATGGTGCACGTATCTTCCTCGTCGTACTCCGGAGCGAAACGTCCGTCGTCATCGTACACGCGCGTGCAGCGCTTGAACACGACCTCGCGCACGCTGCCGTCCTCGCCCGCGCGCACCTCCACCGGGCCCCAACCATGGCTGATGTGCACGCCGTCCTCGATAGCCTCGCGCACCTCTTCCGCCGTCGCGGGCATCTCGTCTTCCTGCTCGAGGCAGAGCATCTCGACATGCGGCGAGCCCAGACGCGCTGCCGTGCGTGCGGCATCGATGGCAACGTTGCCGCCGCCCACCACCACGGTACGTCCGTCGAGCTGTTCAAGCTCGCCCGCAGCGACCTCGCGCGACACGCGCTCCAAGAACGAAACGGCGGTCTCCGCACCGGGCAGCTCCTCGCCGGGAATGCCGGGCAGGCGCCCGTCCTGGCAGCCGATCGCCACATAGAAGGCCTTGAAACCCTGCTCGCGCAGCTGGGCGATGGTCACGTCGCGCCCGACTTCCACGCCGTAGCGGAACTCGGCGCCCATGGCCTCGATCACGTCGACCTCCGCCTGGATGACCTCGCGCGAAAGCTTGTACGAGGGCACGCCGTAAGTGAGCATGCCGCCCGGGCGCTCATGGCGCTCGAACACCACGGGCTTGTAGCCCTTCTCGGCCAGGTAGAACGCGCAGGAAAGACCCGCGGGGCCGGCGCCGATGATCGCGATCTTCTCGTCGAAGCCGCCCTGGACGCGTGGCACCACCGCCGGCGGGATGTAGCGTGTCGAAGCGTCGAGGTCGCGGTCGGCGATGAACTTCTTCACCTCGTCGATCGCCACCGCAGCGTCAACGCGGCCGCGCGTGCACGCATCCTCGCAGCGTCGGTTGCAGATGCGTCCGCACACGGAGGGCAGCGGGTTTTCCCGCTTGATGAGCGCAAGCGCATCGGTGTAGCGCCCCTGCGAGGCAAGCTTGAGGTAGCCCTGCACGGCGATGTGCGCCGGACACGCCGTCTTGCAGGGTGCGGTGCCCGTGTCGTACGTCTCGATACGGTTCTTGTTGCGGTAATCCGGCGACCACTTCTCTGGCCCCCAGCTCACGGCATCGGGGAGCTCCTGCTTGGGATACTCGACCTGGCTACCGTCGGCCAGACAAAGCTTCTGACCCAGCTTGACCGCGCCCGCCGGGCACACCTCCACGCAACGGCCGCATGCCACGCACTTATCTGCCTCGGCACGAGCGACGTAAGCCGAGCGCGACAGGTTCGGCGTGTTGAACAGCTGCGAGGTGCGCAGTGCATAGCACACGTTCACGTTACAGTTGCAGATGGCGAAGATCTTGTTCTCGCCGTCGATGTTGGTGATCTGGTGTACGAAGCCGTTGTCCTCGGCACGCTGAAGGATCTCGAGCGCCTCCTCGCGCGTGATGTAGCGGCCGCCCTTATCGGTCTCCACCACGTAATCGGCCATGTCGCCCACGGCGATGCACCAGTCCGCGGGGTCGTCGCCGCAGGCTTCGCCCAGCACGGAGCGGCTCATACGGCAGCTGCACGGACTTGCGGCGAACTTGCCGTCATATTTGTCGAGCCAGTGACTAATGTGCTCGATCGAAACGGACTGATTCTCCATCTCGATGGCACGCTCCACGGGGATCACGTGCATGCCGATTCCCGCGCCGCCGGGCGGCACCATCGGCGTGATGCGCGACAAGGGTCCCTTCGACGCCTGCTCGAAGAACTTTGCCGTAGCCGGGTGCTCGTTCATCTGCGTCCAGCGCATGTTGAGGAACTCGGCCGAACCGGGCACGAGAATGGGACTCACCCATTGCTTCGTGCGCGTGGGATTTTCCCAGTTGTATTCCAGAAGGCCGATCATCGACATCTCGTCGAGCAGGGGCTGAAGCTGCTCGGGCGGCAGACCGGTCGCCTTCTGCGCCTCTTCGAACGTATAGGGCTTGCGCACCTTGAGCTTTAGGAGCACGTCGGCCATCTCGTCGGTGGTGACGCCTTCGAACGCCCAGTACTCATAGGCGAGCAGGTTGCCCTTACCGAGCGTGCGGTTGGTGAGGTGCCGGCACAGTTCCACGATCTTCTCGCGTGGATGCTCTGGCAACGGCGGGACGAACTCCGCGCCGATATCGGGCTCGCTATACGAGAGGCCGGGGCCGTTGATGTCCATAGGTACTCCTTTTCCTGACTACGAGCCGAATGGGTTGGTTGGGGACGTGTTCGTTTCAACCCATTGCAACCTTCACTGCGTGAAACATGGGTTGGGCGGAACCCGTCCCCATTCAACCCCTTCCCATCTGCGGCTACGCGCCGCGCTTCCACGCGGTAACGGCGTCGCGCAGCCACGCCGCCCACGCATCGATTCCCTCCCCCGTCTTCGCGCTCACAGGGATGACGAGCGCTTCGGGGTTGCGCATATGGATGTTCTCGACCGCGCGCTCAAGCGAGAAATCGTCAAACACCGGCAGCGCGTCGATCTTGTTGATGAGCACCACATCGCAGATCGAGAACATAAGCGGGTACTTCAGCGGCTTGTCGTCACCCTCTGGCACCGAGAGGATCATGACATTCGCCGACGCGCCCGTATCGAACTCCGCCGGGCACACCAGGTTGCCCACATTCTCGAGGATGGCGAGGTCAACGGGCTCGCCCGCCTCGTCCTCGAGCGTCTTGAGCCCTTCCGCAGTCATATATGCGTCGAGGTGGCACATGCCGCCCGTGTGCACCTGCACCGACGTGACGCCCGTCTGGGCGATGGCGCGTGCATCGACATCCGAGTCGATATCCGCCTCCATCACCGCGATGCGCAGGCATCCGTCGAGCGCCTCGATGGTGCGTTTCAGGGTCGTGGTCTTGCCGGAGCCGGGGCTCGACATCAGGTTCAGCAAAAACGTTCCGCGCTCCTTGTTGCGTGCACGCAACTCTGCCGCCTTGCGGTCGTTGTCAGCAAAGACGCTCTCCTTGACCTCAATGATGCGCACGTCTGGCATGCGTCGTTCTCCTTCCCGAGATATCGGAATCGATTCAAGTGGCTCAGATCCCCCAACGCCGCGCGCGAGCGAAATGACTCACCCAAACCCATCCCAAATGAGTCATCAGAACATACCACAGGGTAGGACGCCGTATGCGAGGCGTTCGGCGACCGCTCGTCCTTCATCTGTTGACGGTTCGTCAACTATGCTATTGACGAATCGTCAACATTCTACAAAACTTACCCTAACGTTTCTATTCGCCTTACAAGATCGGAGGATCCATGCTGTTCGATGTCTATGGCGCAACCGCCATGTATCAGTGGATCGGATGGGTGGCGGTCTTCGTCTGCCTCATCTTGGCAAACGAGGTTGCGCGTCGCTCCAAAGCGGGCGGCATCTTCTGCTTCCTCATCCTGCCCGGCGCGCTCACCGTCTACTTCGCCGCCATCTACCTATGCGCCGGAATGGGTATGGAGTGGGCGCTCAACAACCCCACCTACGTGTATATGAACAGCTGGTTCCACTATGCAAAGCTCTATGCGGCCACGGCCGGGTGCATCGGCTTCATGGTGCTCAAGTACCGCTGGGGCTCGATCGGCAAGAGCCATTGGTTCAAGGCGTACCCATTCGTGATCGTGGCCATCAACATCCTCATCGCCGTGGTGAGCGACTTCGAGAGCGCCGTGCGCGCGTGGAACACCACCTGGGTGTCGAGCGAAGGCGTGACGCTCATGGGCGGCTGGCACAACGTGTTCAACGGTATCGCCGGCATTCTGAACATCCTCTGCATGACCGGCTGGTGGGGCATCTACGTGTCGAAGAAGCGCGACGACATGCTCTGGCCGGATATGACCTGGGTGTTCATCATCGCCTACGACCTGT
>CASFXG010000034.1 GCA_949298635.1 uncultured Coriobacteriaceae bacterium | reverse complement strand
TCATTTGACTCAGTGAGTCAAATGAACCCGACCCCAATGACTCATGAAGTTTGCTTGAGCTAAGTTAGACAAGGCTCACACATAGACCGAAATCGTTTACCATGGCTAACTAATTGCGCGCCTGCGTGCAGACGCGCGTCACGCCGTAGAACGAGACGGGAGTGCGTGGGCTCATGATGATCAACAAGCGGCTCATAGGCTTGGTGCCGCAGAGTAGGCGCTATATTGCTTTGAACGTTGCGCTGCAGTGGTGCTCGCTCGTTGCGAACATCGCCATGATCGCGGTGTTCTGTCGCTTGCTGGAGCACGTGTACCGCGTCACGGCGTCGGGTGCGGGTACCGCCATGGCTTCGGGTACCGCAGCAGCGACAGGCGACCTCTCCTCGGACATCGCTCTCACCGTGGCCGTGGCGTTGGCCGCCATCGTCGTGCGCATGCTCGCCACGGCGGGGGCGGCGCGCGCGAGTTTCCTCGCCTCGCGTTCGGTGAAGCGGACGCTCCGCGAGCTCATCTACGAAAAGCTGTTGCGCTTGGGTCCGGCGTATCGCGAGCAGGTCATGACCTCGGAAGTCGTGCAGGTCTCGGTCGAGGGCGTCGATCAGCTGGAGACGTACTTCGGCGCATACCTCCCGCAGTTCTTCTACGCCATGCTCGCTCCGCTCACGCTGTTCGGCGTGCTGGCCTGGGCGAGCGTGCCCGCTGCTGTGGTGCTCCTCGTCTGCGTGCCGCTCATTCCCATCGCTATCGCGGCGGTGCAGACGTGGGCGAAGAAGCTGCTTTCGAAGTACTGGGGCCAGTACACCGAGCTTGGCGACACGTTTCTCGAGAACCTGCAAGGCCTTACCACGCTCAAGATCTATGAGGCGGACGAATTCAAGCAGCGCGAGATGAACGAGCAGGCGGAGGCCTTCCGTCGCATCACCATGCGCGTTCTCACCATGCAGCTGAACTCCATCACCATCATGGATATCGTCGCCTACGGCGGGGCGGCGGCGGGTATCGCCGTGGCGCTGTTCCAGTTCCAGGCGGGCGCGGTGGGATTGGGCGGCTGCCTAGCCGTCATGCTGCTCGCGGCAGATTATTTCATCCCCATGCGGCAGCTGGGGTCGTTCTTCCACATCGCCATGAACGGCATGGCGGCGAGCGACAAGATCTTCCGCCTGCTCGATGCTCCGGAACCGCAGGCTGGTACGGCGGCGTTCCCTGCGCGGACGAACGTGGGGTGCCGGAACCTGGGCTTCGCGTACGAAGAGGGACGCCCGGCACTCGACGGGATCGACCTCGACGTGCCGGCGGGCTCGTTCACGGCGCTCGTGGGCGAGAGCGGGTGTGGAAAGTCGACCCTCGCGGCGGTGCTCATGGGACGTAACCGCGGCTACACCGGCTCGGTGAACATAGGCGGTGTCGAACTTGCGCAGATCGATCCGGCAGACCTGGCGCGTCACGTGACGTATGTGGGGCACCAGAGCTACCTCTTCCGCGGAACCGTGCGCGAGAACCTGTTGGTCGCGGCGCCGGGTGCGACGGACGGTGCGCTGTGGCAGGCGCTCGAGGCGACGCGTTTGGCGGACTTCCTGCGCAGCGAACAAGGGCTCGACACCCAGCTTGCCGAGCGTGCGTCGAACCTTTCCGGCGGCCAGCGTCAGCGCCTCGCCATCGCCCGTGCCCTGCTGCACGACACGCCTTTCTACATCTTTGACGAGGCCGCCTCGAATGTGGATGTGGAGAGCGAGGACGCCATCATGGATGCGGTGCGGGGTCTAGCAGGTGTGAAGACCGTGCTCTTCATCTCGCATCGCCTGGCGAACACGGTGGATGCCGACCAGATCTATGTGCTGAAAGACGGCCGTGTGGCAGAACACGGCACGCATCGCGAGCTCCTGGAACATGAAGGGGCATACGCGCGGCTGTGGCACGCCCAACGTGAGCTGGAGGAATTCGGCATGGAACGCGTGGTGCCGAATGTGCCGGCGGCACGCGTCGACGTTTCGCGCGGTGGTATGCCGTCGTTCGTTGCAGTAGAGGGGGTGCGCGCATGAGGCGTAGTGGATGTGCCGTCATGATGCGGCTTGTAGGGTTGGTGAGACCGCTCGCCGGCTTCATGGTGCTCGCCATAGCGATGGGCCTGGTCGGCCACCTCTGCGCGACGGCGCTCACGGTGCTTGGCGCGTACGGCGTGCTTTCCGTGCTCGGAGCGGGCGCGGCGGGTTCGGCGGCGGGCGCGGGCGTGAATGCCGCGGCGGTCAGCGGCGCAGCGCCCGGCTTCGCAGTGCTTCCCCTCGCCGCGATCGTCGGCGCCATGGTGGCATGCGCCCTTGCTCGCGGCATCTTGCGTTATGGCGAGCAGGCGTGCAACCACTTCATCGCGTTTAAGCTCCTCGCGCTCATTCGCGATCGCGTATTTCGGGCACTTCGCCGCCTTGCCCCCGCAAAGCTCGAAGGGCGTGGAAAGGGCGACCTCATCTCGCTCATCACGTCAGACATCGAGCTGCTCGAGGTGTTTTACGCCCACACCATCTCGCCGGCGGCAATCGCGTTCCTGTTCTGCATCATCCTGTGCGCGTTCATCGGTTCGTTCAACCCGCTGCTGGGCGTCTACGCGGCGTTTGCATACCTTGCGGTGGGTGTCGTGGCGCCCTGGGTGGCGTCGCGCGCCAGCGGTGAGAGCGGCCTTACCTTCCGTGAGCGTTCCGGTGCGCTCGCTTCGTTCGTGCTCGACAGCCTGCGCGGCTTGGACGAGATCCTGCAATATGGCTGTGGGGAGGAGCGGCTGGCGTCGATGCTCGTGCAAACGGACGAGCTCGCCGCCCAGGACGAGCGCCTAAAGCGCGTGGTCGGCCGCAGTTCCGCCGCGATGAACGGCGTGATTCTCCTGCTCGATCTGGGCATGCTCCTGCTCTCGACGCACCTGTGCCTGCAAGGTGGCGGCGGATTCGCCGGCGTGCTGCTGCCCACGGTCGCGCTCATGGGGTCGTTCGGCCCTGTTGTCGCGCTCGCCAATTTGGGAAGCACGCTCCAGGGAACGTTTGCAGCCGGAAACCGGGTGCTCGACATCTTGGACGAAGAGCCCGTGGTGGAAGAGATTTCCGGGCAGCCGTCGACGAGCTTTGCCGGAGCTGCCGCGCAGAACGTGACGTTCTCCTATGGCGAGGAGGACGTGCTGCACGACGTGTCGGTCATTGCGGAACCCGGGCAGATCGTGGGCATTACCGGCAAAAGCGGAAGTGGCAAGTCCACGCTGCTTCGCCTGTTCATGCGTTTCTGGGACGTGGACTCGGGGACGGTTGAGATTTCCGGGCGGGATATTCGGCACGTCAATACCGGTGACCTGCGCGCTATGGAGTCGTTCGTCACGCAGGACACGCATCTGTTCCGCGATAGCATTCGGCAGAATCTGCGCATCGCCAAGCTCGATGCCACGGATGAGGAGATCGAGGCGGCGTGTCGCAAAGCGTCCGTGCACGATTTCATCATGACGCTGCCCAAGGGTTATGACACGCCGGTGGGTGAGCTCGGCGACACGCTTTCCGGCGGCGAGCGTCAGCGTTTGGGTCTTGCGCGCGCCTTTCTGCATGACGCTCCGTTCATGCTGCTCGATGAGCCCACCAGCAACCTCGACAGCCTGAACGAGGCCGTGGTGCTGCGAGCGCTCGCGCAGGAGCGCGCGGGCAAGACGGTGCTTTTGGTGTCGCATCGCGCCTCGACGATGCGCGTCGCGGACACCGCGGTGTCGGTGGAGCACGGCCGGGTGAGCTGACCCATTTGGGACGGGTTTCGTTGAGTCATTCTGCAGGAAGGTGAACTACATGCCGCGCAAACTAGACCCCGCGCGCGTGGCCGAGAAGCGCGAGCGCGAAAAGCGCATGGTGTCCGAAATGATCGCGCTCTATTGCCGCAAGAACCACGGAAGCCGCAAGGGCGAGCTCTGCCCCGACTGCGCGGAGCTCGATGCATACGCGCGCGCCCGCAGCGACCGCTGCCCGTTCATGGAGACGAAGACCTTTTGCTCGAATTGCCGGGTGCACTGCTATAAGCCCCAGATGCGCGAGAAGATTCGCGCGGTCATGCGGTTTGCGGGGCCGCGCATGATCTTTCACCATCCCGTCGCCGCGCTGCGACATGTTGTGGAAACCAAACTTGAGAAGAGGCGACTCGAAAAGGAGAGGGCACATGAAGGTTAAGAAGGTGCTGCTGATCGCGTTGGGATGCGTTGGACTTGCGCTGGGCGCCGTGGGCGCCGTGGTGCCGCTTTTGCCAGCGTTCCCGTTCCTTATGCTCGCGGCGTTCTGCTTTGCCAAAAGCTCCGAGCGCCTGCATGCGTGGTTTACCGGTACGCAGCTCTATAAGAAGAACCTTGAGAGTTTCGTGGCTGGGCAGGGCATGGACTGGGCGACGAAGATCCGCATCATGGTCACGGTGACCGTCCTCATGTCCATAGGCTTTTTCATGATGCATGCCGTGCGCGTGGGACAGATCGTCCTCTTTTGCGTGTGGGTGTTCCACATCCTGTACTTCTGCTTCGGCATCAAGACCCGCCGCGTGCAGGCGCCCCAGGGGTAGGGCAGCTGGATATCGCGGTTGGGTTCGGTCGGGCTCATGGCTCATAATGGGATGGGCTTCTGTCCGTCTGCCCCACCGAAAGAGGCTCCATGATCCTGTCGCTCGCCCCCATGGAGGGGCTTACCGGGCACATCTTCCGCGCGGTGCATGCGGAGTGCTTCGGCGCGCTCGACCGCTACTACACGCCGTTCCTCGCGCCCCCGCATCTGGGCAGCGGGTTCGGCAAGTGCGCGATGGTGGAGCTCGACCCGGTGGATAGCCGGGGCTTGGACGTGGTGCCGCAGCTGCTCACGAACGACGCGGAGCGGTTCATATGGGGCGCGAAGGTGCTCGCGAGCATGGGCTTCAGCGAGGTCAACCTCAACCTGGGCTGCCCTTCGGGGACGGTCGTGGCCAAGGGCAGGGGCTCGGGTTTTCTGCGCGATCTCGAGGCGCTTGACGCGTTCTTGGAGAGGGTGTGCGCCGAATCTCCCCTCCCGGTTTCAGTGAAGACGAGGATCGGCGTGGTGGCGGACGAGGAATACGAGCAGATTCTCGCCGTGTACCTGCGGCATCCGCTCGCGGAGCTCATCGTTCATCCGCGCGTCCAGCGCGACCGCTACAAGGGTGTTCCTCGGCAAGAGGCATACGGCGAGACCTTGCGTCGCGCGCCGTTTCCCGTGGCATACAACGGCGACATCTTCGACTGCGGGGACATGGATGCCCTTATCGCGACGTATCCCCAGACGCGCCACGTGATGCTTGGCCGGGGCATCCTCGCAAACCCGGCGCTCGCGCGGATGCTGCGCGGGGGCGCGCCCGCCACGCGAGAAGAGCTCGAGCGCTTCCATGACAAGCTTTTCGAGGCGTATTATGCCGAAATGGGCGGCAACGTGGTCTTCCGCATGAAAGAGTGGTGGTCGTATGCTCGCTGCTCCTTTGCGAACCCGCGCTCGGTGCATCGCCGTGTGCGGAAGGTGCGCAAGGTGGAGGAGTACCAGGCGGCGGCGCGCACCATCTTCCGGGAGGAGGAGCTTGCCGCTGCGCCCCGTTTCACCTGGGACATGTAAAATAACCCCAGCGACTTTTTTACATTGCGTGGCGAAAGAACTTTTGGTTCGTTGTCGGCGTTGGGCAATGTAAAAAAGTCGCTGGGGTTATTTTACATGTTACATATCAAGCAGATGTTGAAGCGTCGCTGACCTGCAGCAATGGGTGTTCGGCTTGATACCATTAACGTGTATGTGTCGCTTACAAGCTAAAGGAGAGCCGATGCTCAAAGACAACGCCATCTGGATGGGTGTGGGTGCCGAGCCCGATTGCAACCACGTCAACCTGCTGCTCAACCAGGCCAACCGCCACGGCCTCATCGCCGGCGCGTCCGGCACGGGCAAGACCGTGACGCTCAAGGTCATGGCCGAGGGCTTCTCCAAGGCGGGCGTCCCCGTCTTCATGGCCGACGTCAAGGGCGACATCACCGGCATGTGCTCGCCCGGCGAGGACACCGAGGACATGCAGAAGCGCATCAAGAAGTTCGGCCTCGAGGGCTTCACCTACGAAGGCTGCCCCACGCGCGTGTGGGACATGACGGGCGGCGAGGGCATCCCCGTGCGCGTCACCATCTCCGACATGGGCCCCACGATGCTCGCTCGCCTGCTCGAGCTCACCGAGGTCCAGGAGGGCGTGCTCGACATCGTCTTCCGCATCGCGGACGATAAGCAGCTCCTGCTCATCGACCTCAAGGACCTGCGCTCGATGCTCAACTACGTGGCGGAGAACGCTAAGGAATACGAGACCACCTACGGCAAGGTCTCGAGCCAGTCGATCGGCGCGATCCTGCGCCAGCTCATCTCCATCGAGGACCAGGGCGGCGACATCTTCTTCGGCGAGCCCGCGCTCGACCTCGCGGATTGGTTCGCGTGCGCGGAGAACGGCCAGGGTTACGTGAACATCCTGAACGCCGCGAAGCTCATCCAGAGCCCGCAGATCTACGCGATGTTCCTGCTGTGGATGCTCTCCGAGCTCTTCGATACGCTGCCGGAGGAAGGCGACCTCGAGAAGCCCAAGTTCGTCTTCTTCTTCGACGAGGCGCACCTGCTCTTCAACGATATGCCGAGCGAGCTGCTCGACAAGATCGTCCAGGTTGTGAAGCTCATCCGCTCCAAGGGCGTGGGCGTCTACTTCATCACGCAGTCGCCGAGCGACATCCCCGACGAGGTGCTCGCGCAGCTCTCCAACCGCATCCAGCATGGCCTGCGCGCCTACACGCCGGCCGAGCAGAAGGCCGTGCGCGCCGCCGCCGAGTCGTTCCGCGCGAACCCCGCTTTCAAGAGCGAGGACGTGATCCTGGAGCTCGCCACCGGCGAGGCGCTGGTTTCGTTCCTGAACGAGGACGGCCAGCCCGAGGTCGTCGAGCGCGCCAAGATCCTGCCCCCGCAGTGCCTCATGGCCGCCGCGCCCGAAGCCGACCTCAAGGCCGCGTTCGATGGCCAGGCCGACCTCATGAAGAAGTACGGCGAGGCTGTTGACCGTGAGAGCGCCTTCGAGCAGATCGACGACCTAAAGGAGGAGGCCGAGAAGGCTGCGAAGGAAGAGGAAGAGCGCAAGAAGCGCGAGGAAGAAGAGGCCATCAAGGAGAAGGCCAAGGCCAAGGCGAAGGAAAAGGCTGCCATTCGCGCGGAGGAGCGCAAGCAGCGCGCCCGCGAGAAGCAGCAGGAACAGGTCATGAAGGTCATGAAGGGCATCGGCAAGGTTGCCGGCCAGCTGTTCAACGCGTTCGGCCGCGAGGCGACGAAGCAGATCACGCGCAACCTCTTCGGCGGTCGCCGCCGCTAGTGCCTGCGCGCGCATGAAGAAAAACACCCCGGGGGTTTACCATGCCCCTGGGGTGTTTTGCGTTAGTGAGATTTTGGCACCAGGTCTCAGAGTCCCACTTCCAACACTTTGGGGACGGGGTCAAAAGTGTTGAATTCAACACTTTTGACCCCGTCCCCAAAGTGTTGGCTTTACTTCGCGCCGGCGATGAGCGCGCGGTAGCGGGCGGCGTAGGCGCTGCCGTGCTGCCAGATGAGCGTGAAGTCGTGGCGGATGGTGAAGTCCGCAGGCGTGATGTCGACGAGCGTGCTGTCGGCGAGCTCCCGTTCGACCGCGATGCGGTAGAGGAATGTGATGCCCGCGCCCGCCGCGACGCAGGCGATGATAGCAGGGATGCTCGCGAGCTCGAGGGTGCCAGCGAAATCTGCGAGCGTGAGGTCGTGAGCCGCGAGGTTGCGTTCGAGGATCTCGCGTGTGCCGGAGCCTGGCTCGCGCAGGATGAGGCGTTCGCCGATGAGATTGTGGACGGAGCGGATGTCCATGCGCTCAGCAGCATCTGGGCTGGCGACGGCAATGTAGTCCTCTGTTGAGTACACCATGCTGTCGAAGCGCGTGTGGTCGAACGAGCCTTCGACGAGTGCGCAGTCGACCGTTCCGGCATCCATGAGCTGGACGAGTTCCGCGGTATTGCCAACCCGCATGTTGACGGGCTCTACTGGCTGCGTGGTCGCGCGGCAGGCGAGCAGGCACGGCGCCACGTAGTCGGCGATGGTGCGCGTGCAGCCAAGGCGGAGCGGCGCCGGGGCAACTTCGCCCGCTAAGGCGTGGAGCTCGGCACGCAGGTGCTCCTCGTCGTTCGCCATGGTGGAAAGGGCGCGGTAGAGATGGTTGCCGGCAGGGGTCGGTTTGGCGCCGCGCGTCGTCTTCTCGAAGAGCACCGCGCCATAGTGCTGCTCGAGATGTCGGATGTGCTGCGATACCGCCGGCTGGGTGATATGGAGTGCCTTGGCCGCCCGCGAGAAACTGCGCGCGCGGTATACCTCGAGAAACGTATGAGAACGGTAATCTAGCATGATGCCCCCCCAGCTACGAATGTAAAAATACCCCAGGGGTTATTTTACATAAGGAAAAACGTAGGAGTATATAAGTAAATGAATGGTATCAATTATAAAAGCAGCGTGTACCTTAGATGAGGCTTCATTTCATAAGATGAAAGGGCGAGGCATGGAGCTTATCAGGGATTTTGGAAAGATGTGGCGCGGCGTGCTGTTCGCGCTTGCAATCGCGGTACCGGCATGGTTGCTCGGCAAGCAGTTCGAGGTTATCGGCGGGCCTGTGTTCGCCATCCTCATCGGCATGGTGCTTGCGTTCGTGGTGCCGGCTGCGGCGGGCGAATCGCTCCAGGCGGGCGTGAAGTTCACCTCGAAGAAGGTGCTCCAGTGGGCGGTCATCCTACTGGGCTTCGGGCTCAACCTCGCGCAGATCGCTCAGGTGGGGCTCACGTCGCTGCCCATCATCGTTTCGACCATCGCCACGTCACTCGTCGTGTCGTTCGTGCTTTGCCGTGCGCTCAACATCCCCGGTAAGATCTCGACGCTCATCGGCGTGGGATCATCGATCTGCGGCGGTTCGGCCATCGCGGCGACGGCGCCCGTCATCGACGCGGATGACGAAGAGATTGCCCAGGCCATCAGCGTGATCTTCCTCTTCAACGTCATCGCGGCGCTCGTGTTTCCCTCGCTTGGCGGCGCGCTTGGCTTGACGAACGAGGGCTTCGGTCTCTTCGCCGGCACGGCGGTGAACGACACCTCGTCCGTCACGGCTGCTGCGGCTGCATGGGACGGCATGCACCCGGGTGCGAACACGCTCGATTCTGCCACCATCGTGAAGCTCACGCGTACGCTCGCGATCATTCCCATCACGCTCGCGCTCGCGTTCTGGCAGGTGCGGAAGGCGAAGCGCGCAGCGGCAGGCGAGGGCGCGGCCGAGGTGGCTAACGGGGGCGCATCTACCGGCACGTTCGACCTCAAGCGCATCTTCCCGTTCTTCATCATCTTCTTCGTGCTCGCGAGCGTCGTGACGACGGTCTTCGCGCTGCCCGCTGCCGTGACCGCGCCGGTGAAGGAGCTCAGCAAGTTCCTCATCATCATGGCGATGGCGGCGATCGGCTTCAACACGAACATCGTGAAGCTCGTGCGCACGGGCGGCAAGCCCATCCTCATGGGTCTTGCCTGCTGGGTCGCCATCGCGCTCGTGAGTCTTGGCATGCAGCACCTGCTCGGGATCTGGTAGGCTGAGGCCTAGCATGGACGGGTGTGCTTTGAGAACCTTGGGGTTCTGATGCCCGGAATGCGCATCAGGTTTCGAGATTCGAGTTTCGCAAGGGTTTAGGCGCTCCTACGACGTTGCCCAGAATCGCACGCTGCTCTGAACTGGTGTTTTAGTGCGTATATGAGCTGGTCTACTTCGAGGATGCCGCTTAAACCCTTGCGAAATTCAATTCTTGCCTACCGAGCGAGTTGGTAGAGGGCATCCGCAGCGTTCGCATCGATAAGGGATGCTCCGCTCGGCGATGCTGTTCGGAGCAAGCGTTTCGCCGAAATTCAGGCACGCGTAGGTCGCGCGAGGGTTCGCGGCTGTCATGCGCCAAAACGGGATCTTGATGATGCCGGGCGCGTTGCCCCCGATGCCGATCTCCCAACCCGAACAGCGGTCTCGGTGTCGTATGTCCCCATATGGCACGGCTCGCTGCACTGCCAAAGGCCATAGTTGCCTTGCGCGTAGAATAGCTTCAGCGCGGCGTGGGGCACGTGTCACTGGAACGAGGGGAGGTAGCATGGCGGCCCAGGCGGTTATAGGGCTCTTGGCGCATGTCGATGCGGGCAAGACGACGCTCGCCGAGGCGATGCTGCACGCATCGGGCGCCATCCGCGTGGCGGGGCGCGTGGACAAGGGCGCCTCGCACCTGGACACGGACGCCATGGAGCGGGCGCGTGGCATCACGATCTTCGCCTCGCAGGCCTCGCTCGACTGGGCAGACGCGCACCTCATGCTCGTCGACGCGCCCGGACATGTCGATTTCTCCGCCGAGGCCGAACGCACGCTTCAGGCGCTCGACTACGCGATTCTCGTGGTGGGGGCGAACGACGGCGTGCAGGGGCACACCGAGACGCTGTGGGGTTTGCTCGAGCGCTATGCCGTGCCGACCTTCATCTTCGTGAACAAGATGGATTTGGAGCATCCCGGCCGCGACGCGCTCATGCACGAATTGGGCGAGCGACTTTCGGCGGGTTGCGTGGATGGGGAGGCGCTTCTCGCCGGTGTCGAAGACACGCTCGAAGAGGCTGCCGCAACGGACGAGGCAGCGCTCGATGAGTACCTCGATTCCGGCACGCTCGCTTCGGGCACGCTTGCGCGCCTCGTGTCCGAGCGCTCTATCGTTCCCTGCTTCTTTGGCGCAGCGCTTCGCGAGGAAGGTGTGGACGGGCTCCTCGATGGTGTTGCGAACCTCATCGCCGGGCATGTGTGGCCGAAGGTATTTGCTGCTCGCGTGTACCGTGTGAGCAGGAGCGCGCGCGGCGAGCGGCTCGCATGGCTCAAGGTCACGGGCGGTACGCTGCGTGCGAAGGCTCTCGTTGATGGCCGCAACCCACATGGGGAAGCATGGACGGAGAAGATTGACGAGGTGCGTCTCTACCAAGGGGCAAGCTTCGAAACGGTCGTCGAGGTTCCCGCGGGGCAGATCTGTGCCGTGACCGGGCTTTCTCGGGCGGTGCCGGGGTGCGCGCTCGGTGCGGAGCCTGCCGGCGAGGAACCGGTGCTCGCACCCGTCCTTTCGTATCAGGTGGTTCCCTCAGAAGGCTTGGATGTCACTGCGCTCGTCCGCGCGCTGCGCGAGCTCGCGTGTGAAGACCCTTTGCTGGGCGTTGTTTGGCACGAGCAGCTGCAAGAGGTGCATGTGCAGCTTATGGGCGAGGTTCAGCAGGATGTGGTGCGCGAGCAGCTGCGCGAACGCTACGGCATGGAGGTTTCCTTCGGTACGGGCGGCATCTTATACAAGGAGACGGTCGCGGCGTCCGTCGAGGGCGTGGGGCATTTTGAGCCGCTTCGGCATTATGCTGAGGTGCGGCTCATGCTCGAGCCTTTGCCGCGCGGTGCAGGCGTGGAGTTCGGCACATGCTGCGCGGAAGACGACCTTGACCGCAACTGGCAACGCCTCATCTTGACGAACGCTATGGAGCGCGACCATGCGGGCGTGCTTACCGGCGCTCCGCTTACCGATGTTCGGATAACGCTTCTTGCTGGCCGCGCGCACCTGAAGCACACCGAGGGTGGGGATTTCCGCCAGGCGACGTATCGAGCGATTCGGCAGGCGCTCATGTGCGCCCGCGAGCGCGGTGATTGCACGCTTTTGGAGCCGTGGTACCGGTTTCGCCTTACCGTTCCTGCAGAAAGTGTGGGGCGTGCGCTCGCCGATCTTTCGCGGATGTCGGCGGAGTTCGAGCCTCCTGCAGCTACGGGCGATATGGTGCACATCGAGGGCGCGGTGCCCGCTTCCGAGGTCGGCGAGTACGCGCTCGAGGTTGCTCGCTTCACAGGTGGGCGCGGCCAGCTTTCGCTCGCGTTTTCTGGATACCGCGCGTGTCATGATGCAGAGGCGGTTGTCGCGGCGATGGGGTACGACCCCGAGGCGGATCTTCCCAACACGCCCGATTCCGTGTTCTGCAGCCATGGCGCCGGCTTCACGGTTAAGTGGCATGACGTGCCGGAATGCGCCCACACGGAGGTCGACTCCGCGCGCCTGCGACCGTATCGTCCCGCCGATGCCGCCTTCTTCTCGACGCGGGGAACCTGACCTGCGAAATGTTAAAAAACCCCTGGGGTTATTTTACATAGGCGGCGGTCGTAGGTGAGCAGGCCGTTGACCTCGTCTTCGACGTCGGAGATCTGCGTGTAGACGTAGCCGGCAAGGCCGTGCGCCTCAAGTGCCTCGGCGGCGGCAAGCGATGAGCGTACCGCCTCGCGCCATGCGTCCACGCCGTCGAACTCGCCGTAACCGTATGCAGCGTCCGAGAATCGGTGCCCTTCGATCGGCTGCCCCCATCCGCCAAATTCCGAGAGGAAGAGCGCGCGGAACCCGCGTTTGGCAACGTAGCCGGAGAGTCGCCCGCAGTCTCGGTCTGCGGTGAGCGGGCGGAAGTAATTATGCTGCGAGAGGTAGTCGCCGCAGTGTTGGTCGAACCAACCGCTCACAGCGTCGATGGGGCGCGTTGGATCGATGCCGTGGATATGCTCGACGGCGGCGCGGGCGTCGAACTGCCCCATGCCTTCGTTGAAGAGCGTCCAGGTAGCGATCGAGGGATGGCGGGCGAGCAACCGCACCATCGCGCTACAGGTTTCGCTCCATTCGAGCTGGTAGCGCACGTCATCTGAGGCGAGGGCGACGCGGTGCGCGGGAACGTCGTCGCGGAAACGGCCCCAGGTGCATTTGAACACCGTGGGCTTGCGGCTGATGTGCCACAAGCTATATGGGCCGCCGCCCT
This sequence comes from uncultured Coriobacteriaceae bacterium, assembly GCA_949298635.1. Classification (GTDB taxonomy): domain Bacteria; phylum Actinomycetota; class Coriobacteriia; order Coriobacteriales; family Coriobacteriaceae; genus Enorma. The sequence continues at coordinate 13,350 of CASFXG010000034.1, read as the reverse complement.
GCACGGCATCTTGCCACGCGAGCATGCCGAGTCGGTCGCAGTGATAGTACCAGCGGGCGCATTCGATCTTGAAGTGCTTGCGCATCATGTTGAAGCCGGCGGCTTTCATAGCGGTGATGTCGTGGACGAGCGCTTCATCCGAAGGCGCCGTCAAGAGGCCGTCTGGCCAGTAGCCTTGGTCGAGGATGCCCTTCACGAAGAACGGCTCGCCGTTAAGGAAGAAGCGCGGCACGCCTTGGGCGTCGCGCTCGATAGAGACGGAGCGAAACGCGCAGTAGCCCTCGACGATGTCCGGGGTGACTGAAGCGTTTTCGGACGCATTCGTGCGGAGCACGGCTTTCACCTGGTAGAGATATGGATCGCTCGGCGACCACAGGTGCGGGGTTCCGGCGGCGAGCGCTGTATGGAGCTTCCCGCGCGCATCGAGGGGCAGGGCGGCTTGAAGCACCACGGCTCCGGTATGGTCGAGAATGGAAAGCTCGAGGGTGAGGGCGCGCTCCCGCCCGGAATCTTCGGCAAGCGCCGCCTGCGCATCGACGGTGAGCGAGCCGTCCGTCGTGCCCACGAGCGAGAGCGAGGTGATGTGCGTCGCCGGAACGACCTCGCACCACACGCTTTGCCAGATGCCGCTCTGCGCGGAGTACCAGATGCCTCCCGGTGCGAGGCTCTGCTTGCCGCGCGGCTGCATGCCGGCGTCGGAGGGATCGTAGACGCAGAGCATGAGCTCTGCCTGAGCGCCGGCGGATGCGAGATAGGGCGTGATGTCCACGTCAAAGGGCAGATAGCCGCCCACATGAGTGGTTGCGATCCGTCCGTTCACATAGACTGCGCACACCCAATCGACAGCTTCGAAGTGCAGGATGAGGCGCTCGCCCGAGGCAAGCGCGGGCGGCTTGAAGGTGCGGCGGTACCACAGGAGCTCGTTGGGCTGAAGCGTGCGCATCACCCCGGAGAGCGGGGCTTCGGGGGAGAAGGGCACGCGGATGCGGCTTCCAAACGTGATGGGCGGCGTCGCAGTGCTCACCGCCTGGAGTGCCTCGTCGTAATTGAGGGCGGCGGGGCGCGCGCCGACGACGCGGGCATCCCGTGCGCTTTGGGCGGGCAGTGGCACGTGGAGTGGGGAGAACGCGCATTCCCACATGCCGTTGAGCATGGTGTACGCGGCTCGCTTCATGGTTGGCCGGGGGTGCTCGGGCAAAATGGGGGCATTGTCTCCCGCCGAGGCGATCGCCTCGCCCCAGGGCGTCGACAGCGGCAGGGTGTGCGTGCGCGCAGGCACCTGGGCAGCTTTGAGGGCGCGCTTTACGTCGAGCATGGGCCGCCTCCGTTTCGTGATGTGGGCGCCGGTCATTTCAGCGCGCGAAAGGTCGATGCTGGATATTGTACCGTGTGGCGCGCGGCGGGGTTTGCGCTCGGGGCTGCGGAGCTGGTTTTAGCGGCGGTTCGTACGAATGCGAGCGCGGCGGGTTGTTGACCTCGCAGGCGCTGCGTGCGTATACTCAGCGTGTCGACCGGGCGGAACATGGGGTTTCCGCAGCGCGCGTGGCGGCGCCACCGGCTCCGACGGGAAGGATACGCGGTGAAGAAGCTCTAAGCACAAAGAACGATTCGCGACACATGATGTTTTGCGTGCGCTCCTGCGAGCGTTCAACGGTGTCGCTCGATTTGTGACAGGAGTCTTCATGCAGCTTACGCTTTCGGGAATTCGGTATACCTATCCCTCTGCCCTCGAACCCATCTTGAACAACGTAACGATATCCTTTGCGGAAGGCTGGACCGGCCTTTTGGGCGATAACGGATGTGGGAAGACCACGCTCGCGAAGATCGCCTGCGGCTTGATTACGCCCGATGTGGGCAGTGTCTCGCCGAGCCTCGTGTGCCTCTATTGCGCCCAGGAGACGGAGACCGCACCCGAGGCGCTGTACGATTTCGCCTCGGATTTTGGCCGTGAGGCACGAATGCTTCGCGATGCCTTGGGGCTCGAGGACGACATGGCATGGCGCTACGATGCCCTTTCGTTCGGCGAGCGGAAGAAACTGCAAGTGGCCTGCGCGCTTTGGCAGCGACCGGACGTGCTCGTGCTCGACGAGCCCACGAACCACATCGACCATGATGCTCGCGAGCGCATCGCCGCGCTTCTTACGGGGTTCCGCGGTATCGGCATCCTCATCAGCCACGACCGCGAGTTGCTCGACGAGGTCGCCGCCCGGTGCGCGTCGTTCGAACCGGGCGGCATCGTGGTGCGTCCCGGCGGGTACACGGCAGCGCATGCTCAAGCAGAGCTTGAGCGCACGAGCCTTGTGCGGGAACGCCGGGCTGCGAAAGATGAGCTCGCAAAGCTAGCGGCGGAGAAGGCGGAGCGCAGCCGGGAGGCGGATCGAGCGCAGGCTCGTCGCAGCAAGCGGCATCTCGACCCCAAGGACAAATCTGCCAAAGCGAAGATCGACCTCGCGGTATATACGGGGCAAGACGGCGCGCGGGGAAAGCTTTCCGTGCAGATGAATGCCCGTGTGCAGGCGGCGGAGCAACGCGTGGCGGCTGCTTTCGTGCACAAGCGCTACGACGGCGACCTGTGGGTCGATGCCGAGCCGAGTCCGCGCAAGGTGGTCGCACACATCGAGGCGACGAGCATCCCCTGCGGCGCGGGCACGCTGGATATTCCGGAGCTGTTTGTGGGAAACCGCGACCATATTGGCATCGTGGGGCCAAACGGCGCGGGCAAGTCGACCCTGCTGGCGTATGTGACCTCGCGCCTGGCGAGCGACCTCGCGGTGCTCGATATGCCCCAGGAGCTTTCTGCCGAAGAACGCGTTCGGGTTATCGACGGCGTACGGGCGCTTGCCCCTGCAGAACGCGGCCGCGTGCTCTCCACGGTGGCGCAGCTCAACTCTGATCCCGATCGCATCCTCGAGGGAGCGAAGACAAGTCCCGGCGAGCTACGCAAGCTCATGCTGGCGGCGGGACTCCTCGAGCGCCCGGTACTCATCATCATGGACGAGCCCACGAACCATCTCGATCTTCATTCGACCGAGGCGCTTGAGCGCGCGCTCGCAGCCTATCCCGGCGCGCTTCTGCTGGTGAGCCACGACCGCATGTTCCTAGAGGGCTGCACGAACGCAATCTGGGAGGTTCGCGACGGCCGCGTGAGCCTGCGCTAGGTATCTGGCGCGTCACTTTGGGGACGGGTACGTTTGTGTCGAAAACGACACAAACGTACCCGTCCCCAAGGTGACGCGCCTGCCGCAAGGTGCTACTTCACGGTGAGGATGGGCACCTCCACGGAGCGGAGCACGCCGAAGCTCACGCTGCCGAGCATGCCGCGCAAGGCACCCAGCCCGCGGCGCCCCATGACCACGAGGTCGATGCCGTTGCCCTCGACGTAGTTCGCGATGCCTTCCACCGGTGAGGAGTCGATGATAGCGTCGACGACCACCTGGCATTGCGCATCGTCGAGCGATTCCTTCACCGCCTCATCGATTGTTGCACGCTCGCGGTTCACGACGACTTCCATGAGCTGGTCGTAGCTTTCGGGATACACAACGCTCGGTGAGACCTCGAAGCTATCGCCTGTGAACGGCACGCCCGGAAGGGCCCGCGCAGGGATTATGGTGACGACGTGTACCTTCGCCTCCGGCTGATCGCCTACCATCGCAAGCGCGGTATGGAGCGCGCTCAGCGCATGGCTCGATTCATCAAAGGGAACCAGGATGTTCTTGAAAATCATGGCAACCTCCCTTGGGACGGCACGGCATGTCACCGTGGTTATACCTCGTATACCCGTGCGGGGCGCGAGCGGGACATTCGGCATCCGGCTTCTGGGCGAAGTGTCGGTTTGGCGCGGCGAAAGGCGCGGAGAGAGCTGGGGAGGGCTGAGCATAAATGGGGCGAGCACTCTTGCTGGCTTTTTTCGGCACGCAACCAATGTGCAACCGATTATTGCGCGATAGGTGATAGACGCAACCGCGCGGTGACGGGAATAATGGTGGTACCCGGAGAAGGGAGGATTTCATGTATCCGACTAGCACCGAGCTGCTCATCATTCTGCCAATTCTCGTCATGAACTTGCTGCCTTGGGTGCTGTTCGTCATCGTGGCGGTGCTCGCGATTCGCTGGTTCCTGCGCCAGGAGCGTGGGAGTAAGGATCCCGAGACGGTGGCTCAGCGCCGCTCGCTTGGAGAGGCGCTGCGCGAGGAACGCGAGCACTGCAAAATGACACAGGAGTTCGTGGCTCAGCATGTAGGCGTGAGCCGCCAAGCGGTGAGCAAGTGGGAGCAGGGCGCATCGGAGCCCAGCACCACGAATCTTATCAAGCTCGCGAAGCTCTATGGCGTCGACCCGGCGGAACTGCTCCGCAGCATCGGCAAGTAGCGTGTGGCTACGCGTTGCATGTCAAATCATGTCAAATTACCCCAGCGACTTTTTTACACTGCATAACACTTTCATTAGTTGAAGGTTCTCTCACTACGCAATGTAAAAAAGTCACTGGGGTAATTTGACATGCAACGCGTGGGGTAATGTTACATCCGGGTGCAGGAGATGGCCGCGACAAGGGCAGTAACCAGCCAAAACGCCAGCGCATAGCACCCTGCCGGCGCGAGCGCGGCACCCAGCGCGCACAAGGCCGCGGCGATAGCGGTCATGGCCTCACAGGAGAGGCGAGCGCGGTTTCGAGCGGGGTCTTCGGCAGCAAGAGAACCGCAGAGCGCAAGCATCACGACGAATGCGGCGTCACCGAGGAACAGGGCGAAGGTGCCTTCGATGGACGTTCCTAGGAATGCGGCGGCAACGGAGACCACGGCAGAGGCAAAGAGTGCCGCCGCAATCGCGGGCAGCGACCCAAGCACGAACAGAACCGGCGTGGGAACGGGCAGATGGTCGCGCATGAAGCGATTCCGCGTATCGGCGAGAAAGACGCGGGCGAGTGAGCGCTGGGCATCGAACCCGCTCACAGCGAGCATGATCCAGCTCGCCGCGCCCATGATGCGCGCTCCGATTTCTCCGCCAAGCAGGCCGAATGCGGCGCTTTGGCTCGCGAGCGCACCGGAAAGCAGCAGGACGCCCATGGGCGCGACGAACGCTCCGGCAAGGATGATCTGCGGCAGCGCTTCGTAATGGCGAACGGTGGAGATGACGGCGCGAGCGAGGATCGCCGCTTGTCCCTGCGCGCGCGGCATGCGGCCAAGCGGGCGTCGGAACGATGCGCGCTGGCTTTTCACCAGGGATTTGTAGAGCTTGGGATTGTAGACGGCCATGCGGCGAACCGCATAGAGCGAGGCGTCGGTCGCGGCTTCGCGCGTGAGGAACGCGGGCGTGAGGCGTTGGGCGAAGAGCGCGCTTGCAGCGATTGCCGCCGCGAGCAGCGCGATCGCGAAGATGATGGGGAGCGCGGGAGCGCCGCCCGGCAGCAGCATGCCAACGAAGCTCTCAAACAGGGGGAAGGCGGCTATGGAAAGAGCCACGAGCGCGACTCCCACCACGGCAGCGCACAGGGCGAGCACGTAGCGTTTTGCTCTGCCAGCACGAATGCGCACCTCGCCCATGAGCCAGGCGAGGGCATAGCCTGCTCCCGTGAAAAGTCCCGCCACGAGGGCATAGGGAAGGCAGGCCGCGATCGTCGCCTCTTGGCCAGCGGCGGTAACGGCGTAGGCGGTGATGAGGTAGCCGATGCATCCGGCGATGGCTCCGCGCGTAAGCAGATGCGGAACAAGCTCGAGGATGCTCCATCCAGGTATTGCCACTGGTAACTGGGCGAGCCAGGTGGCGTCGGGCGCCGAGGGCGACCACGGTGCGCGCCAGCCCGCGCCCACGAGCCAAAGTGCTGCGGCGCAGATGGGGATGACGAGCGCGCCAGTCGCGATGGCGCGCGCGATGTCCGCCGTGATGGCCGCCATCTCCGCGTCTTCGGTATAAGCAGCACCGGTGACGAGGCCGAGCACCCAGACCCAGCAGGCACCGATGGCAGCGGAGGCGAGTAGTACCACGTAGAGCAGGTACAGCCGTTCCGTCATGTCCCGTGCGTCATCAAGGTCGACGCCGGCTGCCCAGAGCCAGAAGTTGAGCTCCGCGCGTAGATGCTTCGCCTTCAGCCAGAGCATGGTGTGAAATCCCTGGAACATGTTGCACCTACAGGGATGTCCAGAGCGAGGAATCGCGTGCTACCGCGCCGTCGAGCACCTCGATGGTTCCGTTGTCCAACTTGAGCACGCGGTCGGGTTCGAGCATTTCGAGCTCGTGATGGCAGCTCAAAAGGACGGCGCATCCGCGTGCGGCGGCAGCGGCGAGCTCCTCCTCGAGGATGGTGGCAGAAGCAGGGTCGAGTGGACCTGTGGGCTCGTCGAGCAACAGGCACGCGGGCGACATGGCGAGCGCGAGCGTGCAGGCGAGCTTTTCGCGCATGCCGCGGGAGAAGCTTTGCGGGTACTGGTCGCAGAAGCGCGCGATGCCGAAGCGCTCGAGCAGCCGGTCTGCCTCGTCCCAGCGGTCTTCATCCCAGCGATTGGCGCGAGCAAGGAGCTCGATGTGCTCGTACGCCGTGAGGTCGTCGTAGAAGGCGGGGACGTCGGCGACGAACGCCATGCGGCTGCGCTCTGCGGGGGAGAGCTTGTCGAGCGGGGTGCTCAGAAGCGAGATCGAGCCCTCGCGCAGGCGCTCCCAGCCCGCGAGGCAGCGGAGCAGCGTGGATTTGCCCGCGCCGTTCACACCAACAAGCAGCGCGACCTCACCGGGCTCGAGCGTGAAGGACACCTGCTCCCACACATTGGCGCGTCCGTAGCCGAACGCGATGTCGTGAACTTCGAGAACGCTCACCGTGCCTCCTTTGGCCAGCGCACAGCGCGCTTGAACGTTTGGGATATGATACTCGTTTGTCGAATGTTGGGTGGTGAGGCCGTTGCCTTCTGGCGTAAAAATACCCCAGGGGTTATTTTACATCTGCAGGTTTTCTTACAGGGAAATCTGACGTCCCACCGCGCATGCAAACGCTTTTGACAAGATGCCTGCCGGATTTGCTGGCGTGGGGGGACCAGTCTACGAGAGAATGGATGCAGCGGAATATTTCCCCAACAACGCGGAGGAAAGGGTCGACCATGATATCCGATAAGCTGCTCGCGCTGCGCAAGCGGAAGGGCATGAGCCAACAGGAGGTTGCGGAGGCCGTCGGCGTGACCAGGCAGACGGTGAGCAACTGGGAGCTCGGACAGGGGTCGCCCGCACTCGACAAGGCGGCGGAGCTCGCGCGGCTCTACGACGTGACGCTCAACGACCTTGCGAGCGATGAGGTGGACGTCGTGTGCTCCGGCAAAGGCGAACGCACGCGGGACCAGCATGTTCTCGATGGGCTCGTGGGCAAGGACGTCACGGTGGAGCTCGCCGACGGCGAGGGCGCTCTGGTGCACGCGCGCATTCTGAGTATCGGCGCCGGGTGGATTCGCTTGGAATGCGACGCGCCCAGGGCGGTTTTCCCGACGCCGATATTCCGCGAGAAAGAGCCGGCGCGACGGGTGCTCAAGCTCGTTGATATGGCCGATGTCGTCGGATTCACGGTCGAGGGGGATGCGCGCTGATGGAGTACACGGTATTCGCGATGGTGTGCGCCACGTTCGCCCTCACGGTCTACATCATGGCGGCCATGCCCACGAAGAAGGATCTGCGGAAACTCACCGACGTTTCCGAGTCGAGGGAGGTGGAGCTGGGGCGGATGCTGCGCGAGCGCATCGGCAGCTCGTGCGAGCTCGTCCTTGCCGAGGCCGGCGTGACGGCGGGCGGCATGCGCCTTTCCGGCACCGTGCGGGATGTCGACGACGAGTGGGTGCTTATGGAGCGTTCCGACAAAAAGGGCGGCACCCAGCTGAAGGTGCTGCGCATCTCGCTCGTAGAGGGGATCGAGCAGGGATAGACTGTGCGGCGACGCGTGTCGTGTCGAAAAACCCCTGGGGTAATTTTACATGGGTGCGGCTATAGGGTTACCACGCGTACCTGCGAGCCGTGCCGTCTCAGCAACTCGATGAGGTCCTCTGTGGCAAGAAGAGCCGTTGCAGTATTGTCGCAGGGGTGCACGGCCACGTACCCGGCGTCGATGACCTCTTGATCGATGACAACTTCCACGCGGTGCTCGACATCGTTGAGCGCGCCGAGCGGTGTGACCGATCCGGGGATGAGGCCGAGCATGGCGGCGAGGTCTTGATCGCTCGCAAACGAGAGGCGCCGCGACCCCAGACGCTCTTGGATTTCGCGGAGGGGGACGCTTTTCTGATCTGGTAAGACGACGAGGTAGTATGCACGGTGCTTGTCATCACGCAAGAACAGGTTCTTGGCGCCGAACTCGCTGTGGGGGATATGCGCAGCAATGGCTTCCGCCACGGTGAAGACGGCAGCGTGCTCGTAGAGCTCGTAGCCGATACCTTCTTGATCGAGCAGCTGCAGGGTTTCTGCTTTCCCGTACATGGCACCTACCGGATGCCTTCGTAGCGCGTCCACATGCGAACGACTTTGATCGTGCCTTGAAATTGCTCACCGTCAATGGCGACGGGGGTGGCATCGACGGCATAGACGAAGCGGTGCAGCAGTGAGATGCGCCGCGAGTAGAGTCCTTCGAGGCTGCCGACAAGACTCTCGAAGGCGGGAGGCGCTGCAAACGGATCGGCGCGCACTGCCTCGACGAGCTGTTTGGCTTTTTTCTCCAGCCCAGCAGCCTTGAGCGTTTTTGCATCCTTAGCTGCCTGTTTGGTGAAGACGATACGCCACATGCTCACCACTCCAGGGCGGTCTCGTCGACGCACTCCTCGACGGGGGTATCGCGGCCGTCGATGAGCGACTGCGCCATGCCGGGGATGCCCATGAGGTAGAGCGTTTCCTCGATGGCGGCCCATTCATCCTCGCCGATGAGCACCGCGCCCTTGCCTTTGGTGTTGGTGATGGCGATGGGTGCGCAGTTCTCGTTGGTTTGGGCGATGATGTTGTAGAGATCCTTGCGCAGGGCAGTCGCGCTGACTGAGGTCATAGTGTGCTCCTAACGTACGTTATTGCGTACGTTGATGATAGCGTACGTAATAACGTACGTCATGGGGTTGGTTGGGGACGTGTTCCGTTCAACCCATCGACGGGATGGCGCTAGGTTCGATCTTGTCGGTCGGCGTGCCATGTCGAAAAACCCCTAGGGTAATTTTACATTGGGTAATTTTACATTGAGTGCTCGGTTGACGTTCTATCCTGAAAATCAACTAGCGCTCCTTTGATTCAACCGACGCGTGACCGCATACTGGAAATGGCAGCCGGCAGCCGTTTCGTCCATCGCGTCGAAGGGAATCTCATGAACGTAACCGTCAACATCGGCCGCACGATTGCGCGCGAGCGTCGTCGTATGGGAGTCACACAGGAGGCTCTCGCAGATTATCTGGGCGTTTCGAAAGTGGCCGTCTCCAAGTGGGAGCTTGGGCAGAGCTTGCCGGATGTTGCGTTGCTGCCGCGCATCGCCGCATATTTCTCGCTTACCTTGGACGAGCTCTTCGACTGGCGAGACGAGCTCGCGGACGAAGCGTGCGCCGCGCTTTATGCCGAGGTCTATGCGCTCGGCGCTCACGATATTGCTGCGGCGCACGAGCGGTTGTGCGCGCTCGCAGCGGAGCATTACTCGGATGGAAATCTGCTGCTTATGCTGGCATCGCTCCTTACCGTGTGGGCTGCGGGCATGGCGACGCCGTTTTCACCGGCGGACGAGAGTGACGGGGCGCTCGACGCCGCGATACTCGCCGACGAAGCGCTCGTGCTGCTCGATCGCGTGCTCGAGGTAGCTTCGGAGCCGTCGACGCTCTTCCTTGCGCAACAGCAGAAAGCCACGACGCTCTTCCAGATGGGAAAACACGAGGAAGCGGCGGCGCTTTTGGAGCCGCTCGTGCGCCGTCAGGATGCGAGCGCCTCGACGATGCTCCTCGCCTCTGCTTACCGAAAGCTCGACCGCGATGACGACGCTCTCGAGCTCCTGCAGGCGGAGCGCCTGCGCGCTGCGAGTTTCGTGCTCTCGTCCCTCATGCAGGAGGTGGGGATGCGAGATGATGCGGCGTTCGCGCAAGCTGCTGATGACGCCTCTGAGGCCGTCTTCAAGGCGCTTGACATGGGTTCGGTGAACCCGCTTTTCCCGGTCACGATGTCTCTTGAAGTCGCCGAGACACTGCGCCGCGCGGGCGAGAACGAAGAGGCTCTCGACGCCCTTGCTCGGGCGGTTGATGCCGCGGCTGCTATCCAGGTGCATCGGGATCCGTCCGATTCGCCGCTTTGGGATCGTATGGCGGGACGTCTCGACCCCGCGCAAGCCGGCGAAGCGTGGGCAAAACACAAGGCTTCTCAAGCGGACGAGGCGAGCGCTCTCATGCGTCAGGCGATTGCCGAGCGGGTATCGTCGCCGGAGTGGCGCGAGCTCACGGGTGATGACCCGCGCTTCGGCGAGATTCTCGCGTAAGAGCTGAGCCGCCCTTGCTCCCAATACATACTCATGGTATGTTTAGCGAGAGACAGGAGGTGCCATGGCGCGGAACAAGTACCCGGAGGAAACGGTAAAGAAGATCCTCGACGTGGCCGAGCGGCTTTTCGCCGAGCGCGGCTATGAACACACGACGATGGCGGACATCGTGGCGGGGCTCGATGGCCTCACCAAGGGCGCCGTCTACCATCACTTCAAGAGCAAAGAGGACATCTTCGAGGCCGTCTTCGAGCGTGCGAACCGCTCTGTCGTGACGCGCGCCGAAGAGATCCTCGCGGATAGCTCGCTTACGGGGCTGGAGAAGCTTCGTGCACTCGACGAGTCCTCAGCCGCAGGGCCTTCCGCCGACATGCTGCGCGCGATGCGTCCTTCCTCCGACCCCATTGCCAGCTCGCGCTTGCTCGCGCGCGAGTACCTCGACGCGCTCGATGTGGCACACCGCTACGTTGAGCCGGCGATCCGCGAGGGTGTGGCCGACGGCACGGTGACCTCCGAGTACCCGCGCGAGACCGCCGAGGTGATGCTTCTGCTCGCGAACCTCTGGATGGTGCCGCTTTACCACCCCCTTGCCGATAAGGCGGAATTCGAGCGCCGCGCCGCCGTGCTCGTGCGCGTGATGCACGCGCTCGGCGTTGACCTCGTTGACTGGGAGTCCTTCGATCCCGCGCGCATGTGGGACGACTCCTGGGGCGAGCTTGCCCGCGATCTGGCGGGGGAGGACGATGCCGAGGATGGCGGCAACGATTCGCCGCGGTAAGCAGGCTTTAGAAGCTCACGAAAGAAGGCCGCACAAGCGGCTTTCTTTCGAAGCAATATACATACCGACCGAATGTATGAAAGAGAGGAAGCGATGAAGAACATCAACAACGGGAAGAGGCTAACCGGAGAGAAGAGGTGTGCTGCTGGGAAGGGCGCTGGCATCGCGACCCCGCGTTTCGCGGCGGTCATGGCGTCCCAAGCGCTCAGCCTGCTCGGCATGGAAATCCTGCAGTTCGTGCTGCCCCTGCACCTGCTTAACCTTACAGGATCGGGCGCGCTCTACGGGGGCGTGGTCGCAGCGGGGTTCGTGCCCTACACGCTGCTCGCACCCGTGGGCGGCGTCATCGCGGACCGCACGCGCAAGCGGGGTGTCATGGTTGCAGTGGGCGCGGCGCTCGCGGCGGCGATGGCGGCCTACCTTCCCCTCGCGGGGACGCTCGCGGTCGTGCCGGCGACGGTCGCCGTCCTCATGCTCGCCTTCGCAGCACAGGCTCTCGAGCAGCCCTGCGTACAGTCGGCGATTCCGCATCTCGTAGCGCCCGCGGAGGTTGAGCGTGCTGTGGCGCTCGTGAACCAGATGGGCATGCTCACGGGCATCGGCGGACCCGTGGTAGGCGGGTTGGCTTTCGGATTCTTCGGCCTTGCACCCATTGTGGCCGCGTGTGTCGTCTGCTTCGCGGCATCGGCTGCCGTGGCCGCGCTTACCGTGCGCGTTCCCTACGAGCCACCTGCGCGCACGGCGGGCGCCGTCGCCACCGCCCGCGCGGACCTTGTCGATGCGCTTAGCTTCCTGCGCTCCAACCCGCTCATGTGGCGCACCATCTTGGCTGCGACGCTTGTGAACCTGTTCGGGTCGTCGTTCTTCAACGTGTGTTCGCCCTACATCGTGACCGAGACGCTCGGCCTGTCCAACCAGTTCATGGGTGCGCTGCAGGGTGCGCTTGCGGTGGGCGGCCTTGTGGGCGGTGCCGTTGTGGCGGCGGCTCCCGGCAGGTTCTCCATCCGCTCAGTGCCGAGGCTGCTTGCGTGCGTGGCGGGCGGCATCGCGCTCGTCGCGGCCGCGCTCGCCGCCTCGCTGCCTACGCTCGGGACTTATGCGGCGCTCGTCGCACTCTACCTCCCCACGATGGCGGTCTGTATGTGCATGAGCGTTGTAGCCACAAGCTACCTGCAGATGAAGAGCCCCGGGACCCTCGTGGGCAAGGTCATGGCGCTCACCCTCATGCTGGCGAACTTCGCCACGCCCTTAGGTCAGCTGGCCTACGGCATGGCACTCGACCTGGTTCCCGCATGGGCGATTGCGCTCACGGCGGCCGGTGCGACTGCAGCCGTGGCTTCGTGGTTGGCGCGGACTGCGCGCGAATCGCAGTAACAAGCGGAGCCCGTTTTTCTTCTCGTCGGGCGATTTTTGGCGGCGCAGTTCAGATATGCGCGATTGTCTGGCTGCGGTCGATGGATGCGCGTGCGATAGGATGATAGAATTCTGGGCTTTTCTTGCGTTGGTTCGTGTCCTGTCGCTTCGCGTCGCGCGGAACGTCGCTTTTTGAGCCCTTCGCGCCCGTCGAATCGCGCATATCTGAACTGCGCCGCCATTATTGGCTCGCGTCGGTGAAAAACGGATGGCATGGCCATGATGATATAGGCACGTGTATGGTAGAAAATCAGCAGCTAACATTGGTTGTAAACCACTTTATACTGCATCGTGGGAACCTCTCGGCTATGTTCGAGGTGCACGAAGGGATCGCGAAGGAACGGAAGCACGCATGGACATCGGCAACCAGATCAGGGAGCGGCGGCAGCGGCTCGGGCTCTCCCAGGACGAGCTCGCGCAGAAGCTCTACGTGAGCCGCGTCACGGTGAGCCACTGGGAGACCGGCAGGACCCTGCCCGACGTCCAGAGCATGCTCCTCCTTGCGAACCTCTTCGGCACCACGATCGACGAGATGGTGAGAGGAGACGTGGACGAGATGCGCGAGATGGTCGAGAAGGGCGAGCGACGGACGAGGGCCTTCGCGATGGCGCTGGCCGCGGTCGAGGTTGTCGTGGTCACGGCGCTCGCCGTGACGGCGGTCGCTGGGCGCGAGTACCTGGAGCCGGCGCTGCGCCTGCTGCTCGCG
>CASFXG010000033.1 GCA_949298635.1 uncultured Coriobacteriaceae bacterium | reverse complement strand
CCCCGTCCCCAAAGTGCCAAAACGACGCCCAACGTGAAAAGCGCCGCAGGCGAGTCGCTTCCTGCGGCGCTTCGTTGTTGTAAGGCCTGTCCCTTATGTCATGACATTGGGGACTGTCCCCAATGTCAGGCTAGCGACCTTGGGCGCGGGACTCCTCGTAGAATTCGACGAGGTGCTTCTGCACGTCGTAGGGCACCTGCTCATAGCCGGCGGGCTCCATGGTGAAGTCGCCCGTGCCGCGCGTGATCGAGCGCAGGCGGGTCGCGTAATCCGTGAGCTCGGCGAGCGGAACGGTCGCGGTAACGACGGTGTTCCCGCGGTCGTCGGTGTCCATGCCGGTCACGCGCCCACGCGAGCCGGAAACATCGCCCATCACCGCACCGGCATAGCTCTCCGGAATGGTGACAGTGATGTTCTCCATGGGCTCAAGCACCACGGGGTCGGCATCGGCACACGCCTTCTTGAGGCCGATGCGCGCGGCGGCGCGGAACGCCATCTCGTTGGAGTCGACCGGATGGTACGAACCGTCGTAGCACGCCACACGAATGCCCGTGAGCGGATAGCCGGCGATGACGCCTTCTTTCATGGTCTCTTGAACGCCCTTGTCCACGGCAGGGATGAGCGCGCGCGGAATGCGGCCGCCCACGACCTCGTCGACGAACTCGTACTCCGTGCCATCGAGCAGCGGCTCGACACGCAGGTAGCAGTCGCCGAACTGGCCGGCGCCGCCCGTCTGCTTCTTGTGGCGACCCTGCGCGCTCGCCACGCGGCGGATGGTCTCGCGATACGGGATGCGGATGGGCACGATGTGCGCAACGACCTTCGTGCGCTCCTCGAGGCGGTTGAGCAGCACGGAAACCTGAGCCTCGCCCACAGCGGAGATGATCGTCTGGCCGGTCTCCTCGTTGCGCTCGATCTTCATGGTGGGGTCTGCCTCGCAGGCGCGATCGATGAACGTGAAGAGCTTGTCCTCGTCGGAACGGTTCTCGGCCTCGATGGCGATACGGTACTGGCTGTTCGGGAACTGGAACGCCGCCGCCTCGACCTTACCGGTCACGGAGAGCGTGTCGCCGGTATCTGCCGAGATCTTCGTGGTGACGATGATGTCGCCCGCCTCCGCCTTACCGACTTCGTCCATATCCTTGCCGCACATCACGTAGAGGTGCGCCAGGCGCTCGCCCTTGCGCGTGCGAGCGTTCACGAGTTCGATACCCGGCGTGAGCGTGCCGGTGAGCACCTTGAGGAAGCTGATGCGGCCCTGCTGCGGGTCGTTCAGCGTCTTAAACACGAAGGCGACGGGACGGTCGTCCTCGGAGGAGATCTTCAGCGTGTCGCCGTCGACGAGCGGCATCTCGCCATAGTCCGTCGGCTTCGGGAAGTACGTAGCAATATCGTCCATGACGGAGTGAACGCCCAGCTCGCGCGTGCAAGAACCCACGAACACCGGCACGAAGAGGCGCTTGGCGATCGCCTCGGAAAGCAGGCCCTCGACCTCTTCCTGCGAGAGCGCCTCACCTTCGAGATACTTCATCATGAGCTCGTCGTCCGCCTCGGCCACGGCCTCGCACAGCTGCTCGCGCGCTTCCTCGGCAGCGTCGAGATACTCTTCGGGGATGTCGAACTCGGTCTGCGTGGTACCCTCGCAATGGCGCGCCTTCATGCGCACGATGTCGATGACGCCCTCGAAGTTATCGCCTGTACCCCACGGCAGGGTCACGGCACCCAAACGCACGCCGAAGCGCTCGCGGAGCGCCTTCATGCAGGTATCGTAGTCGGCGTTCTCCTTATCGATGCGGTTGATGAACACCGCGCGCGCAAGGCGCAGGTCTTCCGCGGCGTACCACAGCTTCACCGTGGTGGGCTGCGGACCTTCGGCGGCGTCGACCACGAAGAGCGCCGTCTCGCACACGCTCATCGCGGCATAGGCATCGCCGATGAAGTCCGGATAGCACGGGGCGTCGAGTACGTTGATGCGCACGCCCTTCCAGTCGATGGGCGCGATCGAGGTCGAAATGGAGAACTCGCGCTTGACCTCTTCCGCGTCGTAATCGAGCGTGGGCTTCGTACCCGCGTGACCGCCCAGACGCGCGGTCTTGCCGGAAAGGTGGAGCATGGCCTCTGCGAGCGAGGTCTTGCCCACCCCGCCTTGGCCTACGAGAACCACGTTCCTTACATCGCTTGTTTTAGGCGCGCCCATAGCTGCCTCCTTGTTCCCGGGCGCATGCGCGCGGTACCCGAGCACCTGCGCATATGCGCCGATTACATACGCTATGGTTGAGCCTACCCCTCTTGGCACGCGCCCTATCGCTCATTTCGACCAGTGAACGCAAGCCCGCGGTGTGCGGCGGACACCCCTCTTCCCACGCCCTTCTCACTGAATCGACGTATTTCGACAGAATCCCATCGTTTTCGGCGAGATCTGTCGAAAAAGTCGATTCAGCAAAGACCGTCGACACAAAAAGAGCCCCGGCGCGACGCCGAGGCCCTTCGATGTCCCAAAATGCTCCTGTCCCTTTTTGGGACATCGCGTCCGGTCACTCCTCGTTGGCCATAGCCTCCTCGGCAAAGCGGGCGGCCTCGGCGGCGATCTCCTCGTCGCTCTGGCGCGGCTTGCGGCGCGTCGGGGCATCCTGGGAACCCGCGGCCTTCACCTCTCCCGCGGCCTCGCGCTCGAGATACTCGCCCCAGCGGTTCTCGAGCAGCGCCTCTACGGCCTCGCCCTCGACGGTCTCGCGCTCCAGAAGCACGTTCGCCATGGTAACGAGCTGCTCACGACGCTCTTCAAGAATCTGCTTCGCGCGGTCGTGCGCCTCGCGCATGATGCGCTGCACCTCGGCGTCGATGCGCCGCGCGGTCTCCTCGGAATAATCCTGATGGTTCGCGTAATCACGCCCCAGGAACACCTGATGCTGCGCCTCGCCGAACACCTGCGTGCCGAGCTCCTCGCTCATGCCCAGGCGGGTGACCATCTCGCGCGCCAACTTCGTCGCGCGCTCGAGGTCGTTCGAGGCGCCGCTCGTGATATCGGCGCACATGAGTTCCTCGGCAACGCGGCCACCCAAGAACACCGCGAGCTCGTCGAGCATCTCGTTGCGGGTCTTGAGGAAGTGATCCTCGGTGGGCAGCTGCATGGTGTAGCCGAGCGCTTGACCACGCGGGATGATCGTGATCTTGTGCACCGGGTCGGAATGCTCGAGCACGTGGCCCACGAGCGCATGGCCGCTCTCGTGGTACGCGATGACGCTGCGCTCGGTCTCGGTCATGACGCGCGTCTTGCGCTCGGGGCCGGCGATGACGCGTTCCATGGACTCCTCGATCTCGTCCATGGTGATGCGCTCATGGTGCCGGCGCGCCGTGAGCAGCGCCGCCTCGTTCATGAGATTCGCAAGGTCGGCACCGGTGAAGCCAACGGTGAGCTTCGCGAGCTTCTCGAAGCTCACGTCTTCGCCCAAAGGCTTGTTCGCCGCGTGCACGCGCAGAATCTGTTCGCGACCCTTCACGTCGGGGCGGTCGACGGTAATCTGGCGGTCGAAACGACCAGGGCGCAGAAGGGCCGGGTCGAGGATGTCCGGGCGGTTCGTCGCGGCGATGAGGATGACGCTCTCGCTCTCCTCGAAACCGTCCATCTCGACCAGCAGCTGGTTCAGCGTCTGCTCGCGCTCGTCATGCCCGCCGCCGAGGCCGGCGCCGCGCTGGCGTCCCACGGCGTCGATCTCGTCGATGAAGATGATCGACGGAGCCTGTTCCTTGGCACTCTTGAAGAGGTCGCGCACTCGGCTCGCGCCCACGCCCACGAACATCTCCACGAAGTCGGAGCCCGAGATGGAGAAGAACGGCACGCCCGCTTCACCCGCCACCGCCTTGGCGAGCAGCGTCTTACCGGTACCCGGAGGGCCTACGAGCAGCACGCCGCGGGGGATCTTCGCGCCGAGCTTGCGGTAGCGATCCGGATCGGAGAGGAAGTCGCGCACTTCCTCGAGCTCCTCGACGGCCTCATCGATACCGGCGACGTCGGCGAACTTCACCTTGGGGCGCGTCGCCTCGTTCGTCTTGGCGTTCGTCTTGCCAAACTGCATCGCCTTGTTGTTCGCACCCATCATCTGGCGCATGAAGTACAACATGAGCAGGACGAGCACGGCCGTGGGCGCGATGCTCAGAATGAGGTTCATGAAGGCATCCGGATCGCTCGTGTTCACGACGTACTCGGTCGCGGGGTGCGCCGCCATGAGCTCGGCAAGCGCATCGGAGCCAATGTACGTCGAGTTGAAGGGAACCGCTGCCTGGTCTTTGCCGACGTCTTTGGCGTCTTCCCAATACAAGCCCTCGAGCGAACCGTCGGCGATGGTATAGGTCACGGAGTCGACGCGGCCGTCTTCCACGGCAGTCACGAACTCGCTCGTTGCGAGCTTCGTCGTCTCGGACGCGTGCCCCGAGCCGCCGTTCATGGTGAACGCCAGGTACGCCACGAGCGCGCAAGCGACCAAGATGTAAAGCCACGACATGCGCGAGGGTCCGCGATGCCCGCTGCGGTTGGGGTCTCCCGCGCCGGGGCGCATGCCCATCATCTGGTTGCGCGGCACCTGCTCGCCATGAGGGCTCCCCTCCTTGCGCTCGTCGCGCGTCGGCTGGTTCCGCTCGGCATCGCGCGCGTCATTGCCGCCCGTCGACTCGCCGCCGGGGCGCTCGTCGCGTGCGGTGCCGCCCTCGTCTGCTGCGTTCTGCTCTTCTTCGATATGATCGGACATGTTACGAATAAACCTCCGGTTTAAGAATGCCCACATAGGGGAGGTTGCGGTAGCGCTCCGCGAAGTCGAGGCCGTAGCCCACGACGAACTCGTCGGGGCAATGCGCGCCTACGTACTTCGGGTTGATGGCAGCCTGCTTGCCCTCGACGTCTTTCCACAGGAAGGCGGCGACCTCGAGCGAAGCGGGATTGCGGCTGCTCAGGTTCTTCATGAGGTACTTGAGCGTGAGGCCGGAATCGAGGATGTCCTCGACGATCAGCACGTCGCGCCCCTTGATATCCATATCGAGGTCTTTCACGATACGGACGATGCCCGAGGTCTTCGCCTTATCGCCATAGCTCGAGACGGCCATGAAGTCGATGGCGAGCGGAAGGTCAATCGAGCGCATGAGGTCGCCCATGAAGACAACCGCCCCGCGCAACACGGCGATGAGTACCAGGTCCTTCCCCTGGTAATCGCGGCTAATCTCGCTTCCCAAACGCTGCACGATACCCCGAATGTCCTCCTCGCTGAAAAGGATGGACTCGACATCTGGATGCATCGTCGAAAGCTCGCTCTTCTCTTCCATGGCAACCCTCCTGCTCGCCGGTATATGTAAGGCAGCTTACCCCACCGCGCGGACTTATTCCGCGGGATCGAGGGGATGGATGGTTAATTGTATCAATACGCGACTCATCGCCGTGCATTTGAAGCGCTCATCAAGGCGAATTCCGCCAACCCACACAACGGCGCCGCCAGGCGCGGTCCGCACGATGGGCACGAGCGGGCGCTCCGCGACCGGAACCTGCTCCTCGCCGAGGATGTCGGAAACCTTCTTCGACCTGCCATGCATGCCGAGCGGGCACATGAGGTCTCCCGGGGCGAGCGAATCGACCCACAAACGCGCCGCCCGAGCCTCCGCGGGCACGCCGTTCCCCGATTCCTTGAGGCGCACGAGGTCGCGTTCGGCATATCCAAGCGACGCGGCGTCCACGAAGGCGATCTCTTCGCCCGCGGACACGGCAGAAGCCTTTCCTCGCACATAGGCGAGGATATCGGATCCGGCGGGAACGCGTTCAATCGATGCCTCGAGCAGCCGTCCCGCAGCGAGCGCCATGCGCCCGGGGACGGTGAGCCAGCCGGCCGCGAGCTCTTCGCGGGCGGCGGCGGTGCGCATCGAGCAGGCACCGAACTCCATGCGCACGTCGATACCCGCGGGAAGCGTGGTCGAACCCTCCCCCGACGCCACGCATGCGAGCACGGCTTCGACATGGCGAAGTTCGAGGCGCGCATCCTGGTCGAGCTGGCGCACAGCGAGGCGCACCATGCGGCGCGCGATGGCAACTTCAGCGGATGCCAAGCGCGCACCGTCGAGCACGATGAGCCCCTCTTGCCGGCGTTTAGTACACACGCGTAACGCCTGTGCCGCGAGTTGCGACATGAACGCATCTTCATCACCCAGGATGTCGCACGCCGCGCTCACGTTGCGCGCGACGTTGTGGTTGCGCTCGCGCAACACGGGCATCACGCGGTGGCGCACGAAATTTCGCAAGTATGTGGTGTCTTGGTTGCTCTCGTCCTCGCGCCAGGGAATGCCTGCAATCTCGAGGTAGCGACAGAGCTCATCGTGGGTGGTGTCGATGAGCGGGCGCACGATGATGTTGCGACGCCGCGGGATGCTCGAAAGGCCGGCGGCGCCCGCGCCCTTGATGGCGTTCATGATGAACGTCTCCGCCCGGTCGCTCGCCGTGTGAGCGGTCGCGATGCGCGCGACGGAGCGCGGAACGTTCGCCTCGGCGCAGAGTTCACGCACGTACCGGCGGGCGGCGGCATAGCGCACCTCACGCGCCGCAGCCTCGAGATTTTGACCCCCCAGGTTCGTGAACGATGCGTGCTCTACGCAGAGCGGCACCCCGAAGCGCTCGCAGAGCTCGCGGACGAACGCCTCGTCGGCATCGGACGCCTCGCCGCGCAGATGGTGGTTCACGTGGAGCACATGCAGGCGCTCGCGGGCGATGCGTGCCCGACCGCGGCCATCGTCCAGATCGAGCTGCGAGGTGCAAGCCATGACGAGGAGCGCCGTGGAATCTGCCCCGCCGGAGACCATGAGCACCACCGGGGCGGCGGGATGCGCTTGAGCGCGGACACCGCGCGAACGATGCGGCGCGAACCGCTGCGCGACCGTTGGCATGCACCCTCCCATCTTCGTCCGTACCAGCACTCTTGGGATTTTTCCACATACATTCGTACAATATTCCCTTGCATAATGTTACATCGGAAGGAAACGCATGCCGAACGCGATGCACCTCCATATCCTCGGCAGCGGTTCGAAGGGGAACTGCTCGATCGTGGAGTCGCCCGCCGGGCTCATCATGATCGACAACGGGTTCTCGCGTCGGGAGACGCTCGCCCGCATGCACGCGCTCGGTTTGGACGAACGCCGAGTGCGCGCGCTCATCCTCACACACGAGCACAGCGACCACACGCGCGGCGTCGCGGTGTGGTGCAAGCGCTTTGACGGAGCGCTCATCGCGAGCACGGGCACGCCGGAGGCGCGATCCGGCTTCGACACCCTTCCGTTCCAAGAGGTTGAACCCGGCGAGGCGTTCGATATCGAAGATGTGCGCGTCCAGACCTTCCCCACCTCGCACGACGTCGCAAACCCCATGGGACTGCGCCTGATCTGCGGGGACGACGCCATAGGGTTCGCCACCGATACCGGGACGCTTTCCGACGCCGCGCGGGATGCACTCTGCGACGCGCGTATCCTCGCGCTTGAATGCAACCACGATGTCCACATGCTCACAACCGGCGATTACCCGCGGTTTCTCAAGGAGCGCATCCTCTCGAACACAGGGCATCTTTCGAACGCGCAAGCAGCGGAAGCCGTGTGCGAACTCGTCACCGGCCGCACCGAAGAGCTTATCGCCATGCACATTTCTCAGGAGAACAACCGACCTTGCCTTGCGGTGCGCGCCCTCGCCGCTGCGCTGGGCGCCACGCTCGACAACGACCTCGGCACCGCGGCAACGCTCGAACGGAGCGGAACAGCACCGGAGTTGCACATTCGCGCAGCAGGCCAGGATCGCCCCGTAAGTATCTGGTGAGACTTTGGCACCAGGTCTCATAGTCCCACCTCGGTGGGACTTTGGCACCGGGTCTCATAGTCCCACCTCGGTGGGACTATGGCACCAGGTCTCAAAGTCTCACGCATAAAAAGGGAGGGCTCCCGAGGGAACCCTCCCTGCGCGCTTACGCGGCAATTGGCTTGTTGTGCAAGCTGTGCGTTAGTCGATCGAGACCTTCGTGACGTTCTTCTTCTCGACGATCTTCGGCACGGAGACGGTCAGCACGCCGTCGGCGAAGCGGGCGGAAAGCCCCTCATTCGACGCATCCTTGAGGTAGATGCCGCGCGTCGCGCTGAAGGCGGAGAACTCACGCTGCAGGTAGTTCTTGCCCTCGTTCTCCTCCCTATCCTCGACGTTCACCGAGATGGAGAGACGACCCTCGTTGAGCTCGACGTCGATCTCGTCCTTGTTCACGCCGGCCAGATACGCCTTGACCTCGTACCCTTCACCCTTATCCTCGACATCCATGGGGAATGCGCGCGAAGCGGGCGCGGACGCGAGATCCATCATGTCGTCGAACGCGTCGAGAAGCGACGTGTTGAAGGGACGAAGACCGAACACCGAACGATACGGAACCATGCTAGCCATAATCAACCACTCCTTTGTGGATTGCCCGGGTATTGGCTTCCGGGACTTCTTTGGACACTGCTGTTATGCCCTCCTGCGTGGCTTCTAAACAATACTGCTGAGATTTTTTAAGCGTCACAGTATCATCAAATCTAAGTCTATCATGCTTAGATTTAGAAGTGTCGTGGCGAATCTCTCGTCACCATTACCTCCGTCTTGCGCGGAGGCGGACGGATGGGTGCCGCTTCCTCAACTTACGCTTGATGCAGAACGCTTCGTACCGCCCCTCCCCTTACATTATTTTGGCTTACACCTGCATTTTTATGTATAAGTTATGCAAGCTGCGTGAATGGGGCTTCGTGCGCAAACCCATCGCATACGAAGAGGTTCCGCAGCATATATCATGTATTCGTTAGAGGCACATGCGATCGAGGGGCCATGGCAGACAGCACTTCTAGGCGAAACCCGATTGATTCCGACCGCAGCCCGCAGCGTCGGATTCCGAATACGCCCTATCGGCGTACGGTACCGCATGTATCACAGAGTCCCATCACCGATGAGAACTATGCGCGCGCACCGCATATGCAGCAAGAACCACAGCAAGCCGGACGATATACAACAACTCCCGGACGAAAGCACATGGGCGTCGCCACGGCCGATCCGCAGTACCTCCCGCAAAGCGGACCCGCTCATCCCCGCCGTTCGAATCCGGGCGACACCGGGCAGCGTCAACAGCTTCATTATGAGCGGTATCTGCAGACACCTGGCTCGAAGAAGAGCATCTTCGTCGCTCGACAGGAGCGCGCGAGGCGGCATGCCCTGATTGTTGCCATCATTGCCCTGGTGCTCGTCGCCCTGGCGCTCTGGCTCATCCTCTTCCGTTAACATATCGTTCTCGCCGCCACTTAGCGCGTCACTTTGGGGACGGGTAACACTTTGGGGACGGGGTCAAAAGTGTTGAATTCAACACTTTTGACCCCGTCCCCAAAGTGTTACCCAAAGTGTTACCCGTCCCCCAAATAAAACCCCCGAAGCTGGTTGCCGTGTTTAGGCTTCCACTTCGGGGGTTCGTTTGGCTTCGTTCCGTTTAACGATTACGAAAGCAGCTCGCGGCCGTCCGCCTCGATCTTCTCGATGAGGGCGTCGGCAGCCGCGGCGTCATCGCCCTTCGCGAAGATGTAGATCTTGATCTTGGGCTCGGTACCGGAGGGGCGCACGATGGCCTTGTTGCCACCCTCGAGGTCGAACTCGAGCACGTTCGCCTTCGGCAGGCCGTTCACGCCCTGCTGGTAATCCACGACCTTCTCCACCGCAAGTCCGGCCATCTGAGTAGGCGCTTCAGTGCGAAGGGCGGCCATGATACCCGCCATCTTGCTCGCGCCCTCGGCACCGGGGTAGGAGAGCGACACGGTCTTGTTGTGGTAGTAGCCGTACTTCTCGTAGAGGTCGTGCATGGCCTCGACGAGGTTCTTGCCCTTGAAGCGGTAATCCTGCGCCATCTGGCAGATGAGCAGCGACGCGTTCACCGCATCCTTGTCGCGCACGTGGTCGCCCGAGAGGTAACCATAGCTCTCCTCGAAGCCGAAGATGAAGCGGTCGACCTCGCCGGCGTCGGCGAGCGACGTGATGATGTCGCCGATGTACTTGAAGCCCGTGAGGCAGCGGCGCAGCTCGAAGCCGTACTCTTCAGCAAGCGCATCCACCATGGCAGAGGAAACGATCGTGGTAACGGCGACCTTGTTGGAAAGGTCTTCGCCGCGCTCGGCACGCATGCGGCAGATGTAGTCGAGCAAGAGGACGCCCATCTCGTTGCCGGTGATGAGCGTATAGTCATCGCCGTCGGCGCATGCCACGCCCACGCGGTCGGCATCCGGATCGGTTGCGAGCAGGAGGTCGGGCTGCACCTCGCGGCACAGGTCGATACCCTTCTGCATGGCTTCGCGAATCTCCGGATTCGGATACGGGCAGGTGGGGAAGTCGCCGTTGGGATCCTTCTGCTCGGGCACGATGGTGATGTCCGTAATGCCTGCACGGTTGAGTACCGTGGTCACCGGGATGAGGCCGGTGCCGTTGAGCGGGGTGTACACGAGCTTGAGGGGCGCCTCGGCAGCCTGCTCTTCGGTAAGGTTGCAGACGGATTTCGAAAGCACCGCGTCGTAGTAGCGGTCGAGACAGTCGTCACCGATCCACTCGATCTTGCCGGCAGCCACGGCCTCGTCGAAATCCATCGTCTTGATGCCGTGCCACATATCCACCTTGGCGATGGCAGCAGAGATGGCGTCTGCCACCTCGGAAGCGATCTGGCAACCGTCGGGACCATAAGCCTTGTAGCCGTTATACTGCGCGGGATTGTGCGAAGCCGTGACGCACACGCCGCCGGAGCACTTGAGGTCACGCACCGCCCAGGAAAGCGTGGGAACAGGCGAGATCTTGGGATAGACCTTCGCCACCACGCCGTTCGCCGCGAAGATGGCAGCGGCGGTCTTCACGAAGAGCTCACCGTTGTTGCGACTATCGCGCGCGATGGCGACGGTGGGATTCTCGAAGTTAGCGACGAGATACTCGGCGAAGCCCTGCGTGGCGCGACCAACGGTGTAGATATTCATACGGTTGGTGCCCGCGCCGAGCGTGCCGCGCAGTCCCGCCGTGCCGAACTCGAGATCCTGAAAGAACGCATCGGTGATGGCGTTCTCGTCGCCCGCGTCCTTGAGTGCGACGAGCTCCGCTTTAAGCACGTCGTCCTGAACGTTGGCGAGCCATTCATCGAGGAGCGCATGTACATCTGCCATAGGTTGCCTTCCTTTCGAGCAAAGCCCTGTCCCTCCCCGTGCGTTGGTGACGGGGCGGCGCCGAAGCGCGATATTGCTATAGATGATACGGCAACGAAGGTGCTGGGGAGCGAACGCTCCGACAGGCGCACGGATTCGTCGGTGACGGGGCGTCACTTTGGGGACGGGTACGTTTGTGTCGAAAACGACACAAACGTACCCGTCCCCAAAGTGACGCCTAAAGCGACGAAAACGCCCGGCTCCGCAAGGGCACTGGGCGTTCGTATTCATGGTGGGCCGTTAGGGGTTCGAACCCTAGACCTTGGGATTAAAAGTCCCCTGCTCTGCCAGCTGAGCTAACGGCCCGCGCGAAGCATTGTACCACGTCTCTCATGCCGCACAGCCGCAGGACCCAAGCTGGTACTTTGGGGACGGGGTCAAAAGTGTTGAATTCAACACTTTTGACCCCGTCCCCAAAGTGTTACTCCCAGCTCCACTGGCCGTTTACGAACACGGGAACCTCCGTGCCGTCGGCCTGGATGCCCGTGATAGTGAGGTCATCGGCGCCGATCATGAAGTCGACATGCGTCGCCGAGGTGTTCACCCCATGCTCGCGGAGCTCGTCGGCACTCATTTCATAGCCCCCGTCGTAGCATTCCGGGAACCCAACGCCGAGCGCCAAATGGCAGCTCGCGTTCTCATCGTAGAGCGTGTCGTAGAAGAGCGTTTCGCTTTCGCGGATCGGCGTGTTCTTGGAAATGAGCGCGACCTCGCCGAGCCTTCGTGCTCCCTCATCGGTCTCGAGGATGCTCTTGAGCGTCCCCTCGCCCACGCGCGCGCCGTATTCGACCACGCGCCCCTCTTCGAAGCGCAGCCAGAAATCCTCCACCTTGTTGCCGTGGTGGATGAGCGGCAGCGCGGAGTGAACGATGCCCTCGGCGCGCATGCGATCGGGCGAGGTGAAGACCTCCTCCGTGGGGATGTTCGGGAAGAACGGGTGCCCCTCGGGCGTCTCGCATTTGCCACCCGCCCAGATATGGCGATCGGTGAGGCCGACGGTGAAATCCGTTCCGTTCGACGAACGGTACTGTAAGGCGTCGAAATGACGGTCGTTCAGGAAGCGCAGGTTCTTCTCGAACGTCGCGTCGTGCAGCTCCCAATCGCTCTCGGGGTCGTCGCCGTCGGCGCGCGCCACGGAAAGAATCGCGCACCACAGACGGTAAATGGCGACCTCATCTGGCACATCGGGGAACACATGGCGCGCCCATGCGGCAACTGGCGCGCCCGCGATGCACCACGGGTTGACGTTGAAATCCAGGCCGCGACGATACACCGTGCACTGGCTGTTCTTCGCCTTCGAAGCCGCCGCGGGCTTCTTGGGGTCGATCCCCTTGAGCGCCTCCGGGTCGGCTCCTTCCACAAAGATGAAGCACGCACCCGCCTCGGCGAGCGAATCGAGCTGCACGCGCTGCCATTCGGGCGTCTGCTCGAAGTATGCGAGCTCAACGTTCTCGTACGTGAGGCGCGTCACCGCATCGTCGTTCCAGATCACTGTGACGTGCCCGGCGCCCGCCTCGTAGGCAGCGCTCACGAGCAAGCGCGCGAACGGGGCGCACTCGACAGGCGTCATGAGCACGACTTCCTGCCCGGGCATGACGTTCACGCCCTTGCGGACGACGAGCTTCGCATAGCGCTCGATCTTCGGCTCGATCGCGGCCATGCCGGCGCGCGCGTCCTCGACGGTCAAAGCAGCCCTGATCATCTATCTTCCTTTACTCGTATAAACCGATGGGTTGGTTGGGGGCGTGCCCTGTTCAACCCTTTCCTGAGTGTGGAAAGGGCTGAGAGGGACACGTCCCCAACCAACCCATTTCTACCTACTATCTAGCGGCGCGAACGGTGATTCTTCTTGGGGCCGCGCTTCACCGCGGGCTCCTCGGAAGCGGTCGCGTCGGCGTCGGCCGCAGCTTCCTTCTTCGACGCCTTGCCCTTCTTCGTGTCCAGACGCTCGGCCTCCTCTTCGAGAACCTCGAGCACCTTGCGATCCGTCATGCCGGCGACCTGCGACTTGTAGAAGTTGCGCAGCGGGCGAATCTTCACGAGGTCGTAGATGAAGCCGCCGATCACGAACGCGTAGGCGATGCCCAGTCCGACGAGCTGTGCCACGCCGAGCGCGTTCGCATCCATGAACGAGTTGAAGAGGCCGGCGAGCATGAGCCACACCACGACGACGCCAACGATGCCGACACCCTCGAGCACCCAGAAGACGCGGCGCTTGTCGCGGTACTCCTCGTCACCCTTCATAAGGATGTTCGCAGCGGAGTACATGCGATCCTCTTTGGCACGAAGCTCCTGCTTGCGCGCCTTCTTCTCGGCCTTCGAAAGACCCTCGAGCGACTCGCCCTGCTCATACTCCTTGCGGCGAGCCTTTGCACTCGAAGACACCACACGCACCGAAGAAGCGGCGGCGCGGGCGGGCTTGGCGGATGCGGCGGACTTGCGTGCGGCACCCGCGTAATCACGCTCTTGGGTGCGCTTGTTGGTAGCGCTCCGTGTACTCACTTACTCGTTTCCCTTCATGCTTTCAAATTCCGTACCGGTGATGATCTGGTACGCCTCGCGGTAGCGCGCGGACGTGCCCTCGATGACGTCGGCGGGCAGATGCGGCGCGTCGCCCTTCATATCCCAATTGGCGGTGAGCCAATTGCGGACGAACTGCTTATCGTAGCTGGGCTGGACCTTGCCCTCCTCATAGCTCGACGCCGGCCAGAAACGGCTCGAATCGGGCGTGAGGCACTCGTCGATGAGCGTCACCTTGCCGTCGATGATGCCAAACTCGAACTTCGTATCGGCGATGATGATGCCGCGCGTGGCAGCGTACTCAGCCGCGGCGGTGTAGATCTTGAGCGAGTAGTCGCGGATCTGCTCGGCCACGTCGGCACCGACGATCTCCACGCAGCGATCGAACGAGATGTTCTCATCGTGGTCTCCGAGCGCCGCCTTCGTGGACGGGGTAAAGAGGGGCTCGGGCAGCTTGGAAGCCTCGGTGAGGCCGGCGGGCAGATGGATGCCGCACACGGTGCCGTCCGCGTCGTAGGTCTTCTTGCCGCTGCCGGTGAGGTACCCACGCACGATGCACTCGACCGGGATGGTCTCGGCGCGGCGCACGAGCATGGCGCGGCCGGAGAGATAGCTCTTGTACTCGGCGAATTCCTCGGGGAAGTCGGCGACGTCGATGGAAACGAGATGGTTCGGCACGAGGTCGGCGAACTTATTGAACCAGAACGCCGAAATGCGGTTGAGCACCTCGCCCTTGAAGGGGATCTCGTCCGGCAGGATGTAATCGAAAGCCGAGATGCGATCGGTCGCTACCATGAGCAGGTTCTCGCCCGCCTGGTAGATGTCGCGAACCTTGCCGTGGGAATCTGGACGGCGCTCCATGTTTGCCACGTGGAATCAACTCCTCTTGTGTGCCGGGCCATACCTGATGCAAACCAGCCAGGCTGGATTGTATCATTCCGCAGAACCGCGTTATCCTAGCCCTCCATTGTAGAGGAAGCGGGCTCCGGCGTGTGTTCACGCGGCAGATGAATCGTAAACGTCGTACCTTTTTCAAGTTCGGATTCGACGGAAATGTAGCCGTGATGCCGCTCGACGATCTGCTGGGTCACCGAAAGTCCCACGCCCAGGCCGCCGGCTTCTCGCGCACGGCTCGCGTCGGCGCGCCAGAAACGGCCGAAAATCCGCGACAGGTCCTCCTTGGCGATGCCGATGCCGGTGTCCGAAACGATGATCTGCACGTTCTTGCGGTCGGCCTTCACCGAGACGACGACCCACCCGCCCTCGGGCGTGTAGCGCATCGCGTTGCTCATGAGGTTCACGACCGCCTGCGTAATCATGTCGGCATCCACCTCGATGACCGCGGAGCGCCCCTGCGTGTCGTCCGAGAAGCGCAGGCGCAAGTCGCGGTTCATGAACAGCTGCTGCTGGCCGTCGACGATGCGCTGCACGAAGGGTACGAGGTCCACAGGCTCGAGCTTGAGCGGCGTGGTGCGGTTCTCCATGCGTGAAAGGTCGAGCATCTGCTGAACCAGGCGGGAGAGGCGGCGCGTTTCCGAGGCAACCGTCTCCAGATGCTCGTCATCGCAGGGAAGGACGCCGTCCTGCATGGCCTCGACGGTCGCGAGCATCGCCATGAGCGGCGTGCGGAGCTCGTGCGCGACGTCGGAGGTGATGCGCCGCTCGTGCTTCAGGTCCTTCTCGAGCGAGGTCGCCATCTCGTCGAATGTCTCGCCCAGCCGGTCTATCTCGTCGTCTCCACGCAGCCCTGTGCGCGCGGAGAGGTCGCCATCGCGAATCTGCTTGGCGGTGCCGGTGATGCGGCGCAGGGGGTTTGTGAGCATGCGCGAGACGAAGATGCCGATGATGACCGCGATGATGACCGCCGCAATCGATGCGATGAACATGGCGTTGAACGTGCGATCGCGAAACGCGGTATCGGCTTTGCCGAGCAGCGCGTCCGAGCCGAACACCCACAGGCGCACCTGGCCCACGACCGTGCCATTCCCCAGGGTGATGTCGCGCGTCACGGAAGCCGAGGCGTCCGTGGGCGCGCTCGAGGTGAGGCCGTGCGTCTCGCGCGGGGCGCTACCCGCAGGCCCCACCACCGCTGCCGCCGGCCACGAGTCGTCATAGACGATCGTCCCGCTCGCGTCGACCACCTGCAGGCCGATGTCTTCGGACACGATGCTCGAATCGGCGACGTCCGAGAGCAGCGACGTCGTCCACTTCCCGCTCGACTCGTACGCAGCGGCGAGACGCGCCGCCGTGGCCTCGGCGATATCGGTCATGTTCGTACGCGTGTAGTCCATGAACGCGCCGCTCCACACCACGGCGACCACGCCCACGAGCACGAGCACGGTCATGATGGAGGTGAGCGCGAACGAGGCGGCCATGCGCGTGGCATAGCTCATCCCGGAGCGCGTATCGGAACGAGGCGTGTTCCAGCTTGCGCGGGAACTCGCCTCGTCGGGTTGCTTATGCTTTGTACCGATCTCGACGCGGGCTGGCAGCATGGGGAATCGCGCTACTTCGCGTCTTGCGCGCTATCCTCTGCAGACTTCGCCGGCGCCTCGAAGCGATAGCCCACACCGTGCACGGTGAAGAGCCACTTGGGATGCTTGGGGTCGTCTCCGAGCTTCGCGCGGAGGTTCTTCACATGGGAGTCGATCGTGCGCTCGTAGCCTTCGAAATCGTAGCCGAGCACCTTCTCGACGAGCTCCATGCGGTTGTACACGCGACCGGGGTGACGCGCGAGTGTGGTGAGGAGCTTGAACTCGGAAGCGGTGAGGTCGACCTCTTTGCCCTCAACCAGAATTTTATGGCCGGAGATGTCGATGACCAGGTCGCCGAAGTCGAGTACCTCGATCTGGGGCTCGTCGGCGAGGTGCGTGCGGCGGAAGAGGGCGCGCACGCGGGCGACGAGCTCGCGGGGGCTGAACGGCTTGATGAGGTAGTCGTCTGCGCCGAGTTCGAGGCCGATGATGCGGTCTTCGACCTCGCCCTTCGCCGTGAGCATGATAATCGGCACGTCGGAGGTATCGCGGATCGCACGGCACACGCGCTCGCCCGAGAGCTTGGGGAGCATGAGGTCGAGCACGATGAGGTCGAACTGGTGCTTCTCGAACTCCTCGACCGCAGACTGGCCGTCGCCGACGCCCACGACCCAATAGCCCTCGCGCTCGAGATACGCTGCGACGGCGTCGCGAATCGCCTTCTCGTCCTCGACGAGCAGAATCCTTCTTGCATCCGAAGCCATGAGCAGGCCTCCTTCTCACTCTTCATCGAACCATCACATTGTAGCGTATATGGAGCTACACTGTGCGTAGACGACGCCCGCTGGCGGGCTTTAGTCGGTCGCCGGTGGCACCCTGCGCTTATTATCTCCATGTCGCGCACATTCTTTCCGGAGGACGCCATGACATATTATATCCGCACCGCGACGCCTGCCGATGCCCCCGCGGTCCTGGCGGTCTACGCGCCGTTCGTCGAGCATACAGACGTGAGTTTCGAGATTTCCGTACCGAGCATCGAGGAATACGAGGCGCGCATACGGCAGAAGCTCGAGCATGCGACCTTTCTCGTCGCGGTGGACGAGGCGTCCTCACGGGTGGTCGGCTTCGCCTACAACGGTTCGTTTAGGGAGCGGCCCGCATATGATTGGGCATCCGAGATTTCGATCTATCTTGCGCCCGAGCACCAGGGGTGCGGCTTGGGCTCCGTGCTACTCGATGCGCTCGAGGAGCTCATGCGCGCCCAAGGCGTCATCGTGAGCGAGGCGTGCATCACATCGAGCAACGAGGCGTCCGTGGCGTTTCACGCGAAACATGGCTATACGGTGTGCGGAGAGCACCACGCGTGCGGATACAAGCTGGGGCGCTGGCTCGACGTGACGTGGATGGAGAAGCAGCTGGTCGAACTTCCCGCCCGCCCCGCGCCGTGCCACCCTGCGAGCGCGGCGGAGACGGAGTGCATCCTCGCAGCGGCGAACGCGCGCTTGCACAAGGATTGACGCGGCAGCACGCGCATCTCGGCCAACCGAGCCGCGTGGCTCCCTACAGCTGAAACACGCGCGCCTGTACGCCTTCGGGGACGCCGGAGGCGCTGCGCACCGTGGCGAAGGTGAGCACCTGGCTTGAAAGACCCTCGGTGGCCGGAAAGTCGCCATATTGGATCGAACGATCCGGCGAATAGAGGGCGCCGTAGGTCTGCGCCTCGGTATCGATGATGAGGTGCGACGACTGCGATTTGACGAGATATGTGCTGCCGTTACCCGTGATCTGCGAGAGCGGTTCGCGGCGCACGTAGGTGAACGGCCCTCCCGCGACGCCGAAGTACGAGCCCATGTTGCCGAGGTTGCCTGCACCGTTGTAGGACGCCTCGACCGAGAACGCAAACGTCCCGTTGAGATATTCCGCATCGAGCGGAGAGACACGGCTCGGCATCACGAGCTGATCCACCTGGTCGAATTCCTCCGTGGTGAGGTCGAGCGCCGTGAGGCCGTAGTACACGCCCTCGTCCTCGCGAACGCGGGGGGCGATGGTGAGCAGATTCTCCGAGACGCGCGGCGTCGTCGCGAACCTGCCGTGCGACTCCCAGATTTCCGTACCTTCCTCGGAACCGAGCGCCCAGATGTAGCAGTGCGACGACTCGCCGGACTTCGAGCCCGTCGCGAGCGGCATCTTCTGCCAGATGACGCTGTCTCGCCACGCCGTGATGCGCGGCGGCTCCCAATCGGCGTCGCCTTCGTCGAGCTTCACCGGCGATCCGGTGAGCGTGCCACTCGAAAGCCCCTGGCCGAAGAGGGTCCAGGAGCGGTCCGTGTAGTTGATCTCGACCCACGCCATCACCGTGTCGGAGCACCGGACGTCGAAATACGTGTACGTCGCGCCCTGCGTTGGTTCCTCCTTCACAGTGGAGAGGTTTCCGCTCGCAAGGCTCAGTACACCGAGCGTGTTGATGTGCGACACAGACTCCGGCGTGAGCATCGCCGCCGCCCAAGTGCAGCCGCCGCCGTGGAAGAGCAGCGTGCCGAGGGGAAGCAGCCACGCCGCGCTCGAGACGAGCGTCTTGTCCGTGTACTCGTAATCGCCGTCGAGCACGTTGACCATGAGCGAGCTGTCGGTCACGACCTGCGGCTCACCGGTGGCGGGGCGGTTGCCCGAGGAGCACGAGGTGAGCGCGATCGCCGCCATACCGGCACCCGCTGCGGCGATGGATCCGATGGTAAACGAGCGGCGCGAGATGTTGCGGTCGAAGATCATGCGCTACGCCTTCGCCTGCTCCTGCGCCGCATCGAGCGCGCAGCACAGCTGGTCGGCACAGGACGTCTTACGCGGGCCGCAGGTGTTGCCGCGCAGGATCTGGGTGATCTCGCTCACGGAGTGCCCGGCAACGAGCTTACTCACGGCCTTGAGGTTGCCGTTGCAGCCGCCTGTGAATGCGACGTTCTCGATGATCTCGCCGGCATCGTCGAGCTCAACGTGGATGTTCTTCGAGCACACGCCGCGCGGCGTGAAGTCGATTGAAACCATGGAAATCCTTTCCCTATTGCAGACCCGGGTCGACAAATGACTCATTTGGGGACGGGGTCGTGTTTTGTGGTGGGGGGTTTTCGGGGTTGGGGGCGGGTCCGTTGTTGTCCGCTTCGTTGATGTTGCTGGTGTGGTTGTAGCCGAGGGAGGATCTCTTGGCGTCGATGGCGGCCTTCTTGTGCTTGGTGGTTGCCCACTTAGAG
>CASFXG010000032.1 GCA_949298635.1 uncultured Coriobacteriaceae bacterium | reverse complement strand
CAACTTCGCCGACCGCACCAAGGACGAGGACGTCGTGGTGATCGACACCGCCGAGTACGCCATCCCCGGCCTCGACGACGACTTCCGCGTCATCGTCTCGCCGTGGATCCTGAGCTCGCTTGTCACCGACCGTCTCTCGGCGTACTACGAGACCGTGACGAAGCACAACCTCGACTACCGCCGCTACTACCACCAGTTCGATTACTAGCGTAAGGAGGGAACATGGCTATCCAAGCTGCGATCTGCAGCCTTCTGTACCTGTTCTTCGGCTTCTTCGACTACCAGCTGGGCACGCTCTATGCGTTCCGTCCCCTCGTGGTGTGCCCGGTCGTGGGCGCCGTGCTCGGTGACTTCCAGACCGGCCTCGCCCTCGGCGCGAGCCTCGAGCTCCTGTTCATGGGCTCGGTCTCCATCGGTGCCTACGTTCCACCGGATTGCACCTCTGCTGCGGTACTCTGCACGGCGTACGTGGTGCTGCTCGATGTCGACATCGACGTCGCCGTGGGTCTCGCGCTGCCCATCGGCACGATCGTGCTCGCGCTCGAGAACCTCTGCCAGCCCGTCTCGAACTGGCTTCTGACGTTCATTCCTAAGTTCGCCGAGAAAGGGGAGAGCAAGAAGCTCCTCGCCCTGCACTGGCTCATCGGCACGTGGGCGCAGCCGCTCTACTTCGTCGTGCACTTCTGCGCCATCTACTTCGGCTCCGACGCCGTGGCGTGGGTCGTGGGCGTCATCCCCGAGTTCGTGCTCAACGGATTCGCCGCGGGCGCGAACATCCTGCCTGTCATGGGCTTCGCGATGCTCGGTCGCATGATTATCACTAAGAAGCTACTGCCGTTCTACTTCCTCGGGTTCCTGCTCACGGCCTACATCGGCGTGCCGGTGCTCGGCGTCGCGCTGCTTTCCATCGTGATCGGCATCGAGTACACCGGCATCATGAAGCCGAATACCGAGAATCTTGCGATTGAGGGGGACGACGATGACTTCTAAGATAACGACCGGCAACGACCCCTATGCGATCACCAAGAGCGACCTCACGAGGATGTCGCTGAATGTGGGATCGCTCGGCGTCGAGTACTCCTGGACGTATGCAAACCAGATGGGTCTCGCGTTCGGCGTCATGATGGACAAGATCTTGAAGAAGATCTACCACGACGATCCCGAGGGCTATGCCCAGGCGCTCGTGCGCCACACGTCGTTCTTCAACATCACGGTGCAGTTCGCGCCGTTTGTCGCCGGCATCGCGGCGTCGATGGAGGAGAAGATTGCGAAGAACGAGATCCCTGCGGAGTCGGTGAACGATGTCAAGGCAGCCCTCATGGGTCCCTTGTCCGGCATTGGCGACTCGATCTTCCTCACCACGCTGCGCGTGCTCGCGGCCGGCATCGGCGTGTCGCTCGCACAGGCAGGTAATCCCTTCGCCCCACTCATCTTCCTGCTCATCTACAACATTCCGGCGTTCGTGCTGCGCGTATGGGGTGTCCAGAAGGGCTATGAGCTGGGCGTGGGAATGCTCGAGACCGCGCAGAAGAACGGCATCATGGACAAGGTCATGACCATCGCTGGCATCGTGGGCATCATGGTGCTCGGCTCCATGACCGTCGATATGTTCTGGGCAGAGATTGCGGTTGAGTTCGGGTCTGGCGACGAGGTCACCGCCCTGCAGGACGTGCTCGACGGCATCCTGCCCGGTATGTTCGCCCTCATCTGCATGGGGCTGTACTACTGGCTGCTGGGCAAGAAGGTCTCGCCGACCATCCTCATCCTGGGCACGATGCTCGTGGGCGTGATCGGCGTGTACTTCGGCGTGCTCGCATAGGGTTGCACATCAGTTCAAGCCAGGTCGTTTGACTCATTTGGGGACGGGGTTGATTTGAGTCATTTGATTCAATCAAACCCGTCCCGTTTGCGTCACAAGCTCACGCGCGGCAAGATTCGCTCCGACGACGTCGACCTTTTCCGCCAGTTTTTCCTTGTATGAAGACGAAAACGGCGGAATATGTCGACGTCGTTTGGGTGCAAATGGGCTATGCGGTCTCGACGGCCTCGAGCGCCCAGGGAGCGCCGGTGTCCGAGGCGGGACGGCGCTTGAGGCGGATGGTCGCGCTGCAGCGTTCACCGTCGCAGAGGTAGCGTAGGGGGAATGCAGCACGGTTGCGACTGAGCTCGGCAGTGCCGCGCTCGCATGCAATGAGGAACCATTCGCTCGCGATGCCGAGAACATCGGCTCCGTAGGGGAGGAGCGCGGTGAGCTCGCTCAACAGGTTCGCCGGGCACCAGACGTCCGTGGCGAAGTCTTTCGGGTACGCGTCCAGGTCAAGGGGCGCTGTGGGTGCAGGTTGCGGCTGCGGGGCGGCAGCGGGCGTGGCCGAAGGCTGCGGCTGCGGGTCGGCAGTGAATGCGGGCGTGGCCGAAGGTTGCGCTGCCGAAGGGGCTGTCGCTTCGCCTGCGTTCTCCGCCTGCGCCGCCGGATTCGCGGCTGCCAGCGCCTCGTCGAC
Organism: uncultured Coriobacteriaceae bacterium; assembly: GCA_949298635.1. Classification (GTDB taxonomy): domain Bacteria; phylum Actinomycetota; class Coriobacteriia; order Coriobacteriales; family Coriobacteriaceae; genus Enorma. The sequence continues at coordinate 17,178 of CASFXG010000032.1, read as the reverse complement.
CTGCTTGGCGGGGGCTGTGCTCACGGGCGTGGACGCGAGGGTCTGGATGCCGGCGTTCGCGTGCTCAGGATCGTAGATGACGGTGAGCGAGATGGCGGGTTCGGACGCTTCCACGGCAGGGGGCGCGGTAGGCTCTTCGGATGGCTCATCGGCGGCGGCGTTCGGGGAAGCGTCCGCCTCGTCGACGGTGCCGGACGGCTCGCAGGGGGACGTTTCGGCGGCGGGTGCGGTATCCGTCTCGCCGTCTGCAACGACATCGCACTCGGGGCTTCCGGCGGCGTTGTCGGCCTCTTCGACCGTCGTCCCTTCGCGTTCCTCAGGCAAAGCCTCATCGCCTGCATCTTCGGCAAGCTGCTCTGCCGAGGGTTCCTCGGCAGCGGCATCCTCGTCGGCAGGCGCCTCAGCATCCACCGGTTCTTCGACGACTACGACCTGCGGGCGCACGGGCTTGAGCGGGCGCTGGCCGCGCTTGCGTTTCCATGGCTTCGCCGATCCGGCACCGGCGCCCGTGCCGTTGTTCGCGGCGTCGAGCACCTCGTCCCATTCCGGCTGGGTTTCGATGGTCGCATAGAGGCGCCCACCCTTGAAGACGGTGAGCGTGACGAACGCGTCCAAGTCCTCGAGTAGCGCGCGGGTATCTTCGTAGCCGAGCGAGCGGGCATCGAGCCCGTCGCTTGCAAGCGCTTCCTCCACTTGCGTCACGAACGTCTGCCTGCCGCAGCCGAGCTTCGTGCGGAAGAGGTCGTACAGGTAGATGCGGTTGTTCTGGTTGAGCTGCGTGCGCTGCTGCGATGCCATGATGTCTCCTCGGTCCGTTTGTCCGCTCTCTATCTTAGCATCGCGAGCGCTTGGGTCGTCGGTTATCGGCGGGTGGGCTGTTGCGTGGCGTCACCCGCTGCGGTGCCCGTGCCGCCTGTGGAAGCATCGCCGGAGTCTGTATTGCCTGCCGCGTCGCCGCTGTTTGCGTCGCCCGTTCCAACCGAGCCGTCGGTTCCCGTCCCGGGCGTCGTGTCGGGGGAGGGGGCGGTGCCGCCAGCGTTTTGGCTGCCGTCTGCCGAGGGTTCGTCCGCAGGCGGCTGCTCGGAGCTTTCCTGCTCGGACGAATCGTCTGTCTGTTCCGGTTTTTCGGCAGTCTGGTCATGCGCGGTGGAATCTTCAGCGTCTTCGGGCGTATCCTGCGTGGCGACAGGTGCCGTGAAGATCGCTTCCGGCTTGGTTCCGAGACCCTCACCGGCTGTGCCGAGCAAGATGATCGCGACGCACGCCACTACAGCGAGAATCGCTGCGATCGCCGAGAAGCCTATGACCTTGCGCTGTGTGGAGGCGCGCTCCGCCTTCGCCCGCGCGCGGAGGCGTTCGGGTGCGATGCGCGCTCCCATTTGCGCACCGGTCCCCGCGCAGGGCTGGCAGTTCGCACTGCGTTCGGCGCGGACGCTGGATTCCCGGCCGCCCTCATGCGCGGCGTCTGCGTTGGCTGACCAGCCAATAACCCCCGTCCCTAATGGCTTGTCGCCCGCATGTGCGCCGCCCGCCGCGTACGCGCCATACGCACCGGCGTGCCCGTCGCCTCCCGTGTAGGTACCCTTGAGCTTTTCCGCGCCGGTCGTGATGAAATGCCGGTAGATCTGCGATGACACAACGGTCACCACGGAGCTCACCGCCGCGCCGATCACCGACCCCGCGATGCCGATCTTCGAGGCGAGCACCACCGACGTCGCCGCTGCGGCAGCGCCGGCAACGACCTGCGCGAAGGAGAGGTCTTCGAAAAGCCCGCGGAGAAACCCTGGCTTCTTGGCGGGATATGCCTGTGTGTTGCCGATGGCCTCATGCGGCGCGTGTGCCTCTTCGCGCTGGTACGGCGCATCGTATCGGTTGGGATAATCGGGTGCCATGGTGCCTCCCGGGGCATGAACTCATGTATCCTGCGGGGTCGTTCGGCTACGGACAGTTCAGCCGCAGCGTCAGTCGACCGCAGGGGCGTACGTTTGAAGTCCTCCCATTCCTACCCAGCCGCCTTGCCGCCCGTTCACTCCTCATAAGGAGGGCACATTTCACGGTGTGTGCAAAGCGCGACCCCCGCGCGGCGGGAGTTGCGAACGCGGTATCATAGTGCCGAGATTTCCAGACCGAGAGGAAACGACGATGGACGAGCTCTATCTGGTAGAAACGGACGGCTGCGACGGCGCGCCTGCTGCGGACGGTTTCTTCCGCATTGCTGCGGCGACGCCGAAGATCCGCGTCGCAGACGTTGAGGGCAATGCCCGCGCAGTGCTTGCTTGCGTGCAGGCTGCGCATGCGGCGGGTGCGGGCGCGCTCGTGCTGCCCGAGCTTTGCCTGACAGGCTATACCTGCAGCGACCTCTTTCAGAACCGCACGCTCGTCGCGGCGTGCGAGCGCGCGCTCGCATGGCTGCTGGATGAGACGCGCGAGTTGCCGCTGCTCTTCACGGTGGGTTTGCCCGTCGCGGCGGGCGGCGCGCTCTACAACTGCGCTGCCGTGTGTTGCGCGGGCACGCTCCTTGGCCTCACCGTCAAGGCGAACCTGCCCAACTACGGCGAGTTCTACGAGCAGCGCTGGTTCGAGCCGGCACCCCAAGATGTGATGCTCGCGAACTTCGCGGGTTTCGAGAACGTTCCGCTTGCGAAGAATATCGTCTACCGCTGCGTGGATCTCGGCATGGAGGCCGTCGCGGTAGGCGTCGAGATTTGCGAGGACCTGTGGGTTGCGGCTCCGCCGAGCGTCGGCATGGCGCTCGAGGGCGACGCGACGATTATCTTGAATCCTTCGGCATCCGACGAAGTCATTGGCAAGGCGGCGTACCGGCGCGACCTGGTGCGCGGCCAGAGCGCTCGCCTCTACTGCGCGTACGCCTACGCGGACGCGGGGGAGGGCGAGTCCACGACCGACCTCGTATTCGCTGGCGAGAACCTTATCGCGGAAAACGGCAGCCTGCTCGCGCGCACGCCGCTCATGAGCTGCGACATGGCGCTCGCCGATGTCGACCTCGACCGCCTGCTTGCCGAGCGCCGCCGTTCCAACACGTGGAAGAAGCCTGTGTTCACGCAAGGCGAGCTTACGTTCGTGGACTTCTCGTTCGCCAGCGCCGCGTTGGGGCCGGGACAGGCCGCGGCGGCTCCCGTGCCGCGCCTCATGCGCTCCGCACTCGAGATTGCCCGCGTGTTTCCGCGCGCGCCCTTCGTACCCGCCGACCATGGCGACCTCGCCGAACGCTGCGAGGAGATCTTCAGCCTGCAGGCGGCGGGGCTCAAGACGCGCCTTGCGCACACGGGGACGAAGCACGCGGTCATCGGTCTTTCCGGCGGCCTCGACTCCACGCTTGCACTGCTCGTGACCGTGCGCGCGTTCGACGAGCTCGGGCTTCCACGCGAAGGCATCACGGCCGTTTCGATGCCGGGGTTCGGCACCACCGGCCGCACGAAGGGCAACGCGCAGATGCTCGCCGAGGCGCTCGGCGTCGATTTCCGCGAGGTCCCCATCCATGCTGCGGTTGAGCAGCACTTCCAGGACATCGGCCACGACCCCGCCGTTCAAGACGTGACGTACGAGAACAGCCAGGCGCGCGAGCGCACGCAGATCCTCATGGACATTGCGAACCAATCCGGCGGCTTCGTGATCGGCACCGGCGACCTCTCCGAGCTCGCGCTCGGTTGGGCCACGTACAACGGCGACCACATGAGCATGTACGGCGTGAATGCGAGCGTGCCGAAGACGCTCGTGCGGCACCTCGTGCGCTACGCGGCGGATGTTTTCGGTGGCGATATTGCGGCGACGCTCCTCGATATTCTCGACACGCCCGTGTCCCCGGAACTTTTGCCGCCCACGGGCGAGGGCGAGATCGCGCAGAAGACGGAAGACCTCGTGGGTCCCTACGAGCTGCACGATTTCTTCCTCTACCACCTGCTGCGCTTTGGCTTCACGCCGGGCAAGATCCTGCGCATGGCGTACCGCTCGTTTGAAGGCGCCTACGATGAGCGTACCATCTGGAGCTGGCTCCGCGTGTTTTACCGCCGCTTCTTCGCCCAACAGTTCAAGCGCAGCTGCTTGCCGGATGGTCCCAAGGTGGGTTCCGTGACGCTTTCCCCGCGCGGCGACTGGCGCATGCCGAGCGATGCGAGCTCGATCCTGTGGCTTGCTCAAATCGACGCCCTGGAGCCGAATGTCAAATAACCCCGGATGTCAAATTACCCCAGGGGTTTTTTGACATCGCACGATACCCGCGCGCATGCCTCTCCACGGGCATTCGCGCGACGCATTGAAAGGATGATGGACATGGAGTTTTCCAAGCGTCTCGACCGGTTTGGTGCCGAGGTCTTCAGCTCGCTCAACGCCAAGCGACTCGAGCTCGAGGCGCAGGGTCGCACGATCTACAACCTCTCCGTGGGCACGCCGGATTTCGCGCCCTACGACCACGTGGTCGCGGCGCTGCGCGACGCGGCGGCAGACCCCATGCAGTGGAAGTACAGTTTAGGCGACCTTCCCGAGCTCAAGCAGGCCGTGTGCGACTACTACGCGCGCCGCTTCGGCGTGGAGGGCATCACGCCCGATATGGTGGCGAGTTGCAACGGCACGCAGGAGGGCGTGGGGCACCTGGGGCTTGCGCTCCTCGATGCGGGCGACACGGTGCTCGTGCCCGACCCCTGCTATCCTGTGTTCGAAGCGGGCGTGAAGATTGCGGACGGCGAGCTCGCGTACTACCCGCTCGAGGCGGAGCACGACTTTCTGCCCTATGTGAAGGGCATCGACCCCGAGGTCGCGGACAAGGCGAAGTACATGATCGTGTCGCTGCCGGCGAACCCGGTGGGCAGCGTGGGTACGCCGGAGCTCTATGAGGAGATCATCGCATTTGCGCGTGAGCATGACCTCTTGATCGTGCACGACAACGCGTATTCCGACATCGTCTACGACGGACCGGCGGGCGGGAGTTTCCTCAGCTACCCCGGTGCGCTCGAGGTGGGTGTCGAGTTCTTCTCGCTCTCGAAGTCCTTCAACGTCACGGGCGCGCGCATCGGCTTTCTCGTGGGGCGCGCGGATGTGGTCGCCGCGTTCGCGAAGCTCCGTAGCCAGATCGATTTCGGCATGTTCTTCCCCATACAGAAGGCCGCTATCGCCGCACTCACCGGTTTGCTCGATGAGGTCGAGCACCAGCGCCATCTCTATCAGGAGCGCCGCGACGCGCTCTGCGACGGGCTCGAGGCGATCGGTTGGGAGCGTCCCAACGCGCACGGCACGATGTTCGTGTGGGCGAAGCTCCCCGGCGGTCGCACAGATTCCATGGCGTTTTGCGAGGAGCTCATGGAGCGCGCGGGCGTGGTGGTGACGCCGGGTGCGAGCTTCGGTCCTTCGGGCGAGGGCTATGTGCGCATGGCGCTCGTGCTGCCGCCGGATGGCCTGCGCGCCGCTGTTTCTGCCATCGAGGCTGCGGGTATATAAGGTGGTCGATGGGTGACTCATTTGGGGACGGGGTTTCAATGAGTCATCGCAAACGATTCCCAACCAATTGACGGTTTAGAATCCGATGACTCATTGAAACCCCGTCCCCAAATGAGTCACCCAAATGAGTCATCACCTATCCAACCGAAGGTAAGGAGCTGCATATGATCAACGATCGCAAAGTTGCCGTAGTAGGGTGCGGGTTCGTGGGATCGTCCTCCGCGTTTGCCCTCATGCAAAGCGAGCTCTTCTCCGAGATGGTCTTGATCGACGTCGACCGCGACCGCGCCGAGGGCGAGGCGCTCGACATCGCGCATGGCACGCCGTTCGCGAGCCCCATGAAGATCTACGCCGGCGACTACGCAGATGCCGCCGACGCCGCGATCATCGTGGTGACGGCAGGCGCCGCGCAGAAGCCCGGCGAGACCCGCCTCGATCTGGTGAACAAGAACGTCAAGATCTTCCAGAGCATCATTCCTCAGATTCGCGACAGCGGCTTCGAGGGCATCCTGCTCATCGTGTCGAACCCCGTCGACGTGCTCACCTACGCCGCGATCAAGATGTCCGGCCTGCCGGAAGGCCGCGTGATCGGTTCCGGCACGGTGCTCGACTCCGCGCGCCTGCAGGAGGCGCTCGGCGCGCACCTGGGCGTGGACCCGCGCGACGTCGAGGCGTACATCATCGGCGAGCATGGCGACTCCGAACTCGCGGTGTGGTCGAGTGCAGACGTCGCGGGCGTTCCACTTAAGGATTTCTGCGAGATGCGCGGCCACTTCGACCACGAGGATTCCGAGCACCGCATCGCGGAGGACGTGAAGAACGCGGCCTACGAGATTATCCGTCGCAAGCACGCCACCTACTACGGCATCGCCATGAGCGTGAAGCGCCTCTGCACCGCCATCATGCGCGACGAGAAGTGCATTCTGCCCATCTCCTCGCTTATGGTGGGCGAATACGGCCTTTCGGACATCGCGATCTCCATGCCCACAATTGTGGGGCGCGGCGGCGTCGAGTGCCGCGTGCCCATCTCGCTCGATGAGGAGGAGCTTGCCGAGCTCCACACCTCTGCTAAGGCGCTGCGCGACGTGATCGACAACATCGAGGTCGAGCTGTAGGGGAGGCGGCTGTGCCATCGTTATCCGATCTGTCCGACGCATTGAAGCGCGCGCTTCCAACGGAGCTGTCCGGCTTAGGCGACACCGCATATGCCGAAGACCGTGCCCGCGACGCTGCTCTGTACGAAGACGATGCCGCTCGGCAGCGCGTCGCCTCGGATGACGGCGCCGGGCTTTCCAGCAGTCTCTCCGCGCTTGCTGACCGTAAGAAGCCGGGGTCGTTTCTCACCTACGTGCAGACGCAGCTCGACTCCTTCGCCGAGCGCCCGCTCTGTGCGGTGGACAGCCTGGTCTTCTCCTGGCTCTCGTATTTTCGCCTGAGCCCCGCCCTCGATGCTGCCTGCACGCGCGAGGGCATCGCGCTTCACGAGCTTCTGCGCGCGGAGGAGTTCGAGGCGATGTTCGGCACGAGCTTCGACCCCGAGGGTAGCCGCGACGTGCTTTTTGCCGCGTGCGCGAGTCCGCGCTTCCGCGATGTCCGGCTCACGCTGTTCCAATTCGCGACAAACAAGGCGGCAGAGGAGCAGTTCGCCGCGATGACGTTCCTTCTGCCCACCGGCGAGGCGTATGTGGCGTTTCGCGGGACGGATTCGACGATCGTGGGGTGGAAGGAAGATCTCAACATGGCCTACCTCTGTCCGGTGCCGGCGCAGGAGGAGGCGCGCGGCTACGTGGAGCATGTTGCCACCGAGGTGGCAGGTCCGCTCTATTTGGGCGGGCATTCCAAAGGCGGGAATCTCGCGGTGTATGCCGCCTCGACCGCGTCATGCGAGGTACAAGGTCGCGTGCTCGCTGCCTTCTCACACGACGGCCCCGGGTTTCCGCGCGAGTTCCTTGAGGGCGCGGGCTTTCGCCGCATGCGCTCCCGTGTGGTGAAGACGGTGCCGAAATCCTCGGCCATCGGTCTCATCATGGACGACGGTGCCGACGTGCGCGTCGTGGAGAGTTCGGGCATCTCGGTGTTGCAGCACAACCCGTTCCTCTGGGAAGTCGAGGGGTGCGACTTCGTTTATGCGGACGGCCTCACGGCGAGCGCGCGCTACCTTTCGAGTACGATCGAGAGCTGGATGGAACGCTTCACGCCCGAGGAGCGCGGGCGGTTTGTCGACACACTCTTCGACGTGATCGGCGCCACCGGTGCCACGCGCTTCGCGGATATCCGCGAGGACTGGCGGTCGAGTGTGCCCGCGATGCGCGAGGCGATGGATGCTCTCGAGCCCGAGCAGCGCGAATGCGTGGGCGACGTCGTCAAGGCGCTCGTGCACACCGCCACCGTCGGCCGCGTTGCCGACGCCGCGAGCTCCCTCTTCGAGTGAGACTTTGGCACCAGGTCTCTGAGTCCCACTTTGGGGCTGGGACTTTGGCACCAGGTCTTAAAGTCCCACTTCCGGGATTCATGATGCAGATTTATCCGTTTGCACGTGCCATAACGGATAAACTTGCATCGCGAAGCCTGGTTCACCAAGTATTGTCGCGTGAGACTTTGACACCAGGTCTCTGAGTCCCAATTTGGTTAGCGGCTCTCGATGGCGCCGATGTTTCTGAGCTCGATCGAGATGAGGCCGTTTGGCTCGTTTTTGAACGCGATGTACTCCGAGTTCTTGCTCATCTCGACGGGGAACGTGATCTCGATACCCGTGTCTGTGCGAATCTTCTGGCTGCGCACGCTGGGGCGTTCCGCATGCGCACGCTCGACGCTCACGCGCTCGGGCACGTGCTCCTCTTCGAGCTTCTGGCGCACGGTTGCTTGAAGTGCGGGTTCTTCGGCAAAGACTTCGTCCACGATATCCCAGGGCGGAAGCTCCTCGTCCACTTCGACCTGCTCCACCATGGCGGCCTTCGTGGCGGCGAGTGCGACCGCCGCATTCGCACCGTGCTCCTCTGCGGCCTCCGCTACCGCGCGCGTCACGGTGTCGATGACCTCCTTCGCCGAGGTGCCCGTCGTGCACTGCAAAAGGCCGTCCACGATGAGTTGCGTGTCTGCACCCATGATGGTGCGCGGCTTATCCTGATAGAGCACGGCGAGGTCGCGGGAGCGCACGAGCGCGTACGAGGCAATCTTCTGCGTGGGTGCGGGGAGGATGGCGTGGTGCCGGGCGATCTTTGCCGCAACGGTGCCGGCATCGCTCGAGACCTCGTGCATAAACGCCATGCGACTTTCCATGATGAGGATGGCGAACCAACGGGTCTCCTCGTCGTCTTCGAAGTCGGCAACAAGGATATCTGCCGAAGACGGTTTCTCTGCGTGGGAAAGCTGCTCGCAAAGGAATTCGGCAATCTGCTGCGAGAGGTCGATGAACGTCCGCTCGCCGAAGAAGTAGCGCTTGAGCTCGGCTGCGAAGGCGCTTTCCTCGGTGAACGAGCCGGGGTGGTTATCCGCCGCGTTGCGCGACCGCTTGAGGTGCTTCGTGACGAACGACTTCACCGCGCGCGTATCGAACCCGAGCTCTGCTTCAGAGAAGACGGTGACGGCCGATTGCGCGTCGAAGATATGCAAGATCGCGTGGTTGATATTCATGGCGGCTCCGCGTCCTTGGGTCGAATGCATGGGTCGAATGGGACAAAGAGACATTGTCTCACGAAACCCGCGCCCGCGCCGCCGCGTTCTTTCGCCATTCATTGCGTGGGTGCAGAGGCACGCCCGTTTACCGCAACCGAACATATGTCCGCACTGCGTGCTATACCTATGGCGTGAAGAGAGCCGAAGAAGGTGGACGAAGAACCGCTGAAGAGGGGAGGCGCCGCGCGATGGTGGCGACGGGCAAGCGCACATACGTCGATGTCATTCTGCGAATCGGTGCCGACGGTACCGAGACACCGCAGTTCATCATGCTGCCCGACGGCCGCACCTATGAGGTATCGCGCGTTACGATGCGTACTCGCCTCGTCGACGGCGAGGTGCTCTCCATTCAGATCGGCTCGCACATGACGAGTTTGTGGAAGGAGGCGCGCGGATGGGGTCGTCCGCGTTGGTACGTGAAACTGCGGGGATAGGAGCGCGCGCTGTGCGGCGGTCGGCGACCTTAGCTGGCAGCTAATGAAATCGCCGGGGCGATTCTCCACAATGGGTGCAGCCGGTGCGTGCCGGTGAAAAACCGGGAGACTCCGGTGAATTCAGCAGTGAAACAGGAGGAATCTATGGCTGCTTCGACTCAGGGGGCATCGCGCCCCGTCGCCTCGATCGTTGCGTTGGTGCTCGGCATCTTGGCGCTTATCATCTCGTGGGTGCCTATCGTGAACAACTTCGCCTTCGTGGTGGGCGCCATCGGCGTCGTGTTCGCAATCGTGGGCGCCATCGGCGTGTTCCGCGGGAAGCGCGTGGGCAAGGCTCTCGCCTTTGCCGCGCTCATGGTGAACATCGTGTCGATCGCGGTCGTGCTCGGTACGCAGAGCATGTATTCCGCTGCGATCGATGACGCGGTGAACGGCCCTGCGGCGACGGGAACGTCCCAGGGTGGCGAGCAGACCACCGACCTTGCCGTGGGCACGACGGTGGAGCTTGAGAACGGCCTGACCGTAACGGTTGATTCCGTAGAGACTGGCCTTGCGAATTACGACGACTCGACGGTGATCGGCGTACAGGTGACGTATGTGAACAACGGCGATGAATCCGCGAGCTATAACGTGTTCGATTGGAAGGGCGAGGACGCCAACGGCGCACAGGAGAGCTACACGTACTATTCCTCTGCAGAAAACGAGCTGGGTTCGGGTACCCTTGCCGCGGGCGGATCTGTTACCGGGAACATCTATTTCGAGGATGGCACCGTGAAGGTGCTGTACTTCGGTACGGCAATCGCCGATGAGCCGGCAGCGAGCTGGACGCTCTCGTAAGGCGGTTCCCGTGCGCGGTAAGCGCCCAGATACTAGCCATCCTCATACTGAGGATCGCGGACGCGACCGGGTGCGTGAGACGCGTGCCCGGTCGCGCATGAAAAAGCGACGGAAAAGAGGTATGGTGGGAGCTGGAAATGGCTGCGACGAAAAGGGGAGCACTTTGACGACGCCGTGGAGGATGGACGGCATGGGCGGCACGGACGATACAGGTGAGCCGGCTGTCGCTGCCGAGCCGCTTACCGAAGAGTTGCTGCACGAGCTGCTCGACGCGCCAAGTCCCGTCGCTTTCACGGACCGCCATGGCATCTCGCACCGGACGCTCGCCGAATACCTCAATGAGCTGCTTGAACAAAAGGGATTGAAGCGCGCCGAGGTTGTTCGCGCCGCGGGCATCAACGAGACGTTTGGATACCAGATTTTCAAAGGCCAGAGAAATCCTACACGCGACAAGGTACTCCAGCTCGCCCTTGCCATGAGGCTTTCGCTACGCGAGACGAACCGCCTGCTCAAGACGGCTGGTGCCAATGAACTCTACTGCAAGGATCGCCGCGACGCGATCGTGCTCTTCTGCATCGACCACGGATGCTCCCTGCAGAAGACGGACGAGGAACTCTACCGTTTCGGAGAGAAGACCCTTGGGTAGAATGTAAAATCACCCCGGGGGGACTGCGCCGCCGCTGGGGACGGGGGTTATTGGCCGGTCGTGTAAAATTACCCCAGGGGTTTTCGACATTCAGAGAAGTCGCTGGGCATGAATGTCGAAAAACCCCTGGTGTAATTTTACATCGCTCCGGCGGCGCAGTCCCCGGGGTGATTTTACAAGCATCCTACTGATAGGTCTCGATGAACGCTGCAGACGGTTTTCAAAAAGACGATGAGCTCGGGCGCTACCTTGCTGCGCTCGAGCGCGATGCCTGTTACCGCCTGGTGCGCCCGCTCGGCTCAACATCGGACGGCGGCTCGGCAGGAGATGGTACTGCCCGGACGGAGCTCGTCGTGTTCGAGGGCGCGAACGGTGCTGCGCTCGGTCCGTTTGTACGCAAGCGCATGCCGCGCGGTGAAGGGCTGGGCAGCGCGTATGAGGCTCTCTTCGAGCTGCAGCAGGCGGGCAGACGCTTCCGCCATCTCCCGCGCATCCTGGACTGCTATAGAACATCCGACGAGCTCATTGTCGTGTCCGAATACATCGAGGGTGCGACGCTCGAGGAGCTCGTGCGCCACGACGGCGGAGGACTCGCGTCCGTGTGCGTGACGTTTCCCGCCGTGTGCGACGCCGTGGCGGAGCTGCATGGGCTCGCGAGCCCTCCGATCATCCATCGCGACGTGAAGCCGGCTAATATCATCGTCTCGAATACACCGGATGGCATTACGGCGACGCTCATCGACTTTGGGATCGCGCGTCGCTACCGCGAGGGCACCGGCGCGGATACGGTGCGCTTTGGCACGCGCGCCTACGCACCGCCCGAGCAATTCGGTTTCGGGCAGACGGACGTGCGAAGCGATGTGTATGCGCTCGGCATGGTGCTCCTCTTTTGCCTGACGGGGAAGGAACCCGCAGGACAGCCAACCGCGGAGACGCTGGCAGCTCAGGCGATTGCATCCGATATCGCCGCAATCGTGCTGAAGGCGACGGCATTCGACCCTGCAGCGCGCTACGCAGGCGCCCGCGAACTCAAGGAGGCGTTCTGTGCGGCTGCATCTGCGGAAGAAGGAGATGGATCGCGCACTGCTTCCCGGAATGTCCAGGAGGAAGTCGTTCTGCCGCCTGTGAACGTGGATGAAGATGGCATTTCGACAACGGTCGCCAAGAGGCCTGGAAGGGGCATCCCGCTTTGGGTTGCTTGGTGCTGGGATGCGCTGCTCGTGCTTTGTGCCGTGCTTTTCGTTGGGCAGGCGATTGAGGGAACCATCAGCCCAGAGGGCAATCTGATTGGTAAGCCGCAGTGGTACAACGTGGCGCTCAACTGGTTCATCGTGCTGCCGATCGCGTGGGCCGCCCTCTTCTTTCTGCTCGATCGCCGCCCGCTCGCGAAGCTGCTGCCGACGTTCGCCCATCGCACGCGCCTTCAAGATGCCAAAGTGCTCGGCATATATCTCGTGGTGGTAGTCGCGGTGGTGCTCTTCGCTCGCATCGTCGCAGGATTCTAGCTATCACCGCAATCGTTGCGGCGGCAACCGTGAGAGCGCCCGGCGAGTTTGCTGAATCCCAACCCCCTGAATCGCCTAATTTCGACAGAATTGCTCGTTGAGGGCTCGATTCTGTCGAAAAAGGCGATTCAGTTGGGGCGGTCGCTACATCCGGCGGTCGCTACATCCGGTGAGGAGGTAGCAGGCGGTGCGGCAGCAGGGAGCCGTTGCGTCGGGGGAACGGGCGGGCTGTCGCGCCCGGCGCGTTACTCCGGCAGTCCCTTTCCACATGAGGTGCAGAACTTCGCGCTCGCACTGCCGACGGGCTTGCCGCAATACGGGCAGAAGCGCTTTCCCTGCGATTGACCTTGCGAGCTCGAAGCGTCCGATGAGGTCGGCGCAGGCACCGCGCCACTTGGGACGCTCATGTCTCCCGCGACAGCCGCGCCACCTGCAGGGGCAGAACCTCCCGATGCGGGAGCCGCCTGCGCAGCCGTACCGCTTGCGGCCTGCACTTCAGTCGAAACATCCCTCCTCATGCTGCTCACCCGTTCACGCTGCGCCGCGCGCCGCTTCTTCCCACGCCGCACCGCTACGGCCACGATAACGGCGGCGAGCATCGCGAGTACGACGGCGATGATCGCGATGATGATCGTGGGGTTGCCATCGGCGAGCAGCCCGCCCAGGAAGCCCCCTTCGATGTTTGTGTCGTACACGCAGAAGACGATGTCACCCCCGTCGCTCGTCGAGAGCGTGATGAGGCGCGAATCGTCCTGCGCAAGCCGTATCCAGTCGTTGGTGGGGGCGTTCGTCGCGGCGAATCCGTCGTCGTAGTCGTAGGCCTCGTAAACGCCGCGCTCCAGGTCGAAGGTGTGGATGCGCGCAATTCCGTCGGAATCATACATGCCCTGATAGAAATACCTTCCATCGCGCGTGACGGCGCTATAGCCAGCGAAGCCGTGGAAGTCGCGCGCGAAGACGGACGTGCTCATGGAGTAGAGCGTCTCTCCCGTGCTCAGGTCAATCGATTGCAGCTCAGCGGTGCCGATATCATCGGCAGTCAGGTTGTCGCCTGCCGAGCCGCTCGCGCCCACCGATACCACGACGGTCGAAAGCTCGTTGCCCAGGATGGGAATGGAGTTGGTGCCTCCTGCGCGATCGACGAACGGCACCACCTCTCCGCTTTCAGGGTCGATACGGAAGTAATGCGCGCCCGCGATGTCGAAGAGGATGGGCCAGCCGTCGTCCGTCTCGCCGACGAAAAACGGATAGCCCCCAACAAGCCCGGGATTGATCTGCTCGTTTCTCAGGACCTCCTTGCCGCTCGCCATGTCGTAGCCCACGATGATGACGCGGCTGCCATCATCGTCGATCCACCGCACGATGTATGCACGTGTGAGGTCGTTCGAGATCCACATGCTGGTGGAATCGCTATCGATGGCAATCTCCTGCTCGACGCTCTGCGCTTCGAGGTCGTAGACCACGGCGTAGACGCGCCCGTCCCTGCTAGCAGGGAACCGCAGCTTGGATTCGTCCGCGGCCGGGAAGCACATCGTGCCCACGCTGTATCCGTAACCGGTCAAGCCATTCAGCGCGTTGAGGTCGTCCCCGTAGCGGTAGAGCACGCCATTGGAATTGATGATGAAGTTGCGCTCACCGATGGGCATGAGGCTCGACACCCAGCGCTGGTCAAAGTCGAGCGGCGTTTCGGTGCCCGCCTCGAGGTCGACCGCGAGGGTCTGCTCGCCGTCGCTGATGATTGCCCGCGTGCCGTCGTGCGAGACCGTCCAGAGCCCGTTGAAGTACTCGTCGGTCATCGTCTGCAGCTGGTAGCTTTGCCGAAGTTCGAGCTCCGGTATCTCGTCTGCCGCGAACGCCGTCGGCGCCGAGCCGAACAGGCTGGAAACGCAGGCGACGACCACGGCTGCGAGCACTGCAAGCGCTCGCATGCGCCAAGATGCGGCGTTTCCCCAGGCCGTACACTCCAGCAAAAGAAGTCTCGTGCGCTTGCCCATGGCGTCCCCCGATGCCTCGATGCTTCCATTGCGACAAGTGTATATCGGTGCCCGGACAAATAAGACGGTGCGAGCGCGATATTCGACAAAGTTTATCTTTAGCGCGGTAAAGTGCGGGCGTCGGTCGCGATAGAATAGGCATACGGGAAATGCGTGCCGCCAGATGCTGCGCATGCGGCGGCGCTCGGAATCGATGGCTGCGGTGCGTTCCGCAGCGGTGAGGGGGTCGAGATGTTCTGTCCGAAGTGCGGAGCTGAAAACCCAGACGGTGCGAAGTTCTGCGTGAAGTGCGGAGCCGGGCTGCCCGTGGTGCAAAAGGCGGAGCCTGCCGTTGCTGGATCGGGTGCGGTGGCGGAAGATGCTGCCGTGGCACCGGATGCCGCGAGCGCTCCGACTGGCTCCGATGCGGCTGTCCCGGCTGGGTCCGGCGAAGCGGCCTCAGATGCCGGCGCGCCTGCCGCTGCGGCACCGGGCGTCGCTTCGACGGGTACGCGCATCGCGACTCCCGCCAGCGTGCCCGCGCCGCGTAAGAAGAGCCCGCTTCCGCTCGTCATCGCGGGTGTGGTGGTCGTCGCGCTCGTCGCGGTGGCGATTATCGTGGTGATGAACCTCTTCGGCGGCGAGAAGGAGACCGTCGAGCAAAAGGCGAACTCCTCGACGCTTGCCTACGGTATCTCGAGCGCGGGCGGCTATGACTATTTCTACAGTGCCGAGATGGAGGCGATCTGCCGCGCCAAGCCGGGTGCGGAGGTCGAAAAGGTGCTTCCGGTTCCCAACGACACCTCGATGGGCTATAACCGTCCCGAGTTCTACGTGATGGGCGTCGCGGCCGACGGCGACAGCGTGTTCTATACGATTCTGGGCTACGAGCCGGAAACGTACGATTCATACCTGCAGCTGCGCTGCGTGAACGCAGACGGTTCCGACGACCGCCTGCTCAAGGAGTTCGAACATGGCGTGGACACCTACGTGAACATGGGCTCGCTCTATGCCTACGACGGCCGCGCCTATCTTGCCGTGACAGAGTCCGATAGCTATGGCAACGGGAAGACCGAGATCATAAGCATCGACGCTGCTGGCGAGGACGAGCGCATCGAGTGTACGATGGAATCGTCGTACGCGCAGTTCGTCGTGCTGCCCGATAAGATCTACTACACGGAGCAGGAGTACGGCTACTCCGATAGCGACCTTGGGTTCGCGGCGATCTACGTCCGCAACATCGACGGTAGCGGATCGGAGCGCATCTACAGTGTCGACGGCGGATCCATCGCGGGCCTGGCGCTTGCAGGCGATAAGATCATATGCCGCGAGTACAACTACTCGACGGAAGCTCAGCGAATCGTGTCCATCGACACCGAGACTGGCGACACCGAGACCCTGTACCGTCCCGAGGAGGGCTACAGCGCCGTGCTGCTTGCCGTGTCGGACGATACCGCCTATTTGGAGCGCTATGCTTCCGATACCTACGACATTTCGAGGTGGGACCTTATCGCGGTACCGCTTTCTGGTGGAGAACCGGTCGAGCTCGTCGTCGGGATGGATTACTACAACGCGAGTGGCGCCGTGATGAATGGGCACCTGCTCCTTACCGAGAACGGCCAGGATATCGGTAGCGTTGCCATGCGCGCCATGGCGATCGACCTCAAGACTGGCGAGGTGCTCGAGGAGTATATCCCGTAAGTGCACGAGGCGGCCGTCTGCTGACGCGGCGCGTGCCTACTCCTCCTTGACTGACGGCGATGAGCCTGGGTGAGACTTGCTTTCGAGTCCCACTCAGGTTCTTTGCTTTGCAGGGCGTTTCGGTCTCGGTTGGCGCGATGTACAGCTTCGAGTTCTTTTGCTGGTGTGCGAGCAGTACGTAACCGGGTAGCCGAAAAAGAAGGGTGAACCTCGGTTCTGCTCGTGCGTCTGGTGGACGGCAGTGAGATTCGCTGCTTTGAAGCGCTCGATTAGCTGTAAAAATGCCCTGCTGAAAAACGACGCCCCGGAACGGAGCGTCGTGAAGATCAAGATGCGGTATGCAAGCTATCGGAGCTCCGCGCGTTGCAGGAGCGTTCAGGCGAGCCCAACCTAGATGCGGTTCATCTCCCCGCCGACTTTGTTGTACCAATCCTGCCACGTGGGCGGGCAATAGGTCTGGGCGGCAGCGGGCGTGAGCGTGGTGCCATACATGCTACGCAGGTAGCTAACGTGGGAGTCGATGCCCTCGTTCCAGCTACCGAATGCGCGGAAGCCGCCGCCTACGGCAGTCCAACCCCAGGCGTTGCAGGTATTCGCGCAATAGCGGCCCTTCGAGCTCTCGATGCACGCAATTGCGGGAGACCAGCGCGGGTCCACGCCGTACTTCCAAGCAGCCTCGGCGAATGCGCGGCCGTAGCCGGCGAGCGGGGAGCCTGCGAGATAGGCGTCGATGCGACCGGCCCACTCGTTGATGAACTCGTCACGCGGCATGTTCCAGTTCACGCTGTCGCTCACCACGGTGTCGGCGGTCTGGCCGCTCTGGTCTGCGGAGCTGTAGGGGTTGTCGCCGCTCACACCGGAACCCTCGCCGGCGGAGGTGTCGTTGGCGAGGGCAGCGAGCTCGGCCGCGGCCTCGGCTTCAGCCTGTGCCTGAGCCTGCGCGCGGAGTGCCTGGG
>CASFXG010000031.1 GCA_949298635.1 uncultured Coriobacteriaceae bacterium | reverse complement strand
CCCGCCCAGGGGCGAGACAAAGAGACCCGGTGTCAAAGTCCCACCGAAGGTTGGTGCCGTGATTTGTTTCCCAGTGGGCATCTAAATCAGGGACTCGAACTCTTACTTTGGCAAATCGTAACGCCACGGTCATGTGGGGCTCGTTTTTCGGCTCCGGAAGCCCTCGGTGTTACGGTTTCGCGAGGGATGGTGCATGGAGAGTCCGACGACGGCACCGGGTTTTCCGTTCGCAGGCATCCTCTGCTTCCCAAATCGGTCCAAATGAACAGTTTTCACGGTGCCGCCGAAGTAGTCGGACGATTTCACCGGATGAAACGGCAGGTACGGGGATTGGGCATGTTCGCGCTACTTCGCCATCCCCCCGAAAACCGTTCGTTTGGCGCGATTTGGGAATCAAGATGCCGCGCGGGTGAGAATTTCCGTCCAGAACTCGAATTCTCACTCGCTGGAAGGTGGGATGCCGCGAGCGCTGGAAACCTTGCGTTCCTGAACGGAAATGAACTGGTAAACGGACTTGTCGTGCACGGTCGTTCTGGACGTTCCGTTGAGCAATTCCGCAACAAGAGGGCGAAGTCCTCGTGCGAGGACAAGGGAAGCGGAACGCAGGGCGACAGACCGCGCGAGACGCCGTTGACCATTCGTCAAACATGGATAAAGCGTGACGCGGCACGCAATTTTCAATGTGCGGGACACTCACACGCCGGAGCTTTGCTAGCGTATGTGTGGTTGACGTTTATTAATAAAACGTCAATAACTTACGCAAAGTGAGGCTTTCATGTCTTTTCATATCATCGGAACGGGCTCTGCCCTACCCGAGCGATGCATAACGAACGACGATCTCTCGCAGTTCCTCGATACCACTGACGAGTGGGTCTTCACGCGCACCGGCATCAAGGAGCGTCGCGTATGCGCCTCCGAGACGCTCGACGACCTCGCATGCGCCGCAAGCGCTCGCGCCCTCGAGGCAGCCGGCGTCGCGGCAGCGGACCTCGACCTCATCGTGTGCGCGACCACGTCGGGCGACCACATCCTGCCCGCGCAGGCCTGCGCCATCGCAGAGCGGATCGGGGCTTCCTGCCCGGCCTTCGATGTTTCCGCCGCCTGCGCCGGTTTCGTCTTCGCGCTCGATATCGCTGACGGCTTCTTCGCGCGCGGCAGGGCGCAGCGCGCGCTGATCGTCGCCGCGGAGCAGATGTCGCGCCTGCTCGACTGGACGGATCGCGCCACGTGCGTGCTGTTCGGCGACGGCTCCGCCGCGTGCGTGGTCGAGGCCGGAGGTGCGAGCCCGCTCGCCATCGAGCTCTCGACCGCGCCCGATACCGCCGCGCTCTCCGTTCCCGGTGTGCCCGGCACCTCGCCCTTCGCCGCAACGCAGCCTCCGCAGAGCATGCTCGCCATGAACGGACGCCGCGTCTTCAAGTTCGGCGTGAACGCCATCTGCGATGCCGTGCACCAGCTCTGCGAGACCGCGCATATCGAACTCAAGGATATCGACCGCTTCGTATTCCATCAAGCGAACGACCGCATCCTCGCCGCCGCATCCCAGCGGCTCGGCATCGAAGATGGCCGCGTGGCGCGCACGCTGCGCACGACGGGCAATATCTCGAGCGCTTGCATCCCCTATACCCTCGACGTGCTCGCTCGATCGGGCGAGCTGCACCCCGGCGACCTCATCGCGCTCGTGGGCTTCGGCGCGGGGCTCGATGTGGGCTCGTGCCTCATCCGCTGGGAGTGACCCGGCGTCCAACGTAACCTCCGCGCATCCCGCGCGAGGAAGATAGAAAAAGGAGAAACCATCATGGCAAACACCACGTTCGACCGCATCTGCACCATCATCCGCGACAACGGCGGCACCGAGGGCGAGCTCACGCTCGACACCAAGCTCGCCGACGCCGGCCTCGACAGCCTCGCGACCGTCGAAGCGGTCATCGCCTGCGAGGATGAGTTCGGCATCGAGATCGAGACCGAGTCCAACCCCGAGACCGTCGGCGAGCTCGTCGAGCTCATCGACTCGCTCATGGAGAACTAAGATGCTGCGCTCCCCCATCTGCGAGACGCTGGGCATCGAGAAGCCCATCTTCCAGGGCGGCATGGCATGGATCGCCGACGCCTCCCTCGCATCGGCGGTGTCCGAAGCGGGCGGCCTCGGCATCATCGCCGCGATGAACGCGAACGCCGAGTGGCTCCGTTCCGAAATCCAGGCGCTCCGTGCCAAGACGGATAAGCCCTTCGGCGTGAACGTCATGCTCATGAGCCCGTTTGCAGATGAAGTCGCCCAGGTCGTCATCGAAGAGCGCGTACCCGTGGTCGTGACGGGCGCCGGCAACCCCGTGAAGTACATGAAGGCATGG
Source organism: uncultured Coriobacteriaceae bacterium (assembly GCA_949298635.1). Taxonomy (GTDB): domain Bacteria; phylum Actinomycetota; class Coriobacteriia; order Coriobacteriales; family Coriobacteriaceae; genus Enorma. The sequence goes on along the minus strand of CASFXG010000031.1, from coordinate 18,370 downwards.
AACGAGGCCGGTATCAAGGTCATTCCCGTCGTCGCGTCCGTGGGACTCGCACGCATCGTCGAGCGCGCCGGCGCCGCCGCCGTGGTCGCCGAAGGCGGCGAAAGCGGCGGACACGTGGGAGACGCCACCACCATGGCGCTTGTCCCGCAGGTCGTCGATGCCGTGAACATCCCCGTCATCGCGGCGGGCGGCATCGCCGACGGTCGCGGCATGGCGGCCGCCTTCATGCTCGGGGCGCGCGGCGTCCAGGTGGGCACGCGCTTCCTCGTGGCAGAGGAATGCACCGTCTCCGAGGAATACAAGGAGCGCGTGCTCAAGGCCAAGGACATCTCCACGCTCGTCACCGGTCGCCGTACCGGCCATGCGGTCCGCTGCCTCAAGACGCCCTTCACCAACGCCTTCGCCAAGCGCGAAAACGAGGGCGCCCCGATCGAGGAACTCGAGCAGATGGGCGCCGGCGCGCTCCGCAAGGCGGCGAAGGACGGCAACTACGAGGAAGGCTCGTTCATGTGCGGACAGGTCGCCGGCCTCGTCCGCGAGCGCCAGAGCGCCGCGCAGATCGTCGATGATATCGTGGGCGGCGCCGAAGCCTTGCTCTTGGAGGCGAGCCAATGGGTGGCGTAGCCTTTCTCTTCGCCGGACAAGGCGCCCAGCATCCCGGCATGGGAGCTGCGCTCGCCGAGCGCGAAGCCGCTGCGCAAGCGGTCTTCGCCACGGCGGACGCCCTGCGCCCCGGCACGAGCGACCAGTGCTTCAGCGGCACCGCCGACGAGCTCAACCAGACCGCCAACACGCAGCCGTGCGTGTTCGCCTGCGACCTCGCCTGCGCCAAGGCGCTCGAGGCGCGCGGCGTGACGCCGGCAGCCGTCGCCGGCTTCTCCCTGGGAGAGGTCGCCGCGCTCACCTTCGCGGGCGCCCTGGGCGATGCGCAAGGCTTCGAACTCGTCTGCCACCGCGCCCAATTCATGGACGCAGCGGCGAAGCGGCATCCCGGCTCCATGCGCGCCGTGCTCAAGCTCGATGCGGAAACGGTCGAGCGCCTGGCGTGCGAGGCAGGGGAAGCGTGGCCGGTGAACTACAACAGCCCCAAGCAGACCGTCGTGGCGGGATCGCCCAAGGCGCTCGAGGCGCTCGACGCGCTCGTGAAGGCCGCTGGCGGGCGCAGCATGCCCGTCGCGGTCTCGGGCGCGTTCCACAGCCCGTATATGGAGCAGGCCTCGCGCGAGCTCGCAAGCTATCTCGACGGCGACGTCCGGCTCGCCGCCCCGCGCATCCCCGTCATCGCGAATCTCACCGCCGCCCCCTATCCGAGCGGTTCAGACGAGGATGCTCGCCAAAAGCGCGCCGAAACGCTCGCCGCGCAGGCATCCCATCCCGTCCGGTGGGTGAGCACCTTGCTCGAGCTCGAACGCAGCGGTATCGACACGTTCGTCGAAGTCGGCCCCGGAAAAACGCTTACCGGCCTTGTGAAGCGCACGCTGAGCGGCGTCAAGGCCCTTTCGTGCGAAACGCCCGAGGAGCTCGATGCGGTGCTCGCCGCGCTCGAGGCAACCGGGTCAACGCCCACGAACTAGGAGGTCCCATGGCAGAGCAGGCAACACAGCAGCGCCGGTGCGCGCTCGTCACCGGAGGCTCGCGCGGTATCGGACGCGCTATCTGCGAGGAGCTCGCGCAGGCGGGCTTCGACATCGCGATCGTCTATGCCGGAAACGAGGAAGCCGCCCGCGAAACCGCCGCCCAAGCAGAGAACCTCGGCGCGACCGCTCGCATCTACCGGTGCGACGTGGCGGACGCAGAGGCGGCAACCGCGTGCGCAGAGCAGGTGCTCGCAGACTTCGGCGGCGTCTGGGCGCTGGTGAACAACGCCGGCATCACGCGCGACACCCTGCTCGCCCGCATGCGGGAAGAGGACTTCGACCGCGTGATCGACGTGAACCTCAAGGGCGCCTACCACATGACGCGCGCGCTGACCCGCGCCTTCATGCGCCAGCGCGGCGGGCGCATCGTCAACATGAGCTCCATCGTGGGTCTTATGGGCAACGCCGGGCAAGCGAACTACGCCGCCTCGAAAGCCGGCCTCATCGGCCTCACCAAGGCATGCGCGCGCGAGCTTGCCACCCGCGGCGTGACCGTGAACGCCATCGCGCCCGGCTTCATCGAGACCGATATGACCGATCAGCTCGGCGATGCGGTACGCGAGCGCTACGAGCAGCAGATCCCGCTTGGCCGGCTTGGACGGGCGCAGGAAGTCGCGAAACTCGTCGCCTTCCTCGCAAGCGATGCGGCCGCCTACATCACCGGCGAGGTCATCCGCATCGACGGCGGCATGGCGATGTAGGGCGCCCGCACCGAGCAATCGCCCCACGGCTTATCACATTCGATTGCAACTACACACGCAGCGCAGGTAAAAAGGAGAGACAGCATGGAACGCAGGGTCGTCATCACGGGCATGGGCGCCGTCTCGCCCGTTGGCCTCACCGCCCGGGAAAGCTGGGACGCACTCGTTGCCGGCACGAGCGGCATCGCGCCCATCGCGAACATCAGCACCGATGGCCTCAAGGTCACCGTTGCCGCCGAGGTCAAGGGCTTCGATGGAGCCGAGCGCCTTGGCGAAGACGTTCGCCACAAAGACCTCAACGTGCAGTACGCGCTCGCCGCGTCCGACGAAGCAATGCAGGATGCCGGCCTCAGCGATGCCGAAGGCCTCGATCGAAGCCGCATCGGCGTGTACATCGGTTCGGGCATCGGCGGCATGGCTTCGTACACCGCGGCCGTCGACACCATGCGCGAGCGCGGATTCCGCCGCTGCCCTCCGTTCATGATCCCCATGATGATCGCGAACATGGCCGCTGGAGAGGTGTCCATCCGACACCATCTCACCGGCCCCACGCTGCCCGTCGTTACCGCGTGCGCAACGTCCGCCCACACGGTGGGCGAGGCGTTCCATGCCATCAAGCATGGCTACGCCGATGCCGTGCTCGCAGGCGGCGCTGAGGCCTGCGTCGTGCCCGAGGCGATCGCCGGCTTCACGAACTGCAAGGCGCTCACGCGCAACCCCGACCCCGCGACCGCATGCCGCCCGTTCGATAAGAACCGCGACGGCTTCGTGATGGGCGAGGGCGCCTGCGTGCTGGTGCTCGAGGAGCTCGAGCATGCGCTGGCGCGCGGCGCTCACATCTACTGCGAGGTCGCAGGCTACGGCAACACGGCCGACGCATACCACATCACGAGCCCAGCACCCGACGCCGCGGGCATCGCGCGCGCGATTCGCATCGCGATCGAAGAAGCGGGCATCGATGCGGCAGAGGGCATCTACATCAACGCGCACGGCACCTCCACCAAGCTCAACGATGCTTCCGAGACGCTCGGCATCAAGCAGGCGCTGGGAGAAGACGCCGCGCGCGCTGCCCATATCTCTTCGACGAAATCCATGACCGGGCATATGCTCGGCGCGACCGGCGCGCTCGAAGCGGCCGTGTGCGCCCGCGCGATCGAGGAAGGCGTCATCCCGCCCACCATCGGCTATTGCGAGCCCGACCCCGACTGCGACCTGGACTACACGCCCAATCGCGCGGTAACCGTCCCGGTCCGCGCCGCCCTTTCGACGAACCTCGGGTTCGGCGGACACAACGCGGCGCTGGCATTCAAGGCATACGAGGACTAACCATGAACATCGATTCCAGCAAGCTCAACGAGGTCGCCGCCCTTATGGAGAACCACGGCCTCACCCGCGTCCGGCTCTCGGAAGAAGACGGGCGCGTCATCGAACTCGAGCGCATGACCCCGAGCGCGCCCGCGCCCGCCGCGACCATCGTGGCCCCGCTCCCCCTTGCAGAGACCGCCGTGGCTGCCGCTGCGCCCGCGCAGGAGGTCGCCGCGCCCGCACTGCAAGATCCCGGCGCAGGGGCGTCCCCCTCTGAAGACACTGCCCCTGCGGTGCCCGTCACCGCACCCATGGTGGGCGTCTTCTACGCCGCCCCGTCTCCCGACGCCGAGCCGTTCGTCGCTCTCGGCGACCATGTGAGCCGTGGGGACACGCTCTGCATCATCGAGGCCATGAAGCTCATGAACGAAGTCGTGGCGGAAACCGACGGCACCATCGTGGCCATCGATGCCGCCGATGGCGACCTCGTCGAATTCGGGGCCCGCATCATGGCCATCGAGCCCGATGCGAAGGAAGCGGGTGAGGCGTGATGAACCGTGCCGAACTCGAGGCCATCCTTCCGCACCGCGCCCCCATGCTCCTGCTCGACGAAGCCGAGGTGGTGGACGGGGAAGCGCACGGGCGCATCACGATCACCGGTGACGAGTTCTTCGTCCAGGGGCACTTCCCCGGCAACCCCGTGGTTCCCGGCGTGATCCTCTGCGAGATGCTCGCCCAGAACTGCTGCGTGCTCATGGAAAGCGGCCTTTCGGGCGCAGGCGTGACGCCCTTCTACACGAGCCTCGACAAGGTGCGGTTCAAGCACCCTGTCCGCCCCGGCGACACCGTCGAGCTCACGTGCCGTATCACGCGCTCGCGCGGCCCCTTCCACTTCGCTCACGGTGAAGCGCGTGTCGCAGGGGAGCTCTGCTGCGTTGCCGACATGTCGTTCGCGCTCATGCCGAACGACGGAACGGCACACTAACGCAATCTCACGATTCAGAAACTCCGATGGCATTTTCTCGTCATTGCCGTCATTATTGGCGGCTCAGTTCAGATATGCGCGATTGTCAAGACATCTTTGGCGTCTGGAGTGCTCCATGCGCGGGCAAACGACGACACAAGATTGCGTAATCCTGGGGTTTTATTTGATTTGAGCTCTTGCGTACGACGCATAGCCGCCATCTGACGCGCGCAAATCGCGCATATCTGAACCGAGCCGCCACTTTGGAGACGTTTATGTTCGAAAAGATCCTCATCGCCAACCGCGGCGAGATCGCAGTGCGCGTCATCCGCGCGTGCAAGGAGATGGGCGTGCAGACCGTCGCCATCCACTCCACCGCCGACGCCGACGCGCTTCACGTGCGCCTTGCAGACGAGGCGTACTGCATCGGCGGCCCGCGCCCGCAGGAGAGCTACCTCAACGAGGACGCCATCCTCACCGTCGCCGCGGCGAGCGGGGCGACCGCTATACACCCGGGCTACGGCTTTCTATCTGAGAACGCCGGCTTCGCGCGCGGTTGCCAGGAGTACGGCATCGTCTTCGTAGGACCCGCGTCCGAGGTCATCGACCGCATGGGAGACAAGGACGCTGCGCGCCGCACCGCCCGCGAAGCCGGCGTACCCGTCGTGCCCGGTTGCGACCTCATTTCCTCTGCGGGAGAAGCCGAATCGGAGGCGCGGCGCATCGGCTGCCCCGTGCTCATCAAGGCGCGCTCCGGTGGCGGCGGCCGCGGCATCCGCAAAGTCGAGCGCGCGGAAGATGCCGGCCGGGCGTTCATCGAGGCGAAGGCGGAAGCGGAAGCCGCCTTCGGCGACGGCGAATGCTACATGGAGAAGTTCATCGCACCCGCGCACCACGTCGAGGTGCAGGTTCTTGCCGACGCGCACGGCAACGTCGTGACGCTCGGCGAGCGCGAATGCTCCGTGCAGCGCCGCAACCAGAAGCTCGTCGAGGAAAGCCCCGCCCCCTGCCTTGACGGCCACGATGGGGTGCGCGAGCGCATGTACACCGCCGCACGCGACCTCGCGCGCGCCGTAGGCTACGAAGGCGCGGGCACCATCGAATACCTCTACACCGACGACGGCCAGTTCTACTTCATGGAGATGAACACCCGTCTGCAGGTCGAGCATCCCGTCACGGAATTCGTGAGCGACGTCGACCTCGTGAAGTGGCAGCTTCGCGTAGCTGCGGGCGTCGCGCTCCCCTTTTCCCAAGAGGATATCGCGACCTCGAAACACGCCATCGAATGTCGCATCAATGCCGAGACGCCCGAACTCGTTCCGTCCTGCGGCACCGTGAACACGCTGCACGTCCCCAACGGCCCCTGGGTGCGCTTCGACTCCGCCCTGTTCCCGGGGGCATCGGTTCCCCCGTACTACGATTCGATGCTCGGCAAGCTCATCGTGCGCGCCGGGACGCGCGAGGAAGCGATCAGGAAGATGCGCGCCGCCCTGTCCGAGCTAGAAATCGAAGGCGTCGCGCACAATACGCCCCTCATGTTCGATATCCTTGCCAACCCCGAATTCCAATCGGGCTGCTACCACACCAACCTCATGGAGCATCTATATGAGCGCTAAACGCATCGCCGTCAACAAACTCGAAGGACCCATCACCGACGTACCCGTCGAGATGCCCCAGCGCCGCGCCTATGTGAAGTGCCCGGGGTGCCGCCGCATCATCGACCAGGAACTGCTCGAGCAAGCCCTCGACGTATGCCCCCGCTGCGGCCACCATCTGCGCCTCACTGCGCGCAAACGCCTCGAATCGACGGTGGACGAGGGCAGTTTCGAAGAATGGTTCCGCGACATCGCCACACCCGATCCGCTCGCCTTCCCCGGCTACCAAGAAAAGCTCACCGCTGCCAAAGGCGGCTCAAGCGAGCGCGAAGGGGTCGTCTGCGGCAGCGCGAGCATCGGCGGCGAGCCGTGCGCCCTCTTCATCATGGACGGCGAGTTCATGATGGGCTCGATGGGCTCCGTCGTGGGCGAGAAGATCTGCCGCACGTTCGAAACGGCATGCGAGCGCAGGCTCCCCGTGGTAGGCATCACGGTTTCCGGCGGTGCGCGTATGCAGGAAGGCACGCTTTCGCTCATGCAAATGGCGAAGGTCTCGGCCGCTCGCCGCAAGCTCGCCGAAGCGCGCCTTCCCTACATCGCCTTGCTCACCGACCCCACCACCGGCGGCGTCACCGCGAGCTTCGCCATGGAGGGCGATGTCATCCTCGCCGAACCAGGCGCGCTCATCGCTTTCGCAGGTCCGCGCGTCGTGGAGCAGACGACGCACAAGCGCCTCCCCCACGGCTTTCAACGCTCGGAATTCCTGCTTGAGCACGGTTTCATCGATCGCATCGTCCCGCGCGCGGAAGTCCCCCAAACCATCGCCGAGCTCCTTGCACTCCACGAAGGCCGCGCCCCCGCCGAAGACGCGCCGCATCACCTCGAATGCTCACACAAGCCGCATACGCTGCTCTCGAAGATCGTTAAGCGGGGCGGCAAGGCCGGCAAGACCCCGAGCAGCGCGTACGATATCGTGCGAGCGGCTCGCTCGGCAGACCACCCCACCGCGCTCGAACTCATCGAGCTTGGTTTCGACGGCTTCGTGGAACTGCACGGCGATAGGCTCTATGGCGACGATCCCGCGATTGTGGGCGGTATCGCATGGAAAGACGGACGCGTCGTCACCGTGATCGCGACCGAACGCGGACGCTCCACCAAGGATCGCGTGGCGCGGAACTTCGGCTCCGCGCATCCGGAGGGCTACCGCAAGGCGCAACGCCTCATGAGCCAGGCGGAGCGCTTCGGCAGGCCGGTGCTCTGCCTTATCGACACCGCCGGCGCCTACTGCGGCATCGGCGCGGAGGAGCGCGGCCAGGGAGAGGCCATCGCCTCGAATCTCGTAACCATGGCGGGACTTCGCACGCCGCTCGTGAGCGTCATCACCGGCGAGGGCGGCAGCGGCGGCGCGCTTGCGCTTGCAGGCGGCGACCGCGTCTACATGCTCGACCATGCCGCCTATTCCGTGGTGAGCCCTGAAGGCTGCGCCTCGATCCTATGGAAGAGCACCGACCGCGCCGCAGAAGCCGCCGAGGCACTCGGCCTCACGGCGGAACGCCTTATCGAGCTCGGCATAGTGGAAGCCTCCATCGACGATGCCTGCAGCCCCGAAGAGCTCGCGAGCCGCATCGTACGCCTTTCCATGACCTCTTTCGACGAGCTCGCCTCTCTGAGCACCGAGGAACTCCTCGCTGCCCGCTACGCCCGTTTCCGCGCCTTCTAAGCCATGTAAAATAACCCCAGGGGTTTTTTAACATCGGCGAAGACGGCTCATCGCTCGATAGGCCATCTTCGCACGAGCGTGCGGAACTTGTCATAGAAGTCCTGCAGCCGGGCGATTACGCGCGAACGCTTCTCGCTGTAGGCGTTCCCTTTGGCGAAGCGAGACATCTTGGGCAGGCACGCCTGCACCATGGTTCCGCTCTCCGGCACACCTCCGGCCTCAAATGCATAGGAGATGACGTCGCGAACCTTCTCTGGGTCGAGGTTCTCCTCCAAGACGATCGAGTCGAGCTCGCGCGTCATCTCGCGATCGACGTGCGCCGCCCATTCGGCATCGACGCGGGCGCGGCGCTCTTCCTCGGTGCCCTCTTCGACTTCGTCGACGTGTCCCCCAGCAAGCCCCATGCGCTCCAAGAACGCCTCGATGAGCTCCGCTTTATCGCGAAGCTGCGGACTCGTCCAAATCGCGCGGTAAATCTTGTCAAGCGCGACCTTGTCTTCCCCGTTGCCGCCGCGTGCCTTCGCAACGAGCCCAAGGATGTAGTCGATATCCACTTCGACTTGCCGTATGAGCTCGATCTCGAACACAAGGTCATCGACGATATCGACTGCATCCGCCTTCGCCCGACGGCGATACTCGTCAGCGAGGTCGAGGTACGTGCTCTGCCAATCCTGCAGCTTAAGCGCGGAAAGCGGGTCGTCGTCGGCGAATTCGTCAAATACGCTCAGCACGTTGCGCAGACGCAACAGCGCACCGAAAGCCCCTACGAACGCCTTCTCCGCCGTCTCGCCCACAAGCTCGAGCTTGCCGTCCGCGCCTATGAACCTCGTTTGGATCTCGTCGAGAATGCTCAAATAGTCCGACATGTACTCGGCATACGATTTAAGGATCACGATACCGCCCGCCGCCTCGTCGCCGAAAAGCTCGAGCGCTTCGTCTACCCGATGCGAAAGGTCGCGGAAGCAAACGATGTTGCCGAACGACTTGACCGAATCGAGGATGCGGTTCGTACGGCTGAACGCCTGGAGCAAGCCGTGCATCTTGAGGTTCTTATCGACCCAGAGCGTGTTCAACGTGGGCGAATCGAAGCCGGTGAGGAACATGTCCACCACGATGAGCATATCGAGTTCGCGCTTCTTAAGGCGCTGGGAGACATCCTTGTAATAGCTCTGGAACTTAGCCCCATCAGTGGAGAAGGACATATCGAACATGGCGTTGTAGTCCTCGATCGCGGCCTCGAGCGCCTCGCGATCGCTTGCATCGAGCTGAGCGGTCTCCATAGATTCGTCGGCGATGATACCGGTAGCGAGATCATCCCCGTTCGGCGCGTAGCTGTAGATCATGGCGATCTTAAGCGGCTTGCCCTTGAGCTCGCCTCGCTCGGCGCGCGTCTGCAGAATCTGTTTAAGCGCGGCGTAGTAGCGCTTCGCGGCGGGGATGGATTCCGTTGCGAGAATCGAGGTGAAGCCCGTTCCATCGCTCTTTCGCTTCGTATGCTGCGCATAGTGGTCGATGATGTACTCGGCGTTGTTGATGATGCGCGCGAACGAGATGAGCGCGCCCTCGCGATCGATCGCCTCCACCTGCTGGCCGTCGTCTCCGTGCGCCGATTTCATCGTGGATAGGTAGCTCACGCGGAACGGCAGCACGTTGCCGTCGTCGATGGCGTTCACGATGGTGTAGGAGTGGAGGCGGTCGCCGAACGCCTGCTCGGTGGTGCGCAGCGTGGGGTCGCCGCTCATGTTCGCGTTCTTCGCGAAGATGGGCGTGCCCGTGAAGCCGAACAGGTGGTAGTTCTTGAACTTGCGGACGATCTCCTTGTGCATCTTGCCGAACTGGCTGCGGTGGCACTCGTCGAAGATGAACACGACGTGCTTATCGTAGATGGAGTGCTTCGCGTTCTTCTCGATGAGGACGGAGAGCTTCTGGATGGTGGTCACGCAGATGCGCTTCGTGTCGTCGCGCAGGTTGGCGTCGAGTGCGCGCGTATCCGCCGAGCCGTTCACCGCGTCCTTCTGGAAACGGTTGTACTCCTTCATGGTCTGGTAGTCGAGGTCTTTGCGGTCCACGACGAACATGACCTTGTCGACGCCCTCCATGCGGCTCGCGAGCTGCGCGCACTTGAACGAGGTGAGCGTCTTGCCCGAGCCGGTGGTGTGCCAGACGTAGCCGCCGGCATTGATGGTGCCGAGCCGCCTCTTGTCGAGCTCGGAAATAAGAATGCGGTTGAGTATCCGCTCCGTGGCGCAGATCTGGTACGGGCGCATGACGAGCAGCTTCGGCTCGTCCTCAGCCGTGAGCACGCAGTAGTGCGTGAGGACCATGAGCAGCGCGCCGCGCGAGAGGAACGTCCGTGCGAAGCCCTCGAGGTCGGCGATGCGGCGATTCTTCGAATCCGTCCACCAACTTGTGAATTCGAACGAAGACGCGCCCTTGCGCCCCGCCATGGGATGCGTATGATCCCAGCGCACGGTATTGCCGTAATACTTAGTCGAAGTACCGTTGGAGATGACGAAGACCTGGACGAACTCGAAGAGCCCCGAGCCCGACCAGAAGCTCTCGCGCTGGTAGCGCTCGATCTGGTTGAACGCCTCGCGCAGGCGCACGCCGCGGCGCTTGAGCTCGATATGCACGAGCGGAAGACCGTTCACCAAAACCGTGACATCGTAGCGGTTCTTGTGGATGCCCTCATTCGCCTCGTACTGGTTCATGACCTGAAGGCGGTTCTTATGGATATGGTCGCGGTCGATGAGGTAGACGTTCTTGTACGAACCATCGTTGCGTTGGAAAGCGATGACGGGGTCGTCCTGCATGCGGCCCGTCTTATCTGTGACGGTGAGCGCGGGGTTCGTGATGTTTTCAGATGAGAAGCGCTTCCACTCGGCGTCGGTAAACTGAATACCGTTGAGCTCTTCGATCTTCGCCCGCAGGTTCGCAACAAGAGCTGCCTCGGAATTTACATGCAGGCGCTCATATCCCTGGCTCACAAGGAGATCGATAAGCTCCTGCTCGAGCATAGCCTCAGATTGATAGGCACCGTCAGCGGCAGGAGAAACCGGTGCCTCGGCGCAAACCGTCGACTCCGGCCCTTGCAGAATGAGCCCATAAGTGAGCGCTCTCGGTGCAGCGTCCTTGGCAATGGGATCGTCAACGGTCATACCCGGCTCCTACTACTCAGCGACGACCAAACAGGTCATCGTGACTGCCCGTTCGCTCAAAAAGAACCATCTCGTCGTTCTCTGCCCAAATAAGCAGCCAATCGCCGGCGTTGCACACATGGCATTCATGGTGCCCCCGCCAATTGCCCGCAAGCAAGTGCTCTCCATGCCGGCGACGTAGCTCCGCACGGCTTTCCTCGGTGTGTTCGATCACGAGATTCATGACGTGCTTCAACTCGTCCAGGTTCCGCCGCTGCTTTTTCAAGCGCTTAACATCTCTGTTGAAGTGCGGGGCGTAATCTGGTCTTAGCATGATTCGTCATGCTCCATGGCTTCGAACATCTCATCGATATTCGAAAACCGCGCCTTCCGTCCCTCGGAAAGGAAGGCGTCTCCCCAAGCCATGGCGTCGAGCGTTTCGCTATTCGGGGTCTCACGGTAATTCGTGAGCACGGGCAACGTTCGCGTACGAGCCATCTGCACGCAAACCGCCCTCAGAACACTCGAGAGGTCAAAGCCATATGCCTGCGCAACGTCCGCCGCTGCATCTTTCGCTTCTTGATCGAGCCTGAAATTCATGGTGGCAGTAGACATGGCGGCTCCCTTCTCTGTAATACATATCATACCAATTGTGACGATATGTATACACAGAATGATAGACGTTATGCCACCTTCCGGGGAAAGCTCAACAGCTTATCGCGATAGTACTCGTACTGTTGGCGGCGCGCCTCGATCTCGGCGGGAAGGCCGTCGGTGAGCGAGGTCGTGAGCGCGTCGAAGCGGTCGAGGATGTCGACGACCTGCTGCTGGACGGAGAGGGGCGGAACGGGGACCCTTATTTTTCTCAATGCGTTAGCATTAAATTGTTGCTGCCCTCCATTGCCAACAAGACGACGAGCCTGTTTCCAGTACCAGTGACTCTGTGCAAAATGCCAGTAAAATCGGGGCAACAGTACGCTTTTGTTAATCGATACCTCGATCAGAAAAGATGCATACACAGACGGTTCGTCAGAATCGAAGTACAGGGTTCTTCCGAACGTTGCGCCCGTCCTCGCGACGAGAACGCTCTCCTTGTCAAGTAGATAACCCTCAGCCTCAGGGCATGAAATATACTTAACTTCGCTTTCCGAAAGTGCCCCTGTGGCTGTTATATCCGTAATGCGGATTAATCTATATCGACCCGCATCGCGTGCTGCGGCGGTACAACCATAGCGGAACGAAGCGATCTCACCCAGCATTATCCATTGAAGGTCTCTCTCTGCATTTCACTGTTATCAAAGGCTAACAGCTTATCGCGGTAGTAGGCATACTGCGCCCTGCGCGCCTCCAGCTCCGCCTCCAGCTCCGCCTCCAGCTCCGCCTCCAGCTCCGCGAAGGAGTCTAGCACCCGCACGACCTCGCGCTGGATTTCGAGGGGCGGGACGGGAATCTCCGCCTGTCCAAGGTCGGCAGGCTTCGCCTCAATGACCTTGATGCCACGCGCAAATTTAGTTTTCTGTCTTTGAAATTGCTCCCCGAGCATACAATACGCCACGTATCGCGGATTTTCACCCGTATGAAACGCACAGGAATGGCCGCTGATAGCCACGGGAACATCGCCCTCCCAAACAAGAGGAGTGCACACATCCTCGATATTCTCGCTTGTTATTGCAATTATCACATCACCAGGCTCTGCTTTCCTCGCCTTGGCGAATTGCTCTGCAGAAATTGAAGAGATTGCTTCGGAAGCCACCATTCCATATCGGGTATAGATTTGCCCATAGTGGATACAAGGCTTGCCATCTTCAACGAAGTCCTTCTTCTGAATGCCGGAGCCGCGCGTAAAAACACCGATCTCGCCCAGCTTCTTGTACTCCACCCCGTCCGGGCAAAGCCGCTGAATCATCTCGTCGATCCTGCTCATCGCTACGCCTCCAGGTCTACCACGATGGCGTCGATCTGCTCGCGCAGCTCCTGCTCGCGGGCGACGATGCCCTTGATGCGCTCGTTGAGCTCGGTGATGTCGATGACCTCGCGCGTGTCGCGCTTCTCGACGTAGGTGCCGACCGACAGGTTGTAGTCGTTCTCGGCACCGACCTCGTCGATGCCGACAAGCTTGGAGAAGTGCTCCTCCTCGCTCCTATCGTGAACAGCCGCGTAGATGCGCTCGATGTTCTCGGGCATCAGCTTGTTCTTGTTTCCGACGTGGCTGAACTCCTCAGACGCGTCAACGAACAAGATCCTGTCGTCGGCCTTGCCCTTGGAAAGCACGATAACGCAGGTGGCGATCGTCACGCCGAAGAAGAGGTTCGCCGGCAGCTGGATGACGGCCTCGACGAAGTTGTTGTCCACCAGGTACTTGCGGATCTTCTGTTCGGCGCCGCCGCGGTAGAGCACGCCGGGGAACTCGACGATCGCCGCCTTGCCGCTAGCGGATAACCACGAAAGCATGTGCATGGTGAACGCAAGATCCGCCTTGGACTTCGGCGCGAGCATGCCCGCCGGGGCAAACCGCGAGTCGTTGATGAGCGTGGGATCATCGCTGCCCGGCCATTTCACCGAGTAGGGTGGATTGGAGACGATGGCGTCGAACGGTTCATCATCCCAATGCTTAGGCTCGAGTAGGGTATCTCCAAGCGCGATATCGAACTTATCGAAGTTCACCTTGTGCAGAAACATGTTGATACGGCACAGGTTATACGTCGTGATGTTCTTCTCCTGGCCAAAGAACCCTTGGCGCACGCGTTCCTGTCCCAGAAGCTTGGCAAATTTGAGCAACAGCGAGCCCGATCCACAGGCCGGGTCGTACACCTTGTTCACGGAATCGCGATCGCCGATGACGATCTTTGCCAGAAGCTCGGAGACCTCCTGCGGCGTGAAGAACTCGCCGCCCGACTTGCCGGCGTTGCTGGCATACATGTTCATGAGGTACTCGTATGCATCGCCAAAGAGATCGATCTTGGCGTCCATGACATTGCCGAAATCGAGCCCTGCGATGCCCTTGATGATCTTCACGAGGCGGTCGTTGCGTTCGGCTACACCGCTGCCGAGCTTATTGGAATTGAGATCGATGTCATCGAACAAACCCCGGAAGCTCTTCTCGGAAGCCGTTCCCACGCTCGAGCCCTCGATATGGTCAAACACGGCTTTCACCGTCTCGTTGAGGTCAGGATCCTTATCGCAGCGCGCCGCGACGTTCTCGAAGAGCTCGGAGGGCAGCATGAAGTAGCCCTTCTCCTCGATGATGCCCTCACGCGCAGCCTCGGCATCCTCATCTGCCATCGCAGCATACGAGAACCCCTCAGCGCCCGCTTCGCGTTCGCCTTCATCGATATACGCGGTAAGATCCTCGGAAATGAAGCGGTAGAATAGGAAACCCAGGATGTACATCTTGAAGTCCCAGCCATCTACGGCGCCGCGCACATCGTCCGCGATACCCCAGATAGCCTTATGCAACGCCGCGCGCTGCTGCTCCTTGGTTTCCGTCATGGATTCCCTCCATACCCTTCATGCACCACAACGCGTTTCATTATATCGTTGCGTCCGGACAGTCTCGCCTTAGTGCTTGCCCTTCCAGCCCTGACGCTTGCGCCCGCCGCCGAACACGCTTCCCTTGCGGGCGGTGCGGCGCAGCGCTTCCATCGCCTCATCTTCGCTCGAGCCCTCGAGCACGGCCTTGATGTGCACGATCGCGTCGCGCAGACGCGCGGCCTCCTCGAAGTCCATGGCCTCGGAGGCGCTCCGCATGTCGTCTTCCATGGTCGCCACGATGCGTTGGAGCTCATCCTTCGGCAGGCTCGCCAGTTCTTCGGCAAGGCGCTGCCCGCTCGACTCCTCGAAGCCCGGAGCCTCATCCGCACCGTCTCTCGCAGGCGTGAAGAACGCGCCGTGACCGAGCGAATCCCCGCGCGAGCGGTCGCGTTTGCCCACGTTCTCGTTCGCCTCGGCGATGAAGCTCGAGATGTCGTTGATGGCCTTGCGCACAGTCTTCGGCTCGATGCCATGCTCCTCGTTGAACGCCATCTGGATACTCCGACGCCGGTTCGTCTCGTCGATCGCCTCGCGCATGGAATCCGTAATAGTATCCGCATACATCACCACAGCGCCATCGGCGTTGCGCGCCGCGCGCCCGATCGTCTGGATGAGCGAGCGTCGGTTGCGCAAGAACCCCTCTTTATCAGCGTCGAGGATCGCCACGAGCGATACCTCAGGCAGATCTAGGCCCTCGCGCAACAGGTTGATGCCCACGAGCACATCGATCTTCCCCTGGCGCAGGTCGCGCAGGATCTCCACGCGGTCCATCGTCGCCGTGTCCGAGTGCATGTAGTTCACCTTGATGCCCGCATCGAGCAGATGGTCGGTGAGGTCTTCGGCCATGCGCTTCGTGAGCGTCGTCACGAGCACGCGCTCATGGCGCGCCGTGCGCACGCGGATCTCGTCCAGAAGGTCATCGATCTGGCCGTGCACCGGCCGCACGTCGATCTTGGGGTCGAGCAGTCCCGTGGGACGAATGATCTGCTCCACGTTGTTCTGGCTCACGCGCAGCTCATAGTCGCCGGGCGTGGCACTCACATAGATGAATTGCGGGATGCGCGCCTCGAATTCATCGAAGCGCAGCGGCCGGTTATCGAGGGCGGAGGGCAGGCGGAAGCCATGCTCCACGAGCGTCACCTTGCGCGAACGGTCGCCTTCGTGCATGCCGCGAATCTGCGGCACCGTCACGTGGCTCTCGTCGATGATGCAAAGCATATCCTTCGGGAAGTAGTCGATGAGCGTGTACGGCGGCTCGCCCGCGCGGCGGCCATCGAGGTGGCGCGAATAGTTCTCGATGCCGTTGCAATATCCCATGGTTTCGAGCATCTCGAGATCGTAGTCGGTACGCTGCTGCAGCCGCTGCGCCTCGAGCAGCTTGTCGGCGGCTTTGAGCTCCGCCACACGCGCTGCGCACTCATCCTCGATTGTCCTGATCGCTGCGCGCACCTTAGGCTTCTCGGTCACGTAATGCGACGCCGGCCATACGGGGATGGCTTCGTATTCGCGCAAAATCTCGCCCGTGACCTCGTCGATCTCGGCGATAAGCTCCACCTCGTCGCCGAAGAACTCAAAGCGCAGGGGATGCTCGGCATACGGAGGAAACACGTCCACCACGTCGCCACGCACGCGAAACGTGCCGCGTGCAAGGTCGAAGTCGTTGCGATCGTATTGGATGTCGATGAGCGCATGAATGAACTCATCGCGCTCAAGCGGCGTCTTCTTGTCCACGTTCGGCGCAAGGCCGGCATAATCTTCCGGCGAGCCGATGCCGTAGATGCACGAGACGCTCGCCACGACGATCACATCGCGTCGACTTAGCAGCTGAGACGTCGCCTGATGCCGCAACATCTCGACTTCCTCGTTAATCGAGGCGTCTTTCTCGATATACGTATCTGACTGCGGCACATACGCTTCCGGCTGGTAATAATCGTAGTAGGAGACGAAATACACGACGGCGTTATGGGGGAAGAACTCGCGCAGCTCGCTCGCAAGCTGAGCGGCGAGCGTCTTGTTCGGCGCCATGACGAGCGTGGGCTTACCGAGCGCCTCGATGGTCTTCGCCATCGTATAGGTCTTGCCAGATCCCGTAACACCTAGCAGTACCTGATAGCGGTCTCCCGCGCGTACGCCATCTACCAAGGATTGGATAGCCTCCGGCTGATCACCTGAAGGTTCGAACGGGCTCACGACCTCGAACTTCGCAGGTTCTCCGGCAGCACCGAACCGGCGAAGCTCGCCGCCCACGCGCTCCACTTCGAATGCTTCCATCCTCAAACCTCCTTGCTCATCGCCTGACATTGGGGACAGTCCCCAATGTCATGACAAAAGGGACAGCCCCTTTTGGCAGAAAGAGGGCCTATCGTAACGCAGGGGTAGGAGATGCACAAGCATCAACTACGACGCATCTGCAAACCGATTCGCATACAGTTCGCTATAGCGATTATAGGCGTTAAGAACTCGCACGAGATATGCCTGCGTCTCGGGGAAGGTAATCGCATTATGCAGTACCGTGTCTTCCGTCACCCAGTCCTCGACGTTGCCGATGCCAGCATTATAGGCCGCGATAGCCCGATCGACAGCGCCGTCATAATAGTCAAGCAGATAGCGGAGGTACGCGCAGCCAAAGATGATGTTTGTCTCCGGATCAAAAAGATCGTCGGCGCTATAGCGCTCGCCATCAACGTAGCCCTTATCCACCATATCCTGAGCAGTGGCAGGTAAGAGCTGCATGAGTCCCATCGCATCTTGCGCAGAGCGAGCCCTCGGGTTCCAATTCGACTCGCTCTCGATAATCGCCGCAATAAGATACGGATCGACCTTGTATTGCTCGGCAGCGGCTTGGATATGCTCCTCATACTCGAGGGGGAAGAGCGGCTTAACCAACGCCGCAGGGGCATAGGAATACACCATCGATATAAGGCAGAACACCAGGGCGGGAACAAGCGCGATAAAGCGCAGCCATCCGGCACAATGGAGACGCTTAAGCATGGGCGCCGCCGATCGCACGGGGTTCCGAACAGACACTTGCCACCCATGCATCGAGCGCACGATGGAGCTCCAGTTCCGTTCCAGTGTTTTCAATAACAGCTGTGGCAAGCGAACGCAACGTGTCTTCGCTCGGCTGAATCGCGGCACGAGCCTCGAAGTCGGCTGCCGACATACCACGAAGAAGCGCACGGTCGCGACGCACGTCGAACGGGGCTACGATTGCAAGGACTTCGTCAGCAAGGGAAAAGGCATTCATAAAAGAAGTAGGTGCCGAAACCTCGACAATGACGAGCGCGGCGGCGTCCAACCGAGCCTCAAGAGATGCAAGGAGCTCTTTCAATCGCTCGATAAGCGCAGGATACACAATCGCCTCGAGACGTGCGGTCGAGGCGGCGTCGGAAAACGCATGCCGAGCAAGAGCATGAGAGCAAATGCCACCGCGGTCATCGAGTACGTCATCACCGAAGATGCGAGCGATATCCCGCACGAGCGAAGAACCGGGAACATAGAGCGCCTTGCACTCATGGTCGAGGTCGATGCGATACGCACCCCGCAATTCCAGGTAATGTGCGGCACTCGACTTTCCAGAAGCGATATTTCCAATAAGGAATACGGTAATCATGGAACTCATTATCGTCGAAGAATGTCGAGATAACAAAAAAGCCTTTGGTTTCCCAAAGGCTTTCATGTTTTCGTGCACGGCTCGGTGCCGTCCACCGGTCAGCGGCGCCCTGCCCTCCCACGGGCTCTCCCCGCAGTACTATCGGCGCTCGGGGGCTTAGCTTCCGG
>CASFXG010000030.1 GCA_949298635.1 uncultured Coriobacteriaceae bacterium | reverse complement strand
TGCCCTAGATGTAAAATAACCCCTGGGGTAATTTTACGCCCCCCCCGGGGCCGCCCCGCGCCCGTGCCGTGTGTCCCGAAACGCACCTGTCGCCAATTGGGTCATCCCCGAACAAGCACGTGTATAGCCTGCCATCGAGCGGATACAATAGGTACGTTCGGCATATGAGTCCTGCGAAAGGATAGCGATATGGAAATCAACGGCATCGTCATCTCGCCCGACCCGCGTCTGCGCCAGGAATGCGCTCCCATCGAAGAGATCACCCCCGAGGTGCGCGCGTTGGCGGAACGCATGAAGGAAGAGATGTTCGAGAGCAGTGGTTGCGGCCTTGCCGCTCCGCAGGTGGGCGAGCTCATCCAGCTCGTGATCATCGATACCGAATACGACTCCCGCGAGACCTACGACCCGATCGTTCTCGTGAATCCCGTGATCGTCGAGCAGTCGGATCGCCTCGTCCCGTTTTCCGAGGGCTGCCTCTCCATCCCCGGCATCAGCTGCGAGATCAAGCGGCCGGATCGCGTGGTGGTGGAAGCGTACGACCTCGATGCGAACCTCATGCGCTATGAGGCCGAGGGCGACCTGTTTTGCGTGTGCCTCCAGCACGAGATAGACCACCTGCACGGCATCACGATGTTCGAGCGCCTGGAGCCCATGCAGCGCGTGCACGCCATGCGTGACTACCAAGATGCCCGTGCGCGCGGCGCCATGCCCGGCGAGACGAACTAGGAGGAGCCCATGCGCGTCGTGTTCATGGGGACGCCGAGCTTCGCCGTTCCCTCGCTCAAAGCGCTCGCCGCTGCCTACGACGTTGCGCTCGTCGTGACACGCCCCGATGCCGTGCGCTCGCGCGGCAAGAAGCTCGAACCCTCGCCGGTGAAGGTTGCCGCATTGGAGCTGGGGCTTTCCGTGCTCGAGACCTCGCGCATGACGCCGGAGGTGCAAGACGAGCTCCGTGCGCAGCAGGCCGACGTGTTCTGCGTCGCCGCTTTCGGCTGCATCTTGCCTACGGATGTGCTCACCATGGCGCCTGCGGGCTGCGTGAACGTACACGCGAGCCTGCTGCCCCGGTGGCGCGGCGCCGCGCCCATTCAGCGCTCGATCCTCGCCGGCGACGATGCGACTGGCGTGTCGATCATGCGGATTGGGGAGGGCGTCGATACGGGCGACTACTGTGCCCAGGTGTCGTGCTCGGTTGCAGGCAAGACGGCAGACGAGCTCACCGCAGAGCTCGCAAGCCTGGGCGGCGAGCTTCTGGTGCGCACGCTGCCCGCTATCGTCGACGGTACGGCCACCTGGCAGGTGCAGGACGAAGCGCTCGTCACACATGCCGCGAAGATCGCGAAAGCCGAGATGCTCCTCGACCCCGCGGCGTCGGCGCGCGATAACACGCTGCGCGTGCTCGCGTCCTCAGATGCTGCGCCTGCCCGCTGCGTCATCGGCGGCAGGCTCGTGCGCGTGCTCGCGGCGACGGTGACACCGGACATGTCCGCCGCCGGTTCTGCGACGTTCGAGGTCAAAGGCAAGCGCCTGTACCTTGCTTGCGCTGACGGCGTCTTCGAAGTCACCGATCTCAAGCCCGATGGCAAGCGCGCCATGGAGGCGGCGGCATGGGCTGCCGGCTTGCGCGAGCGCATGGGCACGTGGGAGCGGCTTGCATGACGGAGCTCTCACCGGCGCGTCGGGTCGCCCTCGACATCTTGCTCGAGCTGGAGGAAACCGCCGCCTATGCACGCGACGCGCTTGACGCCTCACCGAACGTGCATGCTCTCGAGCGGCGCGACGCAGGTCTTGCGATGCGGCTCGTACTGGGCGTCGTAGCGAGCTACGGCTGTCTCGACGATCTTATCGACGCTTACTGCGATAAGCCCGGCCGCATGAACGCGCGCATCCGGAATGCCCTGCGCATCGCGGCTTTCGAGCTCGTATATCTGGGAACGGAGCCGCGCGCGGCGGTGAGCCAGGGCGTGGAGCTTGTACGGACGCGCGCAAAGAGCGCTGCGGGTTTTGCGAACTTCGTGCTGCGTCGCATCGCCGAGAACCGCGCGTACTACCTCGAGGCAGGAGACGTGGGTGAGCCCGAGGAACGCCGTCTGGTGGCTCTCGCGCGCCAGGGCGGCCTGCCGGTATGGCTCGTCGAAGAGATGGTGCGCTCCCGCGGCTTCACCGCGGCACGGGATGCAGTCGACGCGGAGCTCGAGCCGGCGGGCGTTTCCGTCCATATGAACCCGCTCGACGAGGCCGCTGAGGAAGAGCTTTCTGTCCTCGTCGGAAACGCGCGCGATGTCGAGGTCGAAGGAGGGGGCGCCGCGCCGCATGCTTCCAGCGGATCCATCGCG
This sequence comes from uncultured Coriobacteriaceae bacterium, assembly GCA_949298635.1. Classification (GTDB taxonomy): domain Bacteria; phylum Actinomycetota; class Coriobacteriia; order Coriobacteriales; family Coriobacteriaceae; genus Enorma. The sequence goes on along the minus strand of CASFXG010000030.1, from coordinate 20,187 downwards.
CGGCTTCCTGGCGCGGCTCTGGACATGCCGGCGGCGCGGCTGGTGGGAACAGACCTCCTCAGACGTGGGGGCGTTGCGGTATGCGACCTCAATGCACAGGTCATCGCCTCTGCGGCGACCATGCCCGGTTCGTGCCTCGAAGTTGGAGCTGGTCGCGGTACCAAGACGTTCATCATGGCGGCGCAGGCTGAGCGCTTCGGAATGACGCGCGAAGCGATCGCGCTCGAGCTTTCGAAAAAGAAGTCGCGACTCAACCGCCGCCGTCTCGAGCGCGCGGGTCTGGCAGGTTCGGTGCGCTGCGTGACCGGTGATGGCTGCGACCTCGATCGGTCGCTTGCGTGCATTGATGAACAGGTGGGGGGACGACGGCTCTTCGAGTGCGTCTTCGTCGACGCCCCCTGCTCGGGAACGGGCACCATGCGTCGTCACCCCGAGATCCCCTGGAGGCTCTTGCCGGAGGATGTTGATGAGACGCTTCCCACACTCCAGCTCGCGCTGTTGTCGAGTGCAGCTGAGCGGGTGAAGCCTGGTGGCCAGCTCGTCTTCGCGACCTGTTCTGTGCTGCGCCAGGAGAATGAAGGTGTGGTCGAATCGTTCCTCGCAAGCGAGGCGGGGAGGGCGTTTGAACTCGCGCCCGTCTCCTCAGCTCCCGTCTTCGCACTTCCCGGCTTCGAGGATGCTACGGCATATGTGCGCGAACACGAGGATGCACGCGGGATGTTCCAGACCATCCCAGCCCTCGGTGCCTATGACGGGCACTTCTGCGCCCGGCTCGTTCGGACGTAGTTGGTAGGGGCTGCCTGCCCGCCGCCCCGCCGGGATGCTTCTACGCTTACTGCTTGTGCGGGCAGTTCTCGCAGCTGTGGTTGGAACCCTCGGCCGTGCTCGAACTAGAGCTTTCGCCCGAGCCGCTTGTCGCTTCCGTCGAGGAGCTACCGCCGCGTTGGTCGGTATTGTAGAAGCCGCTGCCCACGAACTTGATGCCGCTTGCGCTGAACACCTTTTCCGCTGCCGATCCGCAGGTGGGGCAGGCGATGTCCGGATGCTCCGTCATCGCGTGTTCGACTTCGAAGACGCTGCCGCACGAGGTGCAGCGGTAATCATAGCGTGCCATATTGATATCTCCTCGCATGCCTATTGGTTCGCCACAGGGTACTGTACCCCAAATCGCGCCGCAAGCAAGGTTCGAACAGGTTTTCCGCCAACCATGCATGCGGCGCGATGGAGCAACGTCTGGATACTGCTCGTGTGCGCGACGGGTCGCCGCATCACTTCGCGCCGCGCCCCGTATCGCGCATGAGCTCGGCAAACGATGCCTCGGCAGCCTCGATGTCTGCCTCGCATGCCTGCCAGCTCCAGTTCGCCTCGATCGTACCGGGGGTGTTAATGCGTGCGTCGTCGCCCAGGCCGAGCACATCTTGCAGCGGCATCATGACCACGGAGGCATCGCTCTCGAGCGCCTCGCGCACAAGGCCCTTCGCCACCTCCGTGCCTTCAACCTCGTCACCCTCTGCGAACGCGCGCGTGCAGAAGCCGGCGAGCGTCGAAGTGTCGTGCGTCGAGGTGTAAAACACCTTGCCCGGCGCTGGATGTAAACCCTGGCGCACGTCATAATCGGAGAACTCGAGCACGTCCATGCCGGGGAAGCCGCAGGTCGCCATGAGCGCGCGGACGCCCGGGGTGAGCACGCCCAGGTCCTCTGCGATGAACGGCAGATGACCCAGGTCTTCCGCCGCAGACTGGAAGAGCTCGATGCCGGGGCCGGCGAGCCAGCGCCCTGAGCTACCGGGTTCACCGGCGGGGATGCTGAAGTAGTTATGGAACCCCAGGAAATGGTCGAGGCGCACGTAGTCGTAGAGTGAGCAGGCGCGCGCAAGCCGCTCGCGCCACCACGCGAAGTCCGTCTCGCGCATGCGATCCCAACGATAAGTGGGGTTGCCCCAAACTTGGCCTTCGGGCGCGAAGCCATCTGCCGGTGCGCCGGCGACCTCGACCGGCCGCCCATGGACATCGAGGTTGAAGAGTTCGGGTTTCGCCCAGACATCCGCTGAATCGTCTGAAACGTACATGGGCACGTCGCCGATGATTGCGATACCGCGCTCGTGTGCGTATGCGGCGACCTCGCGCCATGCAAGGTCGAAGCGGTACTGGAGATAGGCTTGCACGCGGGCTTCTTCGGCAATACGTGGATCGGCGAGTAGGGCGACGTCGAAGTGGCTGAACGCCTCGGGCCACTGCACCCGCGCCGCACCGCTCATGTACGCCTTAACGGCCATGTAGGCACAATACGGGTCGAGCCACGCGGCGTTTTCCTCGCAAAACGCGCGGAACCCGCCGTCCTGTTCGCCGCCGTCCGCCCGCCAAGCGGCGTATGCGCCGCGCAGCTCATCCTCGGACTGAGGCAGCAGCACGATGTTACCGGCGAAGGCCGAGGGGCCGGAATAGGGCGATCCGAACGCGTCGACGGGGTTCACGGGCAGGATCTGCCAGTACCGCATACCCATTGCCGCGAGGTGGTCGATGAAGCGGAGAGAAGGCTCGCCGAGCGTGCCCGCCGTGCCGTTCTCGGTGGGCACGGAGGTGATGTGGCATACGACGCCGGCACCCGGCTCGAGCGCGAGCTGCAGCCGCTCCTCCTCGTGGAAGTACGCCACCGCCGAACCGAGGGGCCAGAGGAAGACCTCGACCATCCCATCGTCTGCGACCTTGAGCTTCGTGCCCGAGACCACGTCGGTTGCGCAGGAGGCTTCAGCGGGGATGCGCACCGTGCGGCAGTCGTAGCGGCTGCGGTTGATGAGCACGGTCGCCGCCTGGCCGTCTGCGCCGCGGCGTGTGTAGGCGAGCACATCGCCCTCGCTGCCCTCCGGCGCCCAGGCGCGGATATCCCCGTCGACCAAAAACGGTAGCGCCCGGCGAATCGCGGAGGCGTTGCGGATGATGTCGGCCATGTCGCGGTCGCGGATGTCTTCCTCGAGCGGCATAGTGCGGCGGTTACCGGGGTCGGAGAGCCCTTCCAGGCAGTATTCATCGCCATAGTAGATGGACGGCACGCCAGGGAACGTCATCTGCATGAGCGTGGCGAGCCAGAAGCGGCTCTTCGCGAGCCCCATTGCCTCGGGTGAGAGCCGCCAGCGTCCGCGCTCCTCCTCGGGCAGCTGCGATTCGTCGGGACCCCCGCCGAGCACGGATGCGATGCGCGGGCGGTCATGGCTGCCGAGCAGATTGAGGCTGCAGCGAAGCGCTTCGGGCGGGTAGTTCTCCGCGAGCGCTTCGATGCGGTCTGCCGCTTCCGCAGCGGGAATCGCGTCGAGGAGGAAATCGAGCACCATGGAACGGAAGGGGTAGTTCATGGCGGCGTCGAGCTCGTAGCCCAGAAGGTAGTGGCGCGGCATGCCGTAGCTGATCTTGTTGGACGCGTCCTCCCAGACCTCGCCGATGAGCACCGCGTCGGGTTTCTCGTCCAAAAGCACGTCGCGGATATCGGTGATGATCTGCTCGGTGAGCTCATCGGCCACATCGAGGCGCCAACCACGCGCGCCTGCCTGTGTCCAGTGGCGGATCACACCGTGCTCACCGGCGATGAGCTTGCGCACGGTAGGCGACATGAGGTTGAGGTCGGGCATGTTGCCGATGCCCCACCAGCAGGCGTAGCTGCCGTCCGCGTTGAAGCGGTACGCGTCGCGCCAGCGCGATTCCTCGCCCGCCCAGGCGCCCGGCTCGGGGTAGGTGCCGTAGCGGTTGAAGTAGACGGAGTCGTCGCCCGTGTGGTTGAACACGCCGTCAAGGATGATGGATATGCCACGAGCTTCTGCCTCGCGGCAGAGCTCTCGGAAATCCTCCTCGGTGCCGAGCATCGGGTCGATTTTGAGGTAGTCAGCCGTATCATAGCGATGGTTGCTCGCCGCCGCGAAGATGGGGTTCAGATAGAGCACGGTGAAGCCCATCTCGGCGAGGCGGTCGAGGTCGGCCGTGATACCCTTGAGCGAGCCCCCGTACATGTCCCAGCTCGCGATGGAGCCGTCCTCGTTGCGGTCGTAGACGGGCGGTTCGTTCCAATCCTCCACGATGCGCCGTGGCACGCCCTTGGTGGGATGCTCGACGAGTGCCCGTTCGCAGCGCTCGCGCCACGCGGGGTCGCGCCGATAGCGGTCGGGGAAGATCTGGTAGACCATGCCCTGTTCGTACCAGGTGGGACGAACCTTGCGGGGTTGGAAGACGGTGATCTGGAACGACGGGCAGTCCGCGTACGTGTACACCTGTCCCACGCCGCCGGTCTTGCCTTCCGGGGCGCCCAGGTAGAGGCGGCGCGTGCTATCGGGAGCTTCCACGGTGATGTTGAAGCGGTACCACATGAGTGCCGGCTCGGTACAGGTGAGCGTGCAGGTGAAAATGCCGTCGGCGCGGTGCTCGAGGGGGATTATGGTCTCGCCGCGCCCGTCGACCCAGACGCGCAACTCGATGGTGAGGACATGCACCGGGACATCCTCGGCATGCACGGAGAGCTCGGCCGCGCTTCCCGCCTCGACGGCGCCGAAGGGCGAGCGATAGGCGAGCTCGCGGCTGTTATGTATGAAGTTCATGGGCGTCCGATCTATCGCATCGCGAAATGCATCTAAACGAAACCCAAATAGTATAGCAAGTGCGGGATTCTTCGGTGCCGCGAGAAGGGAGCGAGAGGGGCATGTCGAGCCTCACGGTCTCACCGATGCGGGGTGGCACTATAAGACCAGGTGCCAGAGTCCCACGTGTGCCCGATTGAACGCGCGACGTCGACATTTTCCGCCACATTTCCTCGTCGAATCCGAAAAAGTGGCGGAATATGTCGACGTCATCAGGTAATGAGCGGAAAGCCCGTCTCCAAATGCAGTGGGACTTAGAAACCTGGTGCCAAAGTCTCACATGCAACGCGTGTTTTAGATGATGCCGTCGAGGTAGGGGTCTGCGTATTCCTCGGAGGGATACATTTCATAGGCAAAGCAGAGCTCCTCATCCTCGAGGACGAGGTCCATGGTATCGGCGTCAAACGGCGCGAAGGTGGAGCTCAGTTCATAGTCCCAGGAATTCCATAGGGGCAGATACGACCCATCGCCTGCCTGTACGAACTTGAAGGCGACCGCAGTCGTGTCGACGCCGCTCAAGTCAGGAACGTCGTTGTTATAGAACATCTCCTGAGATGCCTCAAGCACCTGTCCCACCTTTTCGGGATCGTGGATGTCGCCGCCGCGCTCGATGTAGACATCCATGAGGTAATCAAACGCGCTCTGCACATCTCTTCTATAGCAGGAGTTGAGCGTGACGTTCACTACCGCGGTTCCGTTGGAGTAGGCTTCGACGCTCGAAATCTCCCAAGACATGCCTTGAAGACGCCACAGCAGGTACGCTCGCGCTCCCACGCCGGTCTCGTCAAGACCGAAGCCGAAGACCTCTTTGAATTCATCGTCTACGGATGCGGCGAGCTCATCAAGCCCTTCGTTCTCTTGTGCCATGATGGGGTCGAGATAGGCGCTGACCTGGGCGTTAAGATCTTGCTCTTCGTCATAGGAAAGCTCAACGGTCTCGCGGTCGTCCGAGCTGACAAGCCCTCCCGAGCTCGTGTTCATGTCCTGTGCGGCATCGTCGTCGGCTGCATCATCGACCGAGATGGACGAGGTCGTTTGCGAAGCCGTGGTGCTCCCGATAAACGAGAAGACGGAGCAGCCCACGGTCATGAGCAGGATGAATAGGATGGCAGAGAGGGCGAGGTCGATGATGCCGCAGACCTTGCCGATGCGCGCCATGATGCTCGTACCGCCTGCTTTCGCGTACGAAGAGGCGAGCATGATGGCGATGATGCCGAGCGCGATGCCCACGATGATGGACGGGCTGAAGAAGAGGCCGACGATGCCGCAGACAAGTGCCGCGATGGCGATGTTGTCATTCGCGGGCGGCACCGCGGCGGGTTGCGTGGCGGTAGCGTTTGGCGTGACGGGCGGCGGAACCGTCCCTGCTTTGCCGGCTACGCCCGCGTCCGCGGACGTGCTCGAAGCGTTGCCTGTAGACGGCTCTTCTTGAGGCAATGGCTCGGGTTCGGGGGCATCGATGGGCGAGGGATCGTCTGCGCGCGATGAGAGCGAGGCGCCGCAATACGGGCAAAAGGACGTGTTATCGGGAAGCTCTTTTCCACAACCGGAGCAGAACATGATAAACCCCCTTGATGCAGGCGTAAGCTTGCGGAACAGACGGCTCGGTACGCCTTGATTATAGCTAAGCGGCCGGACAAAAACGCAATCGGGCGGAAACCGTTCGGTTCCCGCCCGATCGTGTTGCGTAAGATGTGTCGATGCGCCTGCGCGCGTTAGCTAGAACGCAAGCGTTGGCTCGGGATTATGAGCGCTTGCGCGTGGTCTTACGGGTGGTCGTCGCCTTCGGCTTCTCATCCGCGTTCGCGGCCGTTGAGGAGGCCTTCGCAGTGGCCGCCGGCTTCTTGGCTGCAGTCGCCTTCTTCGTTGCCGTGGTTGCCTTTGCGGCGGGCGTCGGTGCGGCTGCGGGTTTTTCGTCCTGAGCCGCCTTGGACGCGTTTGCCTTTGCAGCGGTCGCCTTCGGGGCAGCGGCCTTCGTCGTAGTGGCCTTCGTCGTCGCCTTCTTTGCGGTGGTCTTGGCGGCAGCCGACTTCGCCGTGGACGTCTTCGCCGTCGTCGTCTTGGACTTCGTAGCCGTGGCCTTGGTTGCCGTGGCCTTGGCAGTGGTCGTCTTCGTCGTCGTGCGCTTGGCTGCAGGCTTCTTCGCAGCGGGCTTTACTGCGGGCTCCGCATCCGGCTGTACGGCGGGTGCGGCTTCCACCTTGGGTTCAGGCGCGGGAGCGACTTTCGGTTCGGGCTTCGGCTCGGGCGCGGGCACAGCTTCCGGCTTCGGCTCGGGCGTGGGCGCAGCTTCCGGCTTCGGCTCGGGCTCGGCCTTCGACTTGGGCGCGGCGTCTGCCTCGACGCTCGCCACCGGCGCGACCTCGATCTCCGGATGCAGCCTGCAGAAGAGCTCCATGTAGGCGCGTGCGGACTTCTCCCACGAGAAGTCGCTCGACATGGCGTTTTTCACGAGCGCATCGAAGCCGGCGCGATCATCCCAGAACAGGCGCGCGCCGCGGAAGACGGCGTCGCCCATCTCCTCGCCGTTGAAGTTTGCGAATGTGAAACCCGTGCCCTCGCCGGTGAATTGGTTGTAGGGCTGCACGGTGTCGCGGAGGCCGCCCGTCTCGCGCACCACGGGCAGGGTGCCGTAGCGCATGGCAATCATCTGCGACAGGCCGCACGGCTCGAAGAGCGACGGCATGAGGAACAGATCCGCGCCGGCGTACATGCGGTGGGAGAGGGCATTGTCGAACGTGATGCGCGCGGCGCACGTACCGGGGTACTTGTTGGCGAAGTAGCGCATCGGCTCCTCGTAGTCGCCCGTGCCGAGCACGGCGACCTGCACGCCGCCCGAGAGGATGCGGTCGAGCGCGTAGGTGACGAGGTCCATACCCTTCTGGCGTGTGAGGCGCGTGACCATGACCATGAGCGGGCGATCGTCGCGCACCTCGAGCCCGAGCTCCTCCTGCAGGGCGCGCTTGCACGCGGCCTTGCCGGACATGTCGGAGAGGCTGTAGTTCGCCGTGATCATGGGGTCGGTCGCGGGGTTCCACGCGTCCGTGTCGATGCCGTTCAGGATGCCGGAGAGGATGCTTGAGCGGTCGCGCAGGATGCCGTCGAGCCCCTCGCCATACTCAGGCGTCTGAATCTCCCAAGCGTAGCTCGGGCTCACCGTGGTGATGGCATCTGCATAGTGCAGCGCGCCCATCATGTAGTTGATGGAGCGGTCGTCGCAACGCAGCTGGCCGGCCGCGGCTGGGATGTGTGCGAGCCCCAGGATGTCGTTCAGGATGGTATCGGAGTACTGTCCCTGGAAGGCGATGTTGTGGATCGAGAACACCGTCTTCACGCGCTCGTAGAGCGGCAACCCCTGGTAGAACTCGCGCAAGAACACGGGCGCGAGGGCGGTGTGCCAGTCGTTGCAGTGCAGCACGTCGCACTCGAAGCCCTCGGGCAGGTGCTGGAGGCTCTCGCAGATGGCCTTCGAGAAGAACGCGAAGCGCTCGCCGTCGTCGAAGAAGCCGTACGGATAGCTGCGGTTGAAATAGTGCTCGTTATCGACGAAGAGGTAGATCACCCCGTCTTGGTCGAGCCGCTCCAGCCCGCAGTACTCGTTGCGCCATCCCAGGCTCACGTAGAAGTCGCACATATGCTCCATGCGGCTCTTATATTCCTCGGCGATGCTGCCGTACTTCGGCACCATCACGATGACCTCGGCGCCCGCCTCCACGAGCGCGCGCGGCAGCGATCCTGCGACATCGCCCAGGCCGCCCGTCTTCACGAAGGGTGCCGCCTCCGCCGAAGCGAGGACGATCTGCATCTTCTTTCCTGCCATGGGTACCCCCTCGGTATATCGAATGTCGAACGGCCTGGCATGCATCGCGCGCGTTTTGCGCCCTGTGCGCCGGTGCCGTTCCAAAACCGCCGCCCGGATGCCCGGACGGCGGTTTCATTGTAGCGAAGTTGCCGCGTTCGATGCCAACTTAGAGCATCTGGTTCTTGCCGACGACGAGGATCGCGTCGGGCGTGCCGCGCAGCTCGGTGTTCGCGGGCACCGTGTTGCCCTTGTCGAGGATGGCGTTCTCCACGCGGGCACCGCTCTTAATCACACAGGACTGCATGATGATGCTGTTCGTGACGCTCGCGCCGCTCTCCACGATGACGCCGCGCGCGAGGATAGAGCCGCGCACCGTGCCCTGGATCTCGCAGCCGGCGGAGATGAGCGAGTTCGTCGCATGGCTGCCGGTGAAGTACTTCGCCGGCGGCGCGTCGTGCGCCTTCGTCATGATCGGGCGATCCTTGCGGAAGAGCTGGTCGGCGAAGAGCGGGTCGCGCAGCTCCATGCTGCGGTCGTAGTACGTCTTCTCGTTGAAGATGCCGATCGCGTAGCCCTTGAACTCGTAGCTGCACACGTCGATGAGGCCGAAGTCGCCGGCAATCGCCTCGAAGATGTCGAGGTAGTCGGCGCTCTGGTAGCGATCGATGATTTGCAGGAGCACGTCGCGGTTGATCACGAAGCAGTCGATGAACTTGTTGTCACCGTACTCGCAGCCCGGCTCGACCTTCTGCACGCGGCCGCGGTCGCCGATGATGAGGCGCGAGCAATCCGTGTGCTTGCGCTCGGCGTGCACATAGACCATGGTGACGCCGGCACCGGAGCGCTCGTGCGCGTCGATGATCTCGTCGAGCTCGAGGTTGAAGATGATGTTCGACGCCATCATGACTACGTAGGGCGCCTCGGAGCGCTCGAAGAGCTCCTTGTTGGAGATGATGTCGCGCAGCAGGAACCGCATGCCCTGCTTCGTGGTGCCGTAGGGGTTGCCCGGAACGGGGAAGAGCCCGCCCTTTTTGCGGTCGAGCATCCAGTCCTTGCCGTGGCCCACGTGGTCCAGGATGGAGCGCCAGTTGCCGGGCAGCACGAGACCCACGGTCTTGATGCCGGCGTTCGCCATGTTGGAGAGCGGGAAGTCGATCAGGCGATAGCGACCCATGAACGGCACGGAAGCGATGGAGCGGTTCTCCACGAGCACGCTCTTCTCCGTGCCCGAATAGTTAGCGGTGATATAGCCGATGGCCTTCTGGTTGATCATCGGTTCATTCCCCCTTCCCGATGACGACGTCGTTTCCGACGACGGCCGTATCCTTCGTGGTGTCGACGGAGCCGAGCTTCACGCCCTCCTCTACGACGGCGTTCTCGCCCAAGATGGCGCGGCTCACATACGCGCCGCTCTTCACCACGGCGCCGGGCAGCAGCACGGAATCTTCGACGACGGCGCGCTCGCCCACGTAGGCGTCGGTGGAGATGATCGAATGGCGCACGGTGCCCAGAATGCGGCAACCGTTCGAGATGAGGCAGTCGTCCACGCGGCCGTCGGGCCCGATGTAGTGCGGCGGGCGCGTCGCGTCGTTCGACATGACGGGCTTTGCGTTGTCGAAGAGGTCGAACGCGGGGTTCTGGCCGAGCAGGTCCATTGAGGTCTCGTGGTAGCTCGCGATGGTGCCGACGTCGCGCCAGAAGCCGTGGAACTCATGGACGAAGAGGCGCTTGCCGTCGGCGAGCGCGTTCGGGATGATGTCGCCGCCGAAGTCGTGGCTCGAGCGCTGGTCGATCGCGTCGTCCTCGAGCGCCTTGATGAGGAAGTCGGCGGTGAAGATGTAGATGCCCATGGAAGCGAGGTTCGAATCGGGCTTCTCGGGTTTCTCGGTGAACTTCGTGATGCGGCCGTCCTCCTCGGCGGTGAGAATGCCGAAGCGGCTCGCCTCCTCCCAGGGCACCGGCATGACGGCGATGGTGAGGTCCGCATTGTTCTCGATATGCGAATCGAGCATAGCGCGGTAGTCCATGCGGTAGAGGGCGTCGCCGGAGAGGATGAGGACGTACTCCGGGTCATGGCTCTTGATGTAGTCGAGGTTCTGGGTCACGGCGTCGGCTGTGCCGGCGTACCACGCGCCGCCTTCCTGCGTGGCGTAGGGCGGCAGGATCGACACGCCCGCACCCTTCTCGTCCAGATCCCACGCGCTGCCCGAGCCCAGGTAGGCGTGCAGCTGATAGGGACGGTACTGGGTAAGCACGCCCACCGTGTCGATGCCGGAGTTCGCGCAGTTCGACAGCGTGAAGTCGATGATGCGGTACTTTCCGCCGAACGAGACCGCGGGCTTCGCGATCTTCGATGTGAGCGCCCCGAGCCTCGAACCTTGCCCTCCTGCGAGGAGCATGGCGATGCATTCCTTCTTGCTCATCGTGTGTTCCCTTCAGATTCCGTGCTGTATAACCTTTCTAGCCCGGGAAGCACCCGGGTAGCTGCCACAACGTCCGTCGCCTGTCCTTACATCACGCTCCCCAGATCTCGTCGCGGTATTCGCGGATGGTACGGTCGCTCGAGAACCAGCCAGAGCTCGCCGTGTTGTGGAGCGCCCTGCGGTTCCAGTCCATGTGATCGGAGTAGCTCTGGGTGAGCTCCTCCCACGCCGCCACGTAGGACGCGAAGTCCTTCATGACGAGGTCATGGTCGTTGCCGTTCATGAGCTCGTTGAAGATGCTCTCGAAGTCGCCGGAAAGGGCGGAGAACGTGTCGTCGGTGAGCTCGTCGATCACGCGGCCCAGACGCACCGGGTCGTTGTTGTACATATCCCAGGCGAAGTGCATGCCGCTCGCGCGGAGCTCGTCCACCTCGGGTGCGGTGAGGCCGAAGATCTTCTCGTTCTCGGCGCCGGCGAGGTTCACGATCTCGATGTTCGCGCCGTCCATCGTGCCGAGTGTGAGGGCACCGTTCATCATGAGCTTCATGTTCGAGGTGCCCGACGCCTCCATGCCGGCCGTGGAGATCTGCTCGGAGATCTCGGCGGCGGGGTAGATGAGCTGGGCGTTCGAGACGCGGAAGTTGGGGATGAAGCACACCTTCATGACCTCGTTCACGCGCGGGTCGTTGTTGACGACGCTGGCGACCGAGTTAATGAGGCGGATCGTCTCCTTGGCAAAGGTGTAGCTCGAGGCCGCCTTGCCCGAGAAGATGAACGTGGTGGGTGCCACGCGGAAGTTCGGGTCGGCGAGGCGGCGGTTATAGATGTCCATCACCTTGAAGATGTTCAGGAGCTGGCGCTTGTAGGCATGGAAGCGCTTCACCTGGACGTCGAAGATGGAGTTCGGGTCGATGGTGAGACCGCACTCGCGCTTCACGTACGCCGCGAGGCGCACCTTGTTCGCGCGCTTCGCCTCGCCCACACGCTCGAGGAAGCTCGCGTCGCCCTCGAAGGCTTCGAGTTTGGCGAGCTCCGAGGCGTCGTCGAGCCAGCCATCGCCGATCGCCTCGGTGATGAGCTTGGCATAGGTCGGGTTCGCCTCCGCGAGGAAGCGGCGGTGCGAGATGCCGTTCGTCTTGTTGTTGAACTTCTGCGGCGTGAGGGCGTAGAAGTCCTTCAGGGTCTCGCGCTCGAGGATGTCGGTGTGGAGCTTCGCCACGCCGTTCACCGAGTGGCTGCAGATGACCGAGAGGTTTGCCATGCGCACCTCGCCGTCCCACAGGATCGCGGTCTGGCGCAGGCGCTCCTGCCAGCCGTCTTGCGTGCGGTCGAACGCGGCGTTGTAACGGCGGCTGATCTCGTCGATGATCTGGTACACGCGGGGCAGGAGCTTCGAGAACGTGGAGATGGGCCACTTCTCGAGTGCCTCGGGCAGAATCGTGTGATTCGTGTAGGAGATGGTTTTCGTGGTGATGTCCCATGCCTCGTCCCACTCGAGGTGCTCCTCGTCGATGAGCACGCGCATGAGCTCAGGCCCGCACATGGCGGGGTGGGTGTCGTTTGTGTGGATGGCGACGTACTTCGGCAGGAGCTTCCAGTCGTTGCCATGCTCTTGGCGGAACGTGTCGAGCACGGAGTTCAACCCCGCGGCGACGAAGAGGTACTCCTGCTTGAGGCGCAGGAGCCGCCCGTGCTCGCCGGCGTCGTTGGGGTAGAGGATGGCGCTGATCGCCTCCGCCTCGGCGCGATGCGCCTGAGCCTTCGCGTAGTCGCCGGCGTTGAAGGCATCGAGGTCGAATTCCTCCTCGACAGGCTCGGCGCTCCACACGCGGAGCTTGTTCACCGTGTTCCCGCCGAAGCCTACCACGGGGATGTCGTAGGGTACGGCGAGCACGTCATCGGTGCCCTCGGTGTGATACACCATGCGACCGTTTTCCTCGACGCCCACTACGTGCCCGCCGAAGCCGATGCGCACGGCCTTGTCCTGGCGGCGCACCTCCCAGGGATATCCGTGGACGAGCCAGTCGTCGGTGGTCTCGTGCTGGGCACCGTTCTCGATTTCCTGCTTGAAAAGGCCGTAGCGGTAGCGCATGCCGTTGCCGTAGCCGGCGATTCCCTCGTGTGCCATGGAGTCGAGGAAGCACGCGGCGAGGCGTCCCAGGCCGCCGTTGCCAAGCGCCGGGTCGCTTTCGTACTCCTCGAGCGTCTCGAGGTTCGAACCCAGCTCCTCGAGGGCCTCCGCCACGAGGTCGCGCACGCCGAAGTTCAACAGATAGTTATCGAGCAAACGCCCGATGAGGAACTCGATGGAGAAGTAGTACACGCGCTTCTGGCCGGCATCGTGCACGCGCTTCTCGGTGTCGGTCTGGACGGCGCGCGCCTTGCTCGCCACGAGCTTCACGAGCGCCTGGAAGCGGTCGATGTCGCTCGTGGTTTCGAAGGGTTTGCCGGAAAGCGATGTGACCGACGATAGGTAGAGCTCCTTGAACTCCTCTTTGCTTTCGAAAATCGCGTTCATACAATCCTTTCTACCTGGTGCGCGGGGTATTCGCTCCGCGCGCCTGCATGGCTATCTCATCCTTCGACGGCCTTGCGATCCGTCTTTGGGGTGGATGACTTCTTGGGTGCCGCCTTCTTTGCGGCGGGCTTCGTCTGCTTCTTCGCGGCGGGTTTCCTCACCTTTGGGGTCTCCGGTCTTTGCGATGGGTCGGCGATGGGGTCGACCGCGTGCTTCGCGCGGCGCCGCTTCGGCTTCGGAGCCACGAAGGAGCTCGGTCCCTGGCGCTTCAGCACGAGGCCGGCAAGGCCGGGCAGCGCGACAGTGATCTGGTTGTCGAGCCCGTTCCAAGAGTAGGGCACGCTCATGTAGCTTATGTTGTCCGTGAAGTTGCTGCCGCCGAATTCCGAATCGTCCGAATTGAAGATGACCTTCCATTCGCCTTCCGTGGGCACGCCCACGTGGAAGGACTCATAGGAGGCGGGATCGAAGTTGATGATGATCACGAGGTCGTCGGCCGGGTCGTTGCCGCGACGGATGAAGGAAATGATGGACTGCTCGGAGTTGTCCGCGTCGATCCACTGGAGCCCCTCCTCGGTGTAGGCGTGCTCCCAGAAGGCGGGCTCGTCGCGGTAGAGGTGGTTGAGGGCGCGGATGAACTCGCGATGGCGCGCGTTCGTGTCGAGGTCTTCGGCGAGGTTCCATTCGATGGACTCGTAGTAGCGCCATTCGATGCCCTGGGCGATCTCGTTGCCCATGAAATTGAGCTGCGCACCGGGATGCGCCGCCTGGTAGAGGGCGAGGGTGCGCAGCCCTGCGAACTGGCGCCACCAGTCGCCGGGCATGCGGCCGATGAGCGAGCACTTGCCGTTCACGACCTCGTCGTGGGAAAGCGGCATGATGAAGTTCTCGCTGAAGGCGTACATGAACGTGAACGTGAGCATGCCGTGGTTGCCCGGGCGCCAGGGGAAGTCGGTCTGCATGTAGCGCAGGGTGTCGTTCATCCAGCCCATGTCCCACTTGTAATGGAAGCCGAGGCCGTCCTTGCTCGGCGGCAGGGTGACGCCCGGCCAGGCGGTCGATTCCTCGGCGATCATCATGACGTCTGGGAACTCGCTACTAACGGTGGTGTTCACCTGTTGGATGAAGCTGATAGCATCGAGGTCGCCCTCGTCGCCGTATTTGTTGAACTTCTTCTGGGAGGGATCGTCCACGCCGAAGTTGAGGTAGAGCATGCTCGAGACGCCGTCCATGCGGATGCCGTCGGCATGGAACATCTCGAGCCAGAAGAGCGCGTTCGAGATGAGGAAGCTCCGCACCTCGCCACGACCGAAGTCGAACTTGTGCGTTCCCCAGTTGGGATGGATCTCGCGTTCGTAGAGCATCGCGCCGTTGAAAGTGGCGAGGCCCTCGGCGTTCGCGCAGAAGCCGCCCGGTACCCAGTCGAGGATGACGCCGATGCCCGCTTGGTGGCAAGCGTTGACGAAGTGCATGAACCGCTTCGGTTCGCCGTAGCGCGAGGTCGCTGCGTAGTAACCGGTGCCCTGGTAGCCCCAGGAGCCGTCGAAGGGGTGTTCCATGACGGGCATGACTTCGATGTGGGTGTACCCCATGGAGCGCACGTAGTCCACGAGCTCCACGGAGAGGTCGTCGTAGGTGTAGAACGTGCCGCGCTGCGCGGGGAAGGGGTCACCGGGGCCGGGATAGGTGCCGTCCGGGCCGGGTTCGCCCTGTGGCTCGTTGCCGTGGCGCTTCCAGGAACCCAGGTGCACCTCGTAGATGTTGAGGGGCTGGGTCATGTGCGGGTGCGTGCGACGGTGCTCGAGCCACTCGTCGTCGCCCCAAGCGTAGCCGGTGATCTCGTAGAGGCGCGACGCGGTGCCGGGCACCTCTTCCGCATAGAAGCCGTACGGATCCGCCTTGTATAGCAGCGTGCCATCGTTGGTTTCAATGACGTACTTATACTGCTCGCCTTCGGAAAGCCCGGCGACGAATCCCTGCCAGATGCCGCTCGAATCGAGCGGGGAGAGTGGGCACGCCCAGGTATCCCAGTTGTTGAAGGGGCCGGTGACATGGACGCTTCTCACGCCGGGTGCCCACACGGCGAAGTGCCAGCCATGCGCGCCGTTCTGCACATCCGGGTGGCTCCCGAGCTTCTCCCAGCTGCGGTTCCAGGTGCCGGATGCGAAGAGGTAGCGGTCGTTCTCCGTGATGATGAGGCAGGGCTCCTGCGCGGTGGTGTTCGAGTTGCCCGTCTGAGCTGCGGCGTTCGAGGTGTCACTCATGGTCACGTGCACTTCCAATCGTCCTGGCGGCCTGCGAGGGCCGCCGTCTCATAGGCAGATGTCGCGGGTTCCGGGCGCCTGAACGTGACGATTGGTTGCGTTCCACGAGCGAGACGCAGGTGGAACCTGGACATGGTTAGGATACCACCCTGGGCACGTTCGTGGACCATCGAGACGAGGGACGGTAGGGATTAGTTCGTGGGCGTGCGAACTTGACAACGGGCATAGAACACGGTACGCGGACGTGGCCATCATTACATGATAGAATCCATCCGGTCTGATGTTCATCATGTTAGGAGAGGCTTTCATGGCAGCGCCCCAGATCTTCATCTTCGATTGCGACGGCACGCTCATTGACTCGATGGGCATGTGGCTCGATATTCAGCCCAAGCTCCTCGCGAGCTACGGCCTGGATCTCACCTCCGACGACTTCGCGAAGTTCGAATCGCTCTCCGTTGAGGACGAGTGCAAGGCGTACCACGAGGAATGGGGCGTGGGCGAATCCGGTGAGGCGGTGTTTGCGCGCTTGGATGCCATGCTGCTCGAGGAGTATCGCACGAACATCCGCGCGCGCGTCGGCGTGCGGGCGTTTCTTGAGGAGGCGCAGCAGGCGGGCATCGTCTGCGCGATTGCGACGTCGACGCCTGAGCACCTCGTGCGCGCCGGGCTTGCGGCGAACGACTTCGAGCGTTTCTTCCCGGTCATCGTAACGACCGAGATGGCGGGGCGTTCGAAGGACTTCCCCGACGTCTACAACCTCGCGCTCGCGCGCGCGTGTGAGTTTGCCGGCGTGGAAGAGCCGCCGCATGGCGAGGTGTGGGTCTTCGAGGACGCGCCGTTCGGCCTGAAGAGCACGCGTGGCGCGGGGTACCGCACCGTCGGGATCTACGACCCGCACGGCCGGGGCACACGCGAGGAGGTCTTCGCTCTCGCCGACGTGCCCGTCGACGAGTTCACCGAGCTCTCGATGACTCATTTGACTCATTTGGGGACGGGGTCGTTTTGAGTCATCTTCCCGTATTGCTCGTGGGCGGGTCGCCCGAGCGCTCGAGCGCCGAGACCCTGTGCCGCGCGTCGGTGGGCTGCGGCTGCATCGTCGCGGTCGACCGCGGGCTCGACGCGTTGCTCGGCGCCGGGCTCTCCTGCGACCTCTTCTGCGCCGACGCCGACTCCGTGAGCGAGGCCGGCGCGGAGTTGGTGCGTAAGGCGGAAGCGATGGCGCGGGCGGGGGAGCGCGCACCCTTCGACGTCGTGCGTTACAACCCGCATAAGGACGATACCGACCTCGGCCTTGCACTTTCCGAGGTGGCTGCTCGCTACCCTGGTGCTCCGCTTCGCGTCACGTGCCTATCTGGCGGCAACCCAGATCATGCCCTTGCGGTCTTAGGCCGCCTTGCGACCTGGCCCTATGGCGTCGAATGGATTGAAGACGGCTTTGAGGGTCGCATTTTGCAAGCGGGAATGGAATGGGCGATCACCGGTGCCCCTGGGGCGCGCTTCTCGTTCGTGCCGCTGAGCGCCGATGGCACCGAGGTATCCGAGCAGGGCATGCGTTGGGAACTTGACCATGCCCGCGTTCCGCTGCTCGCCGATCTGGGAATCTCGAACGTCATCGAGACGGACCCCGCGCGCATCGTCTGCCACGCCGGCACCATCGCCTGCTGGCTCTTCCGTGTGTAAAATTACCCCAGGGACTTTTTTACATTGTCCGGTACTCGCAACGTGCCAAAGGCTCATTCACAGCGCAATGTAAAAAAGTCCCTGGGGTAAATTTACACACTGCAAAGCCCCCGGGGACGCATGTGCATCCCCGGGGGCTACGTCAATCGGTTCGATGGAGAGCCGTGCCTACTGGTAATCGAAGACGTCGATCCAGCTCATGAGGAACTCCTCGTTCACCTTGCGACCGCGCGCGAGCTCGGAGGCGGCGATGACGGGCAGCCACTGGCGCACGACCTGCTTGGGCATGTCGGCGCGCTCGCAGTACACGTCGAGGTACGCCTCGGCCTGCTCCTTGCTGTTGAGCGAGAAGAGCAGGTAGGTCATCGCGACGTCGGCGGCAGCGGCACCCTGGGTGGCATGCGCCCAGTCGCACACGGAGAGCGTGCCGTCTTCGCCCACGATCACGTTCGAGGGGTTGAAGTCGCCGTGGCACACGCTTGCGCCCTTCTTGAGGCCGTCGAGGCGCTCGAGCAGGTTGTAGCGGGTCGTGGCGTTGATAGCCTCGAGGCTGTTGATCATGCGGGCGTACTTCGGCCCCTGGAGGTTCAAAAGGGGCGAAGAGTAGCTGTGGATCTCAATCTGCAGGTCGACGAACTGCTCGAGGTACTCGCCGAAGCGCTGGGGCTCGGCTTCGATCTTCTCGGCGAGGGTCACGCCGGGAACCTTGGTGGTGATGAGCGCCCAGCCGGCCTCTTCGCCCTCGAGCTGTGTCACTTCGAGCGCACGCGGGCTGCGGATGCCGCACTCGTTGATGCGCGCGAGGTTCAGTGCCTCGTTGAAGACGTCGGAGACGGGCTTGGTCTCATTGAAGACCTTCGCGATCTTATCGCCCAGGTCGTAGACGACCTTGTTGCCGCGGCGGGCGATTTCGATCTTGGAATCGGGGAGGATCATAGCGATACCATCCTTTCTTTGGGTGAACCTAGTTCCATGGTACCCATTGGCACAGAGCGCCGTCCGCGAACGAGGCGAACGGCGCTCTGCATTAGGTGAGCGAAGGGCACGCTTAGGTGCCAGCGCTAGTTACGCCTCGTAGGACTGGGGCTCGCGGCCGTAGTAGGCGTCGAGGTACAGCTCCTTGATCTCGGAAATGAGCGGGTAGCGCGGGTTGGCGCCGGTGCACTGGTCGTTGAAGGCCTGCTCGCTCATCTCGTCGAGGGTGTCGAGGAAGTACTTCTCGTCGACGCCGTACTCGGCGATGGTCTTCTTGATGCCGATGGTCTCCATAAGGTCCTCGAGCTTCTTGATGAAGTTCTCGAACACCTCGGCGTCGTCCTTGCCAGTGCAGCCGCAGTAACGGCCCATCTCGGCGTAGTCATGCAGCGCGTGCGGATACTGGTACTGCGAGAACGTGCCCATCTTGACCGGCTTCTCGGCCGCGTTGTAGCGCATGACGCGGGTGAGGATGACCGCGTTGGCCAGGCCGTGGGGCAGGTGATGGAAGGCGCCGAGCTTGTGGGCCATGGAGTGGTTCACGCCGAGGAAGGCGTTCGCGAAGGCCATGCCGGCGAGGCAGGAGGCGTTGTGCATCTCCTCGCGGGCGTGCGGGTCCGAGGCACCCTTCTCGTAGGCTGCCGGCAGGTTCTCGAAGACGAGCTTCGCGGCGCGCATGGAGAGGCCCTTGGTGTAGTCGGAGCTCATGATCGAGACGAAGGACTCGATGGCGTGCGTCATGACGTCGATACCGGAGGCGCAGGTGAGGCCCTTCGGCGCGGTCATGGCGTTGTCGACGTCGACGATCGCCATGTTCGGCAGCAGCGCGTAGTCGGCGATCGGCCACTTGATGCCGGTCTCGGCATCGGTGATGATGGCGAACGGCGTCACCTCGGAGCCGGTGCCCGAAGAGGTCGGGACGGCGACGAAGTAGGCCTTCTTGCCCATCTCGGGGAAGGTGTAGACGCGCTTGCGGATATCCATGAAGTCCATGGCCATATCCTCGAAGTTCGCCTCGGGATGCTCGTACATGAGCCACATGATCTTGCCGGCGTCCATGGCGGAACCGCCGCCGACGGCGATGATGACGTCGGGCTCGAAGAGGCGCATGCGCTCGACGCCGCGCTCGGCGTCCTGCAGGCGCGGGTCGGGCTGGATGTCGTAGAAGCAGTCGTGCGCGACGCCCATCTCATCGAGCTTGGCCTCGATGGCACGGCAGTTGCCGTTCTTGTACAGGAATTGGTCGGTCACGATGAAGGCACGCTTCTTGCCCATGACGCGGCCGATCTCGTCGAGCGCGACGGGCGTGCAGCCCTTCTTGAAGTAAACCTTCTCGGGAGCGCGGAACCACAGCATGTTCTCGCGGCGCTCCGCGACGGACTTGATGTTCAGCAAGTGCTTCACCCCAACGTTCTCGGAGACGGAGTTGCCACCCCAGGAGCCGCAGCCCAGCGTGAGCGACGGCTTCATGGCGAAGTTGTAGAGGTCGCCGATGCCGCCCTGGCTGGAGGGCGTGTTGATCACGATGCGGCAGGCCTTCATGGTCTGCTCGAAGAGCGAGATCTTGTCCTTCTCAGCCGGGTGCACGTAGAGCGACGCGGTGTGACCCGGGCCGCCGGCGAGCACGAGGTGCTCGGCCTTGTCCACAGCCTCCTGGAAGTCCTTCGCGTGGTACATGGCGAGCACGGGGGAGAGCTTCTCGTGGCTGAACTCTTCCTTCATGGGGTCGGTCGAGGTGACCTCGGCGATGAGGATCTTCGTCTTGGCAGGCACCTCGATGCCGGCGAGCTCGGCGATCTTGGCGGCGGGCATGCCGGGGATGCGGTGGTCGAGCGCGCCGTTCTTGAACATGGCCTCGCGCAGGGCCTCGAGCTCCTTGCCCTTCTTCACGAAGTAGCAGCCGCGA